>CP006669.1:0-368557 GCA_000471925.1 Ralstonia pickettii DTP0602
TTTTTGAGGAGTCTTTGCTTAAAAAACAGCGGTTTATGAGCCATGGCTCAAGTATTTCCTGTATTCTGAGCTTTCTCGAATTTTCCGGAAAAACCTCAGAATGGTGAAAACGAGCCAACTTCCTGCAGTCGACCGAACTGTACCGCTTGAGCAGATATCCCAGTTCGCGGAAAAGGTCACCATTTTTACGGACGAACTTCGCGAGACGATCCTCGCACCGCGGCCAAGAAAGACCGCACCGATTTTCAAAACAGGGGAGATTGCGGAGATGTGCAACATCTCACACTCCCAGGTTCAGTATCTGGCGACCAAGGGCGATGGCGAGCTGCCCCCTGGCACTGCGGCCGGTACTGGGCGTACCAGGACCTTCACGCTGGCAGAGGCTCGCATCTGGGTTCAGAAGGTCTCGGACATTTATCAGACGCCGCTTGTCACGGGAACGAGACAGCCGGAAGGAAAAATCGTCATTACCGCCCAGCTCAAGGGTGGGTCGGCCAAGACCACCACGACAATGTGTCTTGCCCAGGGGCTGACATTGCGCGGCCGAAAAGTTCTGGTGGTCGACCTCGACCCTCAAGCCTCACTTTCGGAGCTCTGTGGCTTGTATGCCGAAAAGGACGTCACGCCGGAAGACACCATCCTGCCGTATATCTATGATCAGCAGATCGAAGGTGGGCTGCAGGCACGCGTTCAGTCGACCTACTGGGATGGCCTTGACATTATTCCAGCGCACACCGAGTTGATTGGGGCAGAGTTCCATCTGCCCGCTATGCAGAAGATCAAGCCGGGCTTTCGTTTCTGGACCGTACTGCGGGAGGGGCTGGAGCCATTGCGCAAGGACTACGACTACATCCTCATGGATACGTCGCCGTCGCTTTCGTACCTCAACCTGAATGCCTTGCTGGCTGCAGACGCGATGGTCATGCCGATGGTCCCTGAGAATCTGGACTTCATCAGCTCGCTGTCGTTCTGGCGCCTGTTTTCAGACGTCTCCAAGAGCTTCATCAAGTACGAGGCGGACAAGAAATACGACTTCGTCTCGTTGCTGCTCTCGAAGGTTGACTACGGGCGCACTTCGTCGGCCCCCATCGTACGAGCCTGGGCGCAGAGCGCTTACGAGAGCTGGCTGCATTCGATTGAAGTGCCCTCGAGTTCTGTGATGAGCACCGGGGCTCTGGCGTTCTCAACGGTTTTTGACGTGAGCAGCACGCATAGCGCAGCCAAGTCGCTGCAGCGAGTGCGCCAGCCGATTGTCGAATACTGCCGATGGCTGGATGAAATCTATGCGGAAAAGTGGAGGAACGCGCAATGAGCAATATGCGGGAACAGCTGTTGGCGAAGACGGCCAGCATCCGGAAGACCTCGGCTATTCAGCAGGACGAGGTCAAGCGTAACGACCGGACGCAGACGGCACCGGGCCTGGCTGGCGCATTGGCCGTCGCGCAGATCCGTGTCCAGGAGTTGGAGGCGGCCGGCGTCGCTTCGCAGCTCGCTGTTGCGGATATCGGGCCGAATCCGTGGCAGCCGCGGCGCGTTTTCAACGAATCCAAGCTCTCGGAGCTGGCGGAGTCGATTCGTGAAGTCGGGCTGATGCAGCCCATCGTGGTACGCCGCGCTGAAGGCGGCTACCAAATCGTGGCGGGTGAGCGCCGGTGGCGCGCTCACAAAATGCTGGGGCTCGATGCGATCAAGGCGGTTGTCGTGGAGTGTTCTGACGCCGACATGGCGGTGCTCGCGATGGTGGAAAACATCAGCCGCGATGACCTGTCGGACTACGAAATCGCCCTGTCTATCCGGCAGACGGAGAAGGAATTTCCGTCGCGTGTGCGGCTCGCCGAGGCGCTTGGCCTGTCAAAAAGCGGCCTCTACCGGTTCTTGAGCTTCGGGCAATTGCCAGATTTCGTGTTGCAGGACCTCGACCTTCAGCCGCGTCTGCTGGGTGGGAGTGCGGCGGAAGCAATCGTCACATCAATCCGAAAGTATGGCGAGGCGGGGAATGATGCCGCTAAAGAGATCTGGCCACTTGTTGCATCGGGAAAGATGGAGCAAGGGAAGGCCGCTGGCGCTATCAAGGCACTTGCGACCCGGCGCGCCTCGGCGCCAAGCGCCGCGAGTGAGCGAAGCATTGATAAATTCTTCTCGGGCAAGGAACAAGCAGGCTCCATTACGAAGGATGTCAACGGCTTCACGGTGAAAGTTAAAGCTGGGGTGCTAACCGCAGCCCTGGAGACGCAGATTCGGGAGCTAATTAGCGAGACGTTCCACCACCAGCCCAAATAAGCTTTCCTAGAAGAGTACATAGCCCGCCTCGAGCGGGCTTTTTTTTTGTCTACTCGACGCTGACATCGCCGCGAGCAGACTTTCCCAAGTATGGACGGAGCTAGCGGCGGGTCGAGCCTCCCAAGTTGGGACGGTCCGGGCGCGGCTCGCCGACGTTCCCAAGACGGCGCCACATGCAGGCCGTAGACTTTCCCAAGTTGGGACGCTTCAGTGCCAATCGCAGACCTTCCCCCGGTAGGACGGTGAGGTGCGGCTCGAAGACCTTCCCAAGTTGGGACGGTGGTAGCCGTAGCTCATCGAGTTTCCCAAGTTGGGACGGTCCAGGCGCGGCTCGTCGACGTTCCCACGGACAGCGCTACATGCTGCAGGCTGACTTTCCCAAGTTGGCACGCTTCAGTGCCGACGTAGAGCTCCCCAAGTAGGGCGGTGCCAGGTGCGGTTCGAAGACCTTCCCAAGTTGGGACGGTGCTAGCCGCAGCTCCGCGAGTTTCCCAAATTGGGACGGTCCGGGCGCAGATCGCCGACGTTCCCAAGGGCGGCGCCACATGCAGGCCGACTTTCCCAAGTTGGGACGCTTGACTGCCAATCGCAGACCTTCCCACGGTAGGACGGTGCGACGTGCAGGCTCGCGGACCTTCCCAAGTTGGGACGGTGCTAGCCGCAGCTCCGCGACTTTCCCAAGTTGGGACGCTTGACTGCCAATCGCAGACCTTCCCACGGTAGGACGGTGCGACGTGCAGGCTCGCGGACCTTCCCAAGTTGGGACGGTGCTAGCCGCAGCTCCGCGAGTTTCCCAAATTGGGACGGTTCAGGCGCAGATCGCCGACGTTCCCAAGGACGGCACCACATGCAGGCCGACTTTCCCAAGTTGGGACGCTTCAGTGCCAATCGAGACCTTCCCACGGTAGGACGGCGCCACATGCAGGCCGACTTTCCCAAGTTGGGACGCTTCAGTGCCAATCGCAGACCTTCCCACGGTAGGACGGTGCCGCGGACCTTCCCAAGTTGGGACGGTGGTACCGCAACTCATCGAGGTTTGCAAGTTGGGACGGTCCAGGCGCGGCTCATCGACGTTCCCAAGGACGGCGCCACTTGCAGGCCGCAGACTTTCCCAAGTTGGGACGGTGCTTAGCCGTAGCTCGTCGAGTTTCCCAAGTTGGGACAGTCCTAGCGCTGCTCACGGATGCTCCCAAGGTGGGTGGGACGGCGCCACATGTGAAGCTCGCTGACTTTTCCAAGTTGGGACGCTGCCAACTGCTACTCGCAGACCTTCCCAAGTTCGGACCCGTCTCAGTACCTCAAAATCCCGGGAGGTCACGACGGGTAGGCAAAGGATTTGGGGAGCGGCATTATCCGCCGGCATGCCGACCCGTTCAGTCGAGGGAGGCTGGGTCACCGCCCGGCCATGAGTGCGAAGTTCGCTTGCGATAGAGCGCGGCGAATTGCTGGCGTCGTGCCCGCTCGGTGCGAACAGCGGCAAAGCTTGCAGAGACGCGTAGCCAAACAGCCGCTGCACTCACGCCGCATGCCGTTGCGTATCGCCCCGCTTCTGCTCTCAGACGCGGTACTGTTTCGCGGGCGACGGCCTGGCTCCCAAAGGGTATGTCTGAGCGCGTGCGGGCCAGCAGGCTACACAGATGCCGGGTGCAGCCAAGCTGGGGAAGAGAGAAGAATCCCGGCGCAGCACTGCATACCGCCACAATTTTTGCTTCAGCGCTTAGTGGAAGAGTCGCCAATGCCCAGAGGGGACGGCGCTTGTCTACGTCATCAAATCACGGCCCATTCGACTGAATGCACCGAAGGATCCCGCAAGCGCGTGCGAGTATGCTGCGCAGCGTGGTCTGGCCCCACTGCGGGGAATGCTTGGCCATCGGGCCGGATACGAGAGTGTCTTTCGACGAAGCCCCCTACGCGGCGCCCGGAATCTTGCCGGCCAACGCGCGTGCTACGTCTTCCAGCGTCTCGTGGGTGTACCGCCGCGTAGTGTTGATGTCGCGATGTCGCAAGGCGCGCTGCACGTCGGTCACCGGCACGCCAGCGCGTAGCAGCTGCGTGGCATGGGTATGCCGCAGCCAGTGCGTCGACGCTGCGTGCAGCCTGGCCGCCTGCTCGCCTTGGTGCTCTCGCTCTAGGCGATCGGCCGCCTCGGCAAAGGCCGCGCGCACGATCACATAGATGCCTTGGCGCGTACGGAGCGGCCGGCCCAGCATTGCTTGTAGCTCGAGCGGGTCGGCTACCGGCGCGGCGCGCTGACGTCCGCCCCCGATCGCCGGGATGACCGCGATGGTGTCAGTGGCGCTCGGCGCGGGGGGCAGACCCACCAGGCGTCGGAAACGCGCCAGTTCGTCCATCGCGTTGTCGCACGGCACCAGCGGATCGTCGCCACCCTTCGCCTGCCGGATACGCACAGTCCAGAACGTGCGTGACCGGCCAGGCTGGAGTTCGAAGTCCGCCCACGTCAGCGCGGCAACCTCGGAGGCGCGCAAACCGGTCTGGACCAGCAGCGCAAGCAACAGGCGGTCGCGCGCCTTGTGCAGTTGCGCCCACAACGTCGGCGCCGGGCGAGCCTCGATCGCTTCGAATACCGCGACGACCTGTTCCAGTTCGAGGAAGCGCCGCTGTGAGCCCGGGCCGGTAACGGCACGCGCACGCGCACGCGGAACCATGGCGAACGGATTGACCCGCAGCGCGCCGACCCGTACCAGCCAGTCGAACAGGATGCCCACAATGACTGCGCTCTGGCGCCGCGACGCCTCGGAGAGCGGGCCGCGCAGCGGCCGCCAGCCAGGGCTGGCGCGGCGCGCTCGGCCGTCGCCGACTGCGTGCGCGGGCGGGTCGCGCAGGAAGGCAAGGTAGCTGCTGGCATGCGCGACCTGCCAGGTGCGCAGCGGCCGGCCGAGCTCGTGCGCGTACCAGAGCAGTCGGTGCGCCTCGAGTTCGTACTGGCTGCGCGTGCTGGTGCGCAGACCGAGACCCGCGGCGGACTTGGTGTCGAGCCAGGCGAGCACCAGTTGGGGGTCGGAGAGCCCTGCTGGCAGCACCGGGCTAGCCAGTGCGTTCGGCGGAAGGGCTGAGGTATTCATCGGCAGTACGGGCAGGGCTCTGGTCAATCGTCATGGCGGGCCAAGGCGGCGGTGGGCGGCCGGGTTGGCGCGTCGCCGGGCCAGACCCGAGGCGGTTCTCCAGCCCAATGCGACGCATTATAGCCAGCGCCGACATTCAATTACCATTATTCAGATAATGGTAAGTAAAATGGCGAGGCCGGCCCCGTACTACGCGCACTCTCGCAATGCCAGGATTGTGGGCAGGAAGGCTTCTGCGACCTGCTTGCATCGCTTGAAATCGCGGTGGGGAAAAGGCTGTTGGCTCTGGAGCTTCGCGCAGCGCGAAACTCGGCTGACGTTGGCCTCCAGGCGCTAGTAGCTCAGGCCCGGCTGGCGCGGGTGCGAAGCTGGCCGGGCGTGAACCCTTCCGATAGCTCCCCGCGCTGCACACAGAAGTGCCGCCACAGACTACGCATCAATTGATCCAGGCCGGTGGCCGAGTAGCCTGCCGCCACGCCCGCAAGCCGCTTGTTGCGCCCGCGCTTGGTGGCAGGCTGTACCGTCGGGGCCAACAGCGCTGCTTGCGCCGGCGGCATCATGCTTGGCCAGCCGCGATCGGCCCAATGCGCCTGCAAGGCCTGTCGGGCGGCAGCGTCAAGGGCCACCAGTTGCTGCCGCGAACCCGGCCGTCGCAGTAAGGTGTCGTCGGGACCCGCATGCAGGCTGGCGCAGCGCAGCGCCGCCAGCTCGCTCAGTGGCAAGCTGGCGCTGCGCATGAGCTGTATTGCAGCAAGCGCAGCACGATGTCTCGGACCCTGCCGCGCCTCCCCCAACCAGACCAGGAAGGCCTCCACGTCGGGTTGGACGGACGGCGCGCGCAGCGCCGTGGGCGCAGCGGCGGCGGCTTGCCTTGGGATGAGCGGGGCGCTCGCCAGATGCCCGGCCTTGACCATTGCGCGTAGCAGCGCCCGAACCACTCGTAAGGCGGCCGCCACCGAACTGGCTCCCAGCGGCCCTTCGAATGGCCGCCAGTGCATCCTGTCGCGCGCCCCGCTCGGGCCGCACCAGAACGCCGCCGGCTGAGGGTCCGCTAAAAATTCCGCATAAGCTTCAAGATCGCAGGCCTCCAACGCCTGCAGCCCCTTCTTGCGCGCTGCATTCCACAACAGCAGCCGCTCGGCCTCGCGCCGATAGCTGTTGCGGGTATGCGGCGCCCGGTCCTGCAGCCAGGCGCGTACGAACGCCAGATCGGCGGCAAGCGCTGGCCCTGCCGCGGTACTCGGGGCCGGCGCCAGCATATGCTCGAGTGGTACGGGATACGGCATACCGGGGGCCAAGGCCAAGGGCACCAGCGCGTCGCGGCGGGCGTGGGCGGCAGGCGGCAGCACATAGGCTTTGACCGCCGCGGCGCCCATGGCCGGGCGCTGGCGCACCAGCCAGTGCGTGATGACCTCGGCCGACTGCGCGCCGATGCGTGGTACCGTGCGCCACCAGCTGCTGCCGCGCCGGTTCGCCAAGGACGTCAGGTCCTCAATCCGCCGGATATTGGCCGCCACCAGCCGGCGTGCCAGGCTCGGCTTGAACCAGAGCGACACCTCGTGCTGGGGCTGCGGGTAGCCTTGCCCAAGCCGCTCGAGCGCCGACACGGCGTCTACCCGCCGGGACATGCCAACCTCTGAGCGCGCGCGCAGCGCTTCGAACATGCCGGCGATCTCGGGCTGGCCATGCTGCAGGGCGAACTGCACCAGCCGGTCGCGCAAGGCCAGGATGCGCTGGATCGCCTGGGGTTCGCTCAGGTGCTCGTCCTCATCCGGGTCCAGCAAGTAGCGGTTGGCGATGTCCACCGGCCGCATGCCCTGCGCATAGGCACGGACCACGGCAAATTCGGTGCGGGTGAGTTTGGTGACGGCGTGCGTACTGGGATCCTGAGCCATGGAGGCAGCGCTAAGTGCTTGAGCTATAACAATATTCAGCAGAAGCCATCTGGAACCGGGCTGAAATGCTGACTAAAGCGCAATGTAAATTATTTTTGTGCCGGGCGCTACGCCTAACGCTCGGTGTGGACTGCGGCCACGCCTTGCACGCAAGAGGCGAGGATGCGCCCGTGGAAGATAATCCTGTGCGCGCGGGAACGAGAAAGGTGGCCAGCCGTCGGCGGCAGACTGCTTAGTCGGGAACTGTTGGCCGCTGCGCTCGCGGACTCAGGTGGAATTCGCACCTGCCTCGGCAACTATCGCCCGTATCAGATTGGGGGGTAGCGCTTCGCGTGGCTTGCGGAACGTCTCTGAAGATATCCGCCACACCCATGGTCGTCGTCTCGGGCACGGGAACGCCGAAGTTCGGGCACGCCCGGCTCGTGTAAAAGTTGCACTGAATCCCTCCTGCTGCTGCGGTAACTCTTGGGGGAGGCATCAGGGGGAGAAGGGTCGGAGGCGGCGCTATCCCCTCCGGCTGGCTCGCAAGGGAGCCCAGGCACGCATGCTGCCGGATCAGCGCTTTCCTGCGGAAGACTTCGTCGTCCGCCGCCCCCTTGGGGGGCACTCGTTGTCCGGTGCGTACCCCAACTCTCGCAGATGTCGAATCGAGAGCACGAGGACGCGTGAGTCGGAGTGCGCATAACATGCGAATGAATGACGGCCATACTTTGCGCCTATACAGTACCCGTCATGCCCATGCACCCATGTCTCCTCGTTGCTAAAGTCTTCAAGCCGGGGCGGGCTCCGCAATTTCCCGATCCAGGGCGCGCGCGGGGGTCCCGCACACTCCGCCATCATGACACCTGTTGCCACGCGCTGCGCGATGAAGCTAGATCACGGTCGAATCGTCGTCTAAGAAACCGTCGTCGCTCAGGCCTGCATCGAGATTGCCGCTATCCGATCCCCAATAGCTCGCAGCGACCGATGCCTGGTCATCGTTCCCGTAGTAGTTGTTGACGACGTTCGTTTCCGTTCCTGGCGTGTTCATGCCGGACTGCTCCAGGATCGCGTTCTTGCTGCTGTGGCCGAACAGGTTCTCGATACCCTGGAACAGGAAGGCACCGCCAGCCACGCCGGCAGCCGTCGTTGCGATGCTGCCCAGCGTGCTGCCGAACCCGCCGCTCAGGAAGCCCGGCCGGGGCGACTGCGCCGGGGGCGTCTGCAGCGCAGGTGACACGGCCTGAGCGGGCGCTGGCACGGGCGTCGCGGCAGCGGGATTCGCACTGGCACCCCACGCATTCTGCTGATCGATGAAGCTGCGGGAGCCGCTGGCCTGCGCGGCCTGCAACTGGCCCTGCAAGGCAGCGATCTGCGCCTTTGCCGTCGACAAGGCATGATCGAGCAGCATGGCCCGCTGGACCAGCAAATAGGCGGCGTCCGGCTGTATCGCGACCGCCTGGGCGATGAGTGCCTCCGCCTGCGGGTCCTTCGCGCCGGCGCGGGCCTGGGTCAACTGAGTCAGGAAGACTTCGAGTGCTTGCGTATCCTGCGGAGTCATGGCGTCTCTATCCCGGTTGTTGGTACGCCGTCACTCTATGAGGCAAGACTTAAGGGAGACTTAAGGGGCAGGGGACATCGAAGGTGATGCCGCAGCCCGCGCTCGAGGATGTGCAGAGGCCTTTGCCTGGAAGTTGATGCGCTGCCGAAGCCGGGCGCCGGGGTGCCGTCAGGACGAAATGAATTCCGCCCGTCGCGCCGGCTGCGATTTTCCGCTGGCCTGACGCGATCGAAGAAAATCGTGCACAGCTTTTCGCTCCCGGCTGGCCAAGAGCGTACCGTCGGCGATCCGCTGGAAGAAGTACGCTCTGAACAACTGGCGGCGGCAGGCGACCCCCATCTTTCGATGCCTCGCTGGCGCTCGAGATGTTTTGGCTTCGGCGGGCCGGTCATCGACGCCTTAAGTGTCTCTTGCTGACAGACCCGCAAGCCCGATGGGGCCGACTAGCCAGCGTAGTGCTAGCTATCAGTGTGCTCTATGATCGATATTTGCGCAGCGATTCTGTGGCCGGATGAGCAATGTCCCGGCGCGACTTGTGTCGAATATTATGTAATAAAATCAGTTACTTACCCTTGATATAGCGCGCCTCAATTGGGCTGATAAAAATCTTTTCCGTCGAATGAACAGATTCATCCTTGCTTATCTATCTAGTAGTAGATAGTATTCGGGCCATGGACAGCGACGCAGCACCACACCAACGGCAGCCACGCAAAGCGGTCCACGCAATACCAAGCACTTTGTCAGTACCGGAGGCGGTCTTTTTTTGATTCTTCGCATCTATCTACTAAAAGATAGTTAGATGTGAGGGCGAGGAGAAGATTGCTTACTACGCAGCACAGACATTGGCCCTCGATCAGCTACCCAAACCAGCATCGCCCGGCCCCAACGCAAGGAAAACATCATGAACGCCAAGACCATCCTGACCGCCGCTGCTATTGCCGCCGCTTTCGTAGCAGGCGTTGCCCAGGCTACCCCGCAAGAGGCCGGTGAAGCGTACAGCTACACCTATCGAGTCAACGATCAGCGCAGCTCCTTTACGGATGGCGCTCGCATCACCAGCCGTGACGTCTACACGGACGGCGCCCGCGTTAGCAATCGCGACGGCCTGACCGCAAGTATCAGCAACCGTGACGTCTACACCGACGGCGCCCGCATCAGCAATCGCGATGGCCTGACAGCGAGCATCGGTAACCGTGACGTCTACGCTGACGGTGCCCGCATCAGCAATCGCGATGGCCTGACCGCGAGCACCGGCAACCGTGACGTCTACACCGACGGTGCGCTGGCCTGATACCGACTCCCGTCGCCACGGCTTAGCCATGATCGCATCCCAGACGGTGTCCGATACGAGCACCGTCTGCCTCTCCACAGGCGAGCCACCGTGAAATCGATCCAGCAGCTGGCCATCTTTGCGCCAAATGGCTCCGCCATCTACCGGTAGCACAGTGGCCGGAATGATTTTGAGCTTTACGCATCGAGCCAATCATCGGCATCAATTAACCGTGCAGGGCGCCTCACCCCACCAAATCGTTCCGCGCGCAGATGCGGCTTCGGAGTTCTTACCGCCCAGGGTTCTCAGATCCAGCATGCCTCCACTCGAGGTCCACAAGAATCCATGCAGCTGACCGCGATTCGTCTGAGCTACTCCTACTACTTTGACACCCGCATTTATCGCCTTTGCCATGGAGTACGTGCCGTCAAGCGTACCGAGGTCCTGGATGGAAGCGTTGAGGTAGCTGACTATCGCATTTACCGGCACCGATGCCTGGCAATTGATTCGTACGGGATCGATGGCCCATTAACTTTGAGACGGAACGGGTGACGCTGAACCTTTCCAAAGGCAAGGCCGTGAGTGGTTTCTGGCGGGACTGGATTGGGGGCACTGCTGCATCGACCGGTTGAATCAGCAGTCGAAATCAGTCGCCACCCACACGCTGACGAGATGTCATCCGCTGCCGAAATCCGCTTGGGTCCACACCATGCTGTTTGTGGAACGCCTGTGAGAAATTGCTGCGGCTGGAGAAACCAACGGCGTGCGCCACCTGGGAAATTTGCAGGGTTGTGGTCGCCAGCAGCTCCGCGGCCTTGTGCAGCCGAACCGCGCGCAGCATGGCCATCGGCGTCTGGCCGAACGCTCGTTCGAAGTGCGAAGCGAACGCTGAACGGCTCATACCGGCCAGATCGGCCAATCGCTGCACCGACAGCGGCGCTTCGGGATGTTCAAAGAGCTTCTCCAATGCGAGAAGCAGGCGGGGATCGGCAACGGCCGCTGTCCACGACAGCTCCGCGTCTTTGTCCTCCACCTGGCGCCGCAGCAGCATGATCAAGCATTGCTTGAGCAATGCCTCGATCAAAACCCTCGAGCCCAATCCGGGCTGTGCGGTTTCCGCCAACAGCATGACGAACTGGTCCTTCAGCCCCGCAGGCCCGTCGAATCGGGTCACGATTGGACGCCGCAGCATCCTGAAGGGATCGGCGGTACTCGTCGCGAAACGCAACTCCCCACATGCCATCTCAACCCCCACTGCTGCCTCGCCCACCTTCACTGTCGGCGCCGTTTCGCGCGCGGACCATGAGCCAAGCCTTGCCCGATCCACCGAAACGGTTGGCGACTCGAGCTCGCACTCCAGCCGGTAGGAAACGCCCGGCGGCATCAAGACGAAACTGTGCGGCTGTAACGCGATGCGGTGGCCATCGCCTGCGTCGAGCGTCCCGCGACCGTCCAGGCAGTAGTGGAGGCTGGCCGTTTCACACGCTTCGAAACGCACGCTCCAGCCATCGCGGATGTCGCACCGTGTGATGTGCGTGACACCAATGTCGAGTGTGGCAAGGAAATGTTCGAGCACACGATGTGCAGCAGGGGAGGATGCCATCATTGGACGAATTGAAACCAAACTAAGACCACCTGGAACCTTGCCATTCCTATCATACCTACTCCAATCCCAGTCTTGATGGAGGTTCCCATGTTCGATATGAAAGATCTTGCCCGTTTGAAGAAGCTGGACGAAAACGCTCCTGAAGCGATGAAACGCTTCCTTGCCTTCGACCATGCAGCTTTCGCTGACGGCGCGCTTTCGGTGCAGCAGAAGCAGATTATTGCGGTGGCCGTCGCGCTGACCACGCAGTGCCCATATTGCATCGCCCTGCATACCAAGGCCGCCCACGATGCCGGCGCCACCGATGAGCAACTTGCGGAAGCCGCACTTGTGGCGGCGGCAATTCGGGCGGGCGGGGCCGTAACGCATGCCACGCACCTGTTCCGCGACTGAACGCCGCTCAAACGCACCTTCCCGCGTGGGGATAGTCCCGAAGTCCATGGGGCGACTTCATATCGGTAAGGGACGCGCCTGATACGTCTCTGGAACGAGGAATTTTCCGAAATCGCCGGTTCTGGCAGAGCTGGAACCGGCCGCGCCGGAATGCGCGCACGCGCATCGTCGCAATGACAGGAAAGGAGGTCTGCGCCACCAGGGCGTGCTCCTCCGCCACACACCAAATCTGTTGAGGAGTAAACATGCAACCCATCACCTCCGTTGCCACAACGCGGACCAACGAAGCCATCCACAACCACGAAGCGTTGCTGCGCTGGTCCCTGGTCATTGTCTTTCTCTGGTTCGGTGGGATGAAATTCACCGCCTACGAAGCGCAGGGTATTGCGCCGTTCATTGAGAATAGCCCCTTCATGGGTTGGCTCATCGACGCATTCGGTGTTCGTGGAGCCAGCGGTGTCATTGGCGTGCTGGAACTGTCCACCGCGGCGACGCTGGCCGTCGGTGCATTCCATCGTGGGGCGTCAGTACTTGGTGCAGCCATGTCATGCGCGACGTACGCCATCACGCTGACGTTCTTTCTCACCACCCCCGGCGTGGCCGAGCCGACTGCTGGTGGGTTCCCGGCGATCTCCGCGCCGATCGGTCAGTTCCTGCTGAAGGACCTCGTGCTGTTGGCCGTGTCCGCTTCTCTGCTGCGCACGGCGTTAGCACGTTGGCAAGCGGCGCGTTCCTGATTTCACAGGAGCACCAAAGTTGCGAGTTGGCCGTCGCTTCCCGACCCATCTCGGCCACCCGGCCTACACCGCAATTAAGGCCGGTAGACGCTCTATAACGGCCATCCCAAACGATGTTTCGTTTCAGCAGTACGCAAGTAAGCGACTAGTTCTTCCACCTTGAGTCGGCTGAAGCGATCAAGCATCGTCGCTGCGAAGGAGGATCGTGGAGACCATGCATATGTTGTTGAAAGCTGAGCGGCCGCGCCAGCGGAAGTAAAGCACCGAATTCAAGGTGATGGTCCTGGCGATGGTTCACCAGGAAGGAGTAATGGCGGACGGAGTCCGTCAACGCGACGAATTGAATGTGAGTATGGAATCGGCACACGCTCGGGTTAAGCCGGACTGAAGCCGCTCGTGGAACCATGTGGCGTCGCAGCCAGCATGCGATTACCGGGAGGCGTCTGTGGTTCGTCCAGCCACTAGCCATGTACGTAGCTCGCCGATGCCCTTCGCGTTTATGGTTCCGCGCGCTTCCAGCAGGAATGGCTTCCCAAGCCGTTGCTGAGTGGCTTCCGTTATCTGAACGCGGCCGGCCACACCGTGGGACTCCATCCGGCTAGCAATATTGACCGTTTCGCCCCACAAGTCATAGATGAATTTTCGTCGACCGATCACACCGGCAACGACCGCGCCGCTGTGGATGCCAACCCGCAACTGTAAGTCGTACCCGCTTCGCTCGTTGAACCGGTTCAGTAGTTCCATCATGTCCAGTGCCATATGGGCGGCCCGGGCTGCGTGGTCTGCAGCGGGGGAGGGCAGGCCGGCGGCTGCCATATATGCGTCGCCGATCGTTTTGATTTTCTCTAGCCCACGTTTATCGGCGATATCGTCAAAGTCGGCGAAGATCTCGTTGAGTATGGCCACCAGTCGTTCTGGGCTCAGGGCAGGCGAGAAGCGGGTGAACTGAACGAGGTCGGCAAACAGCACCGAGACTTCTTCGAACCTGTCGGCGATGATTTCCGGTGGGCCGGCGGCGATCAGATCGGACCGCAGCTTCAAGCGTTCGGCGATAGGAGACGGCAGTACGTTGAGGAGCAGCCGTTCGGTGACCTGTTGCTCGCGAACAAGCTTCTCGTAGAGGTGCCTGAGTTCATCGCTCTGGCGAACGATGGTTTCCCTGCTTGCTTCCAGCTCACATACCTTGCGCTCGAGCGCGTTGCCGTACTGCAAGGACTCACTGTGCAGCAGGCGCACCTCCAGCATGTTCCGCACCCGCATCAGTACCTCGCCGAGATCGAATGGCTTGCTGACAAAGTCCTTCGCGCCGGCCTGCAGTGCGCGCAGTTTGTGATCGGGTTGGGCGGTGACAACGATCACCGGAAGGTAGCTGGCCGGCTGGACGACCTTGAGGTTCTCCATGACCTCGAACCCGTCCATGCCAGGCATCTGGAGATCCAGCACGATCAGGTCATAGTGGTTCCTGCCGTGAAGCTCGGAAACCATGCGCGGATCGGTGGTTGATTCGACGCTGGTATATCCGGCCGCATGCAGCATCCTTTCGAGCAGCAGGACATTGGCCTCCAGATCGTCAACGACCAGGATTCTTGCACCCAGGATGTCCGATGGGTGGATCATGGCAAGCCAGTTCGCGGGACTCGGTGCTAGCCCTGGGCAATGAATCCTCGCGGCTGTTCCAGTGCGGCGTTCAGTGCATCCATGAATTCATGGATCCTGATGGGCTTGGTCAGGTACCGGAAGAATCCTGCCTTCATGCCCCGCTCGATGTCGCGTGGCATGGCATTGGCACTGAGGGCGATGACCGGAATATGCATCGTCTTGGGGTCTTCGCGCAGGCGCCCCAGTGCTTCGATGCCGTTGATGTCCGGCAGATGGATATCCATCACGATCACTTCGGGCAGGGAAGTGCGCGCGAGCTCGACTCCGAGAATCCCGGTAGCCGCGGACAACAAATGCACGTCTGCCCGGCGGGCGAGGAGTTGCTCCAGGAGCTTGAGGTTGGCGGGGTTGTCTTCCACATACAGCAGGGTGTGCATCGTGGATGAAGCTTCGATTGACGACCGGACAGGTGAGGCGGCCTCCGCGCTCTCGCCAGCCATCGCGGGAGGCGCGGCAGCAGGCAGTTCGACCCGGAACATGCTGCCCACGCCAGGCGTGCTTTCGACGTCGATGGTTCCACCCATCAACTCGGCCAGCCGCTTGGCCACCACGAGACCAATGCCGGTGCCTTCCACGGGGCCTGCCTCATGCCCCAACCGATTGAACGGTTGGAATAGCTGGGCCAGCCGTTCCGGTGTCAACCCTGCGCCGGTGTCGCGCACGCTGACGCATACGCGATGCTCCGTCGTCGTCACCTGCACATCGACCGAGCCCTGGTCCCGGTTGTACTTGATGGCATTGGAAAGCAGGTTGAGGAGGATCTGCTTCAGGCGGGTTCGGTCGGCACGGACGAAGCAGGGTAGTTCGCCTGCGGGAAACCGCATGCGGACCGTGCGTTTCAGTGCCTGCTGCTCAAGCATTGCGTGGCACTCGCGCAGGGTGTCGATGACCGATACCGGCTCGGGGGACAGCGACGCGTGACCGGCTTCTATCCTGGCCAGATCAAGGACTTCGTTGATGAGCTCCAGCAAATGCCAGCCCGCTTTCAGGATCTGGTCGATGCTGGCCTGCTGCGACGCGGTCGGAGGCGGAGACTCGGAGGCCATCAGCTGCGCGAAGCCGAGGATGGCATTCAGCGGATTACGCAACTCGTGGCTCATGCTCGACAGGAACTCCGACTTCGCATGGTTGGCGCTTTCAGCAGAGGCCTGGGCCTGCTTCAGCGCTTCGATGTCGGTGCCGGATGCAAGCCACTTTACGATCTTGCCGTCAGCATCCTTCAATGGTGACCCGCGTTCAAGGTGCCATCGGTAGGCGCCATCGGATGCCCGTTTCAGGCGATATTCGATTTCGTACTCGCAGCCTCTCGCCACTGCGTCTGCCCAGTGGCCGATATTGCGCGCGAAGTCCTCGGGGTGGACGGCCGATTTCCAGGCGCCGGAGCGGGTTTGCTCAAGACTGAGGCCGGTATAGCTCGTCCACCGTCGGTTGCAGTAATCGATCCGGCCATCCGCATCGGCGGTCATGACCATGTGAGGGATGCCGTCGGCAAGCAGCCTGAAGTGCGGCTCGCCCTCCCTGAAGTCGAGGGCGGAAGGACGATCCTTTCCCGATCCGTCATGAGGCTGCCTGCGCATGATCTGCCCCCGCAGTCGGCGGTCTGGCGCCTGCGCGCAAGAGGCGATGGCAGGCCGGCCGGAATCCGCGTCATGAAGGAAAGCATACTCGCAGCCACTGCCGGTGCAAACCGGCATGCGCGGGGAGGATCCTGGTCAACTCGCGAGTCGACAGTGCGCCACTTGGGGCGGCTCAGCCGAGGCTGGATGCCACTTCAATGCCGCGCAGAACATGGATACGGCTCAACATGTCGCTGGCCTGGCTCAGGAAGCCCTGGCGTGCGCGTCCGGACAGCGTGACGGGTTCCATCAGCATGACGCTCAGCGGGTTCTGCGGCACGTCGTTGAAGCGAAGCTCGTAGTGCAGATGCGGTCCGGTCGCCCAGCCGGTCTGGCCGACGTACGCGATCAGTTGCCCCTGCGTGATGCGCTGGCCAGGCTGGATGCCAGCGAAGCCCGACAGGTGCGCATAGTATGTCGAGTAGCCGTCAGGATGCTTGAGGATGACGATATTGCCGTAGCCCGTCTGCTGGCCGACAAAGTCAACCGTCCCGTCCGCTGTTGCGAAGACCCGGGTTCCTGTCGGGGCGGCAAAGTCGACACCCTTGTGCTGGATCCATTGGTGGTGCACCGGGTGGTTGCGCCAGCCGAAGCCCGACGACAAGCGCGAGAACTCGACCGGCGAGCGGAGAAACGGGCGCGCCATGCCCCGTCCGTCGAAGGTGTAGTAGGCACCGGAATTTCCGCCATCTGCGCCGTCATACCACAGGGCCTGGTAGAGCTGGGCGCGGTTGACGAGTTCGACGGCCACGACGCGACCGTTGCGCACCAGCGCACCGTCACGGAAGCCCGCCTCATAGACAATGTGAAAGCGATCGCCCTGGACGATGTCGTGCTGGAAATCCACCACGCCCGAGAAGATCGAGATCATCTGCCGGACGATCTCGTCGGGCACATTCGCGGCGTCCATCGTCTTGAAGAACCCACTCGCCGTGATGGTGCCGGAACGCATCTCGTAACGCAGTTCGTTCCTGACCGCCTGCAAGTTCGCCTTGAAGGCGGGCTTCTGGAAGTCGCCAGCCCGCCGGATCAGCAGTTCGCGCGAGGCGGTGGCATTGCCGGCAACGAGGGCGCGCAGCGAGACCAGCAGCTTGTCCTGGTCGACCTCGGCCTGGACGACCTGGTCCGGCTGGAGGTTGAAAAGGGTGCGCGCCGCCGGATCCCTGGAAATGAACTGCTGTGCGTCGGGATCTTCCACGCCGAGCCGTCTGAGCAACGTGGCGATCGTGTCGCCGCGTCGCATGGGCTCCTCGTGGATGTAAGTTGCACCGGCATCCGCCAGCTTTTCGAGCTGGTCGCGCACGTCGGGCAGTTGCAGGGCTTCCAGCCGGCGTGGCGCACCAGGGTCATGGTAGGCGCTGCGCGGCGCCACGCCCATGGCTGCCGCCATGCAAAGCATGAGGACAGCCGCCAAGCCGGCTGGCAGCCAGGACGGTGTGTATGGGCGCATTCCCCGTCTCCTGTCTGACCCGCGCATCTTGCCGACTACCCTTGCTGCCCCGTCGGGCCCTATCGGGCGCCGATCTCCCGGCGGTCAGGCGACATCCTGGCCAGGTAGCGGGCCACTGCCGGGATGTCTTCGTTCGACAAGGCGGCGGCAATGCTGTCCATGGCGCCGGACGCGTCATGGCGTTTGCCGCTCTTGAACGCGGCAAGCTGTTGCCCAAGGTAGCTCTCGCCCTGGCCGGCGAGGCGTGGAGCCAGGTCCTTTCCGGTCAACCCTTCGGCATGGCAGGCCTGGCAACTGCGCGCCTGGACCACAGCCTTGCCGCGCGCCTCGAGCGCGGCGCTGGCCGTGACATCCGGGCTACCTGTGGGCGCCTGCTTTGTGTAATAGGCTGCCAGCAACCCGATCTGCTCATCCGTCAGGTTCTTGGCGAGCGGCCCCATGGTCGGGCTGTCGCGCTGCCCGCTGGCGAAGGCGCGCAACTGCGCCTCGATAAAAGCCGCCGGCTGGCCGGCCAGGGCAGGGTACTCGGCATTGTGGGACTGACCGCGCGGGCCATGGCAGGCGAAGCAGGTCTCCGGGAATTGCGGCCAGCGTCCACCATCGGTCTGGCTGGCTACGGCCTGGTTATCCAGTGCCGTCCCGAACCGGTGATAGCCCACGAGGTCGGGAACGATGAAGGCGGCCACCGCCACCACGGCCGCAGCCGCCACGAGAACAGGGCGCTTGTATTTCATTCATGCCTCCCGAACCGGGTATGCCAGGGCGCCCAGCACCTGCAGGGCGGCGCGGTGGCCGGAACGCACGGCACCATCCATGGCGCCAGCCCAGATGTCGGCCGTCTCTGTGCCAGACCAGATCAGCCGCCCTGTCGGCGGATGCAGGTACTGGCCCAGCTTCGTCCAGAAGCCCGCCGGCATCGGGTTGATGCAACTCATCGACCAGTTGTCGACCTTGCCCCAGTCGAGGTCGTGGTACTGCATCGGCTTCAACGCCTTGTCCCCGAACGCCTGGGCATAGATGGCCGAGAGGATGCGTGCGGCAGCCTTGGGCTCGGCGGGCAGGAAGCCAGGCTTGACGAATGCGCTGATCACGCCGACTGAGCCGTCTGGCGGCGAGTTGTCGACCGACCAGATCAGCGGGCCGTCCAGCGGCACAACCTGCCCGTTGAATCCCCTGTCGCGCCAGAAGGGCCGTGCATAGACATGCGCTGTCTTGCGCATGGGCGCGTGCGCCGGCCAGAGCCGATGCAATTGCGCGCGTCCGGCGGGCAGCGGCGGGTCGAAAACGACCTGCTGGCATAGCGCCGGATTCAGTGCGGCGATCACGTGGCGCGCCCGTACCACGCCCTGGTCGGTGTGCAATTCGACAATGTCGCGATCCCAGCCAACGATCTTGCGTACCGGGCAGGACAGCCGCACCTTGTGGTCAAGTTCGCGTGCCATCCGGATGCTGAGGATCTGCGCGCCGCCGACGAAGCGCGTCTCCTGGGCGCCGCCCTTGATCCTCTCAAGCGTGTCGTAGTCGCTGTTAGCGCTGTTGATCACCGACAGGTAGTGCAACAGTCCCAGTTGCGCCGGTTGCGCGCCGAGCGACAGGGTTGCGGCCAGGCTGAAGGAGAACTGTTCCTCGTTGCTCAAGTCTTGCCGTGCCAGCCAGTCGCCGAGCGACAGCTTGTCTAGTTCCGCCGCGTTTGCCGCTTTCCAGGGTGCGCCGCTGGGTACGCGGCGCGCCAGCTCGCTGAGTTTGGCGGCGACCTTTCCCTGGGCGCCGACGCCGCCCTTGAGATCCTGCGCCACGCGGACGTCGCCGGCCAGGAACACGGTCTTGCCCTGGTAATAGGTTTCGAAGGTGTCGACGCCGAGCTCGCGCGCCAGGTCAGCAATGGCGGTCTGGCCGGGCCCGATCCACTGCCCGCCGGCTTCCGAGACCACGCTGTTGCCAAGGTCATGGTTGTAGGTGCGGCCGCCGACACGGCTACGTGCCTCCAGGACGACGAACGTGTCACATCCGCCGCGTTTCAGGTCGCGTGCGGCGGTCAGGCCCGCCAGTCCGGCACCGATGATCACGACATCGAGCACGTCGCGCCCCGCAGATGCGGCGCCGGCGCCCTTCACCCGCGGCGCTGCACTCGCTGTGCGTGGTGTGCCTGCCAGCAGCGTTGCAGCGCTAGCCGCCGCAGCCGCGCCGAGGAGGAGGCGTCGGGTCAGTGCGACTGTGTCGCGGTTCACGATGTCTGCCGGTGCGGCATCGACTTCCAGCGCATCTTTACGTGTCTTCGCGTGCATTGTTAGGACAAAAGTCAAATGATTGGCATGCTCGCGGCAAATATAGGTCAACAACAAAAACAAGTCAAAATTATGAATGGCGAGCCCGGGGCGATTCCTGCGTAGGTGAGGAGAGTCCATATGGGATAGGGAATACCCGCCCTTTTACTTCTGACTTATCTTTGTCATCATGACCTAACGTTGGTAGGTTGTTCTACAAATGAGGCGAGCGGACGCGCACGTGACCGGGCGCCGGGCTTAATGAAGAATCAGGAGAGCATCCATGGATGAATCCAAGCGCAGGGCCTTCGATGAGGACGGTGCCGTCCTCATCGAAGGCTGTCTCAACGCGGAACAGTTAGCCATGTGCAGGCAGGTCTTTGACTGGGGCATCGAGAACCCGGGGCCCAACGCTCATAGCCTGTTTGACGGCTCCGTGCAACGGTCGCACGTCGATAACGCCAATCCATTCGCAAAGGGGCGGCTGGATGAGCTGGTCGCCTCGCTCCCGTTCGGCCAGCTGTTCGCCGATCTCTGGGGCTCTAAACATGTCTGGTACTTTGCGGAAGAGTTGTTCCTCAAGCAGGGAGGCCGGGCCGGGCGCTCGCCCTGGCACCAGGACACCTCCTACCTGCCCTGGGGGGGGAAGCACTTCGCCAACGCGTGGATCAGCTTCGAGGCGGTCCCCAAGCGCAATGCGCTGGAGATCGTCAGGGGCTCGTACCTGGGTACGCGCCACGACGGCAGCACCTTTCAGAACCCCGACGACCCGACCGAGCCGTTGCACGGCGGTGGGGTCTGGCCGCGGCTGCCTGACATCGAGGCCGAACGCCGCACCGATCCCAATGCGTACGACATCCTCTCCTGGGCTACGCAGCCCGGTGATGTTCTGCTGCTGCACCCGGGTTCGCTGCACGGCGGGGGCGCTGTCGACGCCGATTTCCCGGACCGCCATACGCTGGTCTTGCGCTTCTTCGGCGATGACGCGGTTTTCAGTCCGTTGCCGGACCACAGCGATTCGGGCTTCACGCCGGCGGGTGTGCTGTACGTCGAGGAGCTGGCATCGCTGAAGGCAGGTGATCCCTTCCGTGCGCCATGCTTCCGCCAACTCATCTGATAAACGATACCGACATCATGACAACCACGACGATGAAACGGCAGCCGGTCATTCCGCCCGGCACCCAGCCGCTCTACGACGCCTACCATTTCGCCCCCGCGACCCGCGTGGGCGACACCATCTGGGTGTCGGGCCAGGTTGGGCTAGACGCAGCGATGAAGCCCGGCGAGGGCATGGAGGCACAGGCTCGGCTGGCCTTTGCATCCCTGAAAGCGGTCCTCGAAGCGGCAGGCGCAAGCCTGGAGGATGTTGTCGAGCTGACGACCTATCACACCAACCTGCGGCAGGAAATCGAGGCCTTCACGAAGGTCAAGGACGAATACCTGCCGAGCCGTTATCCGTCCTGGACTGCGGTGGGGGTGACAGAGCTGGCGCTTCCCGACTTGTGCATCGAGATTCAGGCGGTGGCGGTAGCTGGCAGCGGCGGCGCCTGAGCCTGGTTGTCCTGCGCGCGCCTCGAGCGCAGTCGAAGTCCGTGGATCACGATTTCCAGAACTGGGCAGGCGGGTCTGCACTGCCGGGACGGTCAACACCTGTGCCCGGCCGTGCAGCCTTGAGGACCTGTGTATCTCCAGCACAGCCTCGGGCGGCATGGAGCATCGCCGGATCACTACGGCGGTCTGACTGACAGCGTTGGCTTGCGGCTTCCGGTGCCACCCCAGTAGCCGCGAGCCGTGCCTCGTGCCATTGGTTCGCCGCTGCGCACGGCACCGGGTGCGTTTGCGAGCATCGCAGCCAAACGCGCAGGGAATACCCTAGCTCTTTTTTTCTTTTGTTCTTTGTCATTGTTACCTAAGTTTGGTAACGTGTTCTACCGAAAAAACACACGAAGCGAGGCACTTCGTTGCCATGCCAGACAGGAGACTCAGATGAGATACAAGACGTTGTTCCTCAGCGTGACCCTTGCGTTCGGCGGAGCGGCCTATGCCGCGGCCTCCGAGCAGGACGCGGGCCGGCTCGGCAAGGACCTCACTCCGGTGGGTGCCGAACGGGCCGGTAACAAGGACGGGTCGATTCCGGAGTGGACCGGCGGGGACATGAAGGCACCGGGTGGCTGGAAGCCCGGCACGGCGCGCCCCGACCCGTACGCGAATGACAAGCGCGTACTTTCGATCGACGCGTCCAATGTCGACAAATACAAGGACAAGCTTGCCCCCGGACAGATCGAAATGGTGAAGACGATCCCGGGCTATCGGATGGACGTCTATCCGACCCACCGTTCTTGCGGTTTCCCCGACTTCTTCTACGAGCGGACGAAGAAGAACGCAACGACGGCGAAGCTTGGCGCCAACGGCCAGGACCTTGCCGAGGCGATCGGCGCCGCCGTGCCGTTCCCGATTCCGCAGAACGGCGCCGAAGCCATGTGGAACCACAAGCTGCACTGGAAAGGAGAGGGATTCCAGATGAGCTATGCGGGCTACATCCCGCCGAAGGGCACCGACAGCATTGGGGAGCCGCTTGGCCAGCAGGAATGGCAGATGTCGCCGATGTGGTCGCCGTCGAACAAGGGCGTCGACGACGCCCGCGGCATCGAGAGCCTGTACCTCAACACGTTTACCAGCCCGCCCTCGATCGCGGGGGATGCCACCCTGACGCAGTACAAGTTCTCCGAGGCCAACGACGTCTGGCTGTACTTCGCGAGCCAGCGCCGCGTGCGCCGCGCGCCGACATACCAGTACGACGCCCCGCAGCTCAACACCGAGAACCTGCTGACCGTCGACCAGTACATGCAGTTCAACGGCCCACTAGACCGCTACGACTGGAAGCTGGCCGGCAAGAAGGAGATGTACGTGCCCTACAACACGTACCGGGTCAACTCTTCGGCGAACAAGGTCGATGAAGTCGTCAAGCCGAAGTTCCTCAGCCGCGACCTGACGCGCTATGAGCTGCACCGGATGTGGGTGGTCGAGGCCACGCTCAAGCAAGGCATGCGGCATACCTTCCCCAAGCGCGTGTTCTACATCGACGAGGACACGTGGACGATCCTGGTGGAGGACATGTACGACGCGCAGGGCAAGGTCTGGCGCACCACCGAGATGGGTCCCTACATGGCCTGGGAAGTGCCGGCCTGCGTCTGGGCGGCCAATACCAGCTATGACCACCAGACCCGCCGCGCCGTGCTCGACCGCGTCGTCGCCGGCCACAAGGAGCCTGACTGGCTCGCCGCCAGGGAAGGGCGCCTGAAGGAGAAGACCTTCGAGCCGGACGGCCTGCGCCGGTTCACCACACGATAAGCCAAAAAAGAGAACCACGGGGAGACAGGCATGAAACTGCGTGATGTTGCAGCAGCGGCGGCGCAAGCCGCCGCGGGGATGCGGATGGAACGGAAGCTGGCCCGCTCGGTAATCGTAGGCCTGCTGGCGATGGCGGATGCCGGCTCGGCTTACGCTGCACAGTGGACGCTCGACAACGGCTGGGCGGTAGCCTTCGACTCGACGGTCTCGTTTGGTGCAGCGATGAGAACGTCGAAAACGAACTGCAGCTTTGTCGGCAACGACAACGGCGGCTGTGTCGGCGACGCGCCTACGCCGCTGCAGAAAAGCAACCCGTCTGTCTTCTCGTCGAACCTCGATACGCTGCGCCTGAACCAGGACGACGGCAACCTGAACTACAAGCGCTGGCAGCCGGTTTCGGCCAATGCGCAGTGGACCAGCGACCTCTATGTCAAGGGCACCAACGGGTGGAGCGGGCTGGTGCGCGGCGTCGTCAACTATGACTTTGCGACCGCCCACACCAGACGAACCGATCTCGACTCGGATGCGCGAAACTTCGCCACCAGCGACCCGCGTCTGCTCGACGCCTACATCACCAAGGAATTCGACGTCGGCGACCAGCAGGCCCGTGTCCGGGTCGGCAACCAGGTGCTGAACTGGGGTGAAAACCTCTACATCCCGGGCGGTATCAACGCGATCAACGCGATCTACCTGCCGTCCGCGCACCAGCCGGGAACGCCGCTTAAAAATCTGTTCATCCCCGCGCCCATGGTCTCTGCGAGCACTTCACTCGGCAAGGACCTCGGCCTGGAGGCCTTCTACCAGTGGAAGTGGAACAGCTTCAAGTTCGACGCGCCCGGGACCTTCTTTTCGACCAGCGACTTCCTCGGCAAGGGCGGACGGGGCTTCTATATCCCGACTTCAGCCGTCAATGGCGCGCTGGCTGCGTCGGGGCTGGCCCCGCTTCCCAACGGCACGATCGGCGACACGGGGACCCGGATCGTCGGCATCAATCCCGCGACCGGGATGCCCTACAACCGCCGCCTGAGCACCGGGGAGTTGGCGAACCCCAATACCAATCCGGTCGGGCCCCTGGTCGGAACCGGCACCTTCATCCCGCGCGGCCCGGACAACAATCCGAGCAACAACGGGCAAGGGGGGATGGCGCTGCGCTACAAGTTCCCCGACAGCGGCAACGAACTCGGCCTCTATTACTACCACTACAGCGAGAAGGTGCCGTTCGTGAGCTACCAGGTGGTCAACACGACGAGCAATCCGTTCGGCTGGCAGGCGTCCCTCGACTACGGCAAGAACCGCGACCTGTTCGGCCTCTCGTACAACTTCCAGGTTGGCGAATGGGCGATCGGCACCGAGTTGTCATACCGTCCGCGGGACAGCGTCGCCATCGATCCGACCACGGTCATCGATCCGGCCAACCCCTACTACTGCAACGCCCTGGCCGATTTTGCGGTCAAGCCGGTCGGAAGCAGTTGCCGCGGGGCGATCGACACGCAGCACTATCAGCTCCACCTGACCGGCATCCACATCATGTCGCCTTCGGGCTCGTTCGGCTGGTTGCTGCGCGCGTTGGGCGCGTCCGAAGGCACGATCACCGCGGAAGGTGCGCTGGCGTATTACCCGAAGCTCAGGCTCAACGCCGGGATTCCGTATGCGGTCACCGCCGACTACACGCTGCCCACCAAGTTGTCGGCGGGGATGGTGCTGGCAGCCTCGGTGACCTATCCCAACATCTTCGGCACGCGGGCGTCGCTGTCACCGGACATCGCCGTCATGCAAGGCATCGGAGGCTATTCGGCCACGGCGCTGCCCGGCTTCATCCGCGGCGCGGGCGCCGCGGTGATCGGCGCGACCCTCGACTTCAAGACGAAGCCGGAGACAAAGATGCGCCTCGACTACACGCACAACTGGGGCGGTAGCGGCAGCAACCTGCTGCGCGACCGCGATTTTGTCTCCCTCAGCATGACCACCTCCTTCTGATGCTTTCACGCCTGATAACCCGTCTGGAAGCGGCCCTGTTCGGGCACCGCCTTCCTTTCCTGCTCGCACTGGCAGGATTCACCGCCTTGATGGGCGTGCTCGGCGCGAAGCTGCACCTCGAAGCCGGCTTCGAGAAGCAGCTGCCGCAAGGCCACGAGTACATCAAGACCTTCGAGCAGTTCCGCGACAAGCTCTTCGGTGCCAACCGGCTGACCATTGCCGTGCATGCCCGCAAGGGCGATGTCTGGAATGCGGCGGCGCTTACGCAGGTCCTCAAGGTGACCGAGGCCGTCACCTATCTTCCGGGCGTAGATCGCACCAGCGTGACGTCGCTGTGGACACCGAATGTCTTCTTCACCGAGATCACCGAGGACGGCTTCCGGGCAGAGGCGGTGGCAGGCGGGGATATCGTGCCGGAAAAGCTCTCCGCCGATGTCATCGGCAAGATGCGTCAGCGCACCATGGCCGGCGGCCATGTCGGGACACTGGTCGCACGCGACCAGTCCAGCGCCCTGATCACCGCCGAACTGGCCGACGTCGATCCCCGCACGGGCAAGAAGCTCGACTATATCCAGTTCAACCGGCTGCTCGAGGAAAAGATCCGGCGCCCGTTCGAGAACGACCAGGTCGAGATTGAGATCATCGGCTTCGCCAAGCAGATCGGCGACATTGCCGACCGCGGAGCGGACGTGACGCGCTTCTTCGGCATCGCCTTCCTGCTCACCGGGCTGGCGGTCTACTGGTACTGCCGGTCGGTGCGCCTGACCCTGCTGCCGCTCGGCTGCTCGCTCGTGTCCCTGGTCTGGCAGTTCGGCACGCTGCACCTGCTGGGCTATGGGCTTGACCCGCTCGCCATCCTGGTGCCGTTCCTGGTGTTCGCGATCGGTGTCTCACACGGCATCCAGCAGATCAACTTTATCGTCCGCGAGGTCGCCCAGGGTACCGACTCCGCAATTGCCGCCCGGCGCAGCTTCACCGGCCTGCTGATTCCCGGATCGCTGGCGCTGATCACCGCGCTGGTGAGCTTCGTCACGCTTATTCTCATTCCGATCCCGATGATCCGAGAACTGGCGATCACCGCGGCCATCGGCGTGGGCTACAAGATCGTCACCAACCTGATGATGTTGCCGGTGGCGGCGTCGTACTTCCGGTTCACGCCTGAGTTCGCGAAACGGGCGCTGGCGCGGCGTGAGAGTCATAGCGGATGGCTGGGGGCGGTGGCCCGGATCGCCCAGCCGCGGAACGCACTGATCGTGACCGTCGCCGGCGCAGTGGTTTTTGGCCTTGCGTTCTGGCAGAGCCAGGACAGGCACGTGGGCAGTCTCCAGGCCGGGGCGCCGGAACTGCGCGCCGATTCCCGCTACAACCTGGACGTCGCCGCGATCGTCAGCCGCTTCGACGTCGGCCTGGACTGGCTCACCGTGGTGTTCGAGGCCACGCCCGATCGCCATGGCGAGGTTTGCTCCCGCGCCGACGAGTTCCTGTTCGTCGACGACTTCGCCTGGCGCATGGGCAGCGTACCCGGCGTGGTGTCCACCGATTCGCTGGCCGCCCAGCTCAAACTCTACAACGCCGGCATGAACGAAGGCAGTCCGAAGATGGCCACCGTGACGCGGGACCCCCGCGGGCTCGGCTCGCAGTTCCAGGGCGTGAACAACCGCATCGCCGGGCTTTCGTCGAGCGACTGCCGAGTACAAGGCATCAACCTTTATCTGCCCGATCACCGCGCCACGACGATCAAGACCGTGGTGGCGGCGGTCAAGCAGTTCCGCGAGTCCAACCGGCTTGATGGCGTCACGGTCAGGCTGGCAAGCGGCAATGCTGGCGTCCAGGCAGCCACGAATGAAGTGCTGGAGGCCAGCGAGCTGCCAATGATGCTGTACGTCTACGCCGCCATCCTCGTTCTGGTCTTCCTTGTGTATCGGGACTGGCGGGCGATGATTGCGTGCTGCCTGCCGCTGACCGTGGCCACGTGGATTGGCTACTGGTTCATGAAGGAGCTCGAGATCGGCCTGACCGTGGCGACGCTGCCGGTGATGGTGCTCGCGGTCGGCATCGGCGTGGACTACGCCTTCTACATCTACAACCGCCTGCAGGTACAACTGGCAAACGGGCTTGCGTTTACCGACGCGCTTGCGGTCGCGCTGAAGGAGACAGGGCTGGCGACCGTATTCACGGCCATTACGCTCTCGGTCGGTGTGGCGACCTGGATGTTCTCGAGCCTTAAATTCCAGGCCGACATGGGAGCTCTGCTGACCTTCATGTTCCTCGTCAACATGGTGATGGCCATCACCCTCCTGCCCGCGTTCGCGGCGGTGCTGGAGAAGTTCTTTCCCCGGCGCGGCCCAGTGCGCATGCCGGAAATCCTGAAGCACTGAGACGCAAGTAGGCGTCAATCTCCCATGAACCTGCACCGATTTTTACCTGTTGTCGCGATCGCCTTGGGCATGGTGTGCCCGTCGCGGGCGGTGGAGACCGCTGCCGCAGCCCCGTGGCCGACCCTGGAGCCGGCCCGGCAGGTGTCCAATGCGGTCGCCGCACCGCTGCTGGCGTCTGCGCGTGCCGGCAACCGCGTGGTCGCCGTCGGCGACCACGGCGTCATCCTCCTTTCTGATGACGGCATCAAGTTCCGGCAGGCAAGGATGGTGCCGGTCCGCTCGCTGCTGACTTCCGTTCAGTTCATCGATGCGCGGCGCGGCTATGCGGCGGGGCACGATGGCGTTGTGCTTGGCACACAGGATGGCGGCGAGACGTGGATGCTCTTGCGTGCCGAGCGGGGCGCAGAGCAGCCGATCCTTTCGCTCTACTTCGACAGTCCGGAGCATGGCATCGCCGTAGGGCTGTACGGCTGGGCTATCGAAACCCGCGATGCCGGCCGGACCTGGTCCGAGATCAAGGTGGAGGCGGGCGAAAACGCGGACCGTCACCTGCTGCACATGTTCGGATCCGGCCGCGGATCGCTCTTCATCGCTGGCGAAGGCGGCACCATCTTCCGCTCCGCCGACAGGGGCAAGTCGTGGCAGGCGTCGACCACTGGCGACAACGGCTCGCTGTGGTACGGGCGTTCACTTCCCGACGGCTCTCTTCTGGTCTGCGGCATGCGAGGACACCTGTACCGCAGCAGCGACGACGGTAAGACATGGCAGCGCATGGACTCGCATACCACCCAATCGCTGACCGGGATCGCGGAGCTTGCTGACGGCCGCATCGTCGTCGTCGGCATGGCCGGGACCGTACTCGACAGCAAGGACGGCGGCAAGACGTTCTCGGTTACGCAGCGCGCAGGGCAGGAGTCCCTGACTGCAGTGCTAGCGAACGGTTCGCGGCCGCTGCTGATGTCAATGGCGGGTCCGTTGCAGGACGACGGCCCGGACAGGCAATAGGCACCCAAAAATATTGTCCAGTCGTCCCTTCAGAGGGCGGCATTCCTTCCAACCCAATCACTTGTCAGACACAACTCTCAAGGAGACAAACCATGGCAAAGCACCCCGTCGTCGTCTATGGCGCAAGCGGCTACACCGGCATGTTGATCATGGACTGGCTGATCGACCAGGGCATCCCTTTTACGGCCGTGGCGCGCAACGCAGGCCGGGCGAAGGAAATGATGGCACAGCGTGTCGTGCGCCTGGAATCGGCAAACTATGAACTCATCGAGGCGGAACATGACGTCGATGCCCTGGTGAATGCATTCCGCGGCGCGAGGGTGGTATGCAACACCGTCGGGCCATTCTCCACGGTCGGGCTCGTTGGCGTCGAAGCGGCGCTCAAGGCGGGATGCCATTACCTCGACACCACGGGCGAGCAGCCGCACATCCGCCGGGCGCGCGATCAATTCGGCGACCTGTACCGGCAGGCCGGGCTGCTGCTGTCGCCGTCCAATGCCTACATGTACACGTTCGCCGAGATTGCCGCGGAGCTGGCGCTGGAGACACCCGGCGTCGATGCGCTGGAAACCGCGACGTTGGCGCGCGGCCCGCGTAGCGGCGGTGCCGGCGTGAGCGTGGGCTCGACCGCGACGATCTTTGAAGGCTATCGCCACGAGGCTTGCTACCTGTGGGAGAAGAAGCTGGTGCCATATGCGGCGGATGCGTCGTTCAACGTGGTCGATCCTGCCTTCATGCAACCGGTGTTCTGTCTGCCGTGGGGCGGTACGTCGCTGCCGGTCTACTTCGAACACGATCCGCGCGTACGCAGCTGCATCTCCAGTGTCGGTTTTTACGACAACAACGCGATGCAGACAGTGCATGCGCTGGGCAAGAAGTGGGAAGCAGAGTACAAGCACCTGCCCCGCGAGCAGCAGGACGCGGTGCTGAAGCAGATCGTTGATTCGACCACGCCGGCCATGCCGCCAAGGGAACGCACTACGCTGCAGCGCACCGTCGATTTCGCCATCGGCCGCGGCCAGGTCGCTTCGGTGCGGGCGACCGTGCATGGGACCACGCCATACATCGCCACCGGGGCTATCCAGACGGCAGGCGTCATCAAACTACTCGACGGCGACACCGCAAAGGTCGGCTTCGCATCCGGCTCGAAGGCCTTCGGGCACCGCTACCTGCTCGGCTTCCTCGAGCAGCGCGGGCTGGCTCGTGCGACGGTTTCGCATCTGTAATTGCCGTGCCGCCCCCGGCCTGCTCTTCAGGCCGGGGCGGGAAAAAATGCACCGGCCGCTTTGACCCGTACACGGACGGCTCGCACCGCAACCCGGCCGAACCGTCACAGATTCTGAGGACTACTTGAAATGGCAATCATTGATTATTTTGACCGCGGGTTGCGCATCAATCCCCGCGGCATTGCCTATATCCAGGGCGAGCGCAGCTACTCGTTCCGGGAGATTGGCGAGCTTTCCTGCCGCATCGCCAACGGGTTGCTGGCGGAAGGCTTCGGCAGGGAAACCAAGGGAGCGGTCTGGGCAGATAACGACGTGACTGCCTGGAGTTGTGCGCTGGGGCTATGGCGAGCGGGGATGGCGTACATCCCCGTCAACGGGCGCAACGCGCCGGAGGAGAACCAGTTCATTCTTGACGCATTCGACTGCGAAGTGCTGTTCTTCCAGGAAGCGTTCGCATCGGTAATCGAGACGCTGCGTCCCCGACTGCCGAAGGTCAGGCTCTGGGTGTGTATCGATGCCGCGCTACCGTGGGCGCCGTCGCTGTCTACGTGGAGCGAGGGCCAGGCCTCGAGCGCGCCGCTCATCGATTACGACATGGACGATGTCGTGACCCTTTCGGCAACGGGCGGGACGACCGGAGCACCCAAGGGCGTGATGAACGCGCACCGCGCTTACCAGGCCTACTTCGCGCAGTTCATGATGGCGTTCCCCTACCAGGGGGACGAACGCCCGGTGAATCTCGCCGCCGCGCCGATGACGCATACCGCCGGGATGCTGTCGCTGCCCTGCACTGCGCGCGGCGGTACGGTGGTCGTGCTGCCGAAGCCGGACCCGGCAGCGTTGATCGGTGCGATTGCGAAGCACCGGGTCACGGAGCTCTTCCTGCCGCCGACGGTGATCTACCGGCTGCTGGACATTCCCGGGATCGGGAAACAGGATTTCTCATCGCTCAAGTACTTCCTTTATGGTGCTGCGCCCATGTCGGTAGAGAAGCTCAAGCGCTCTATCGAGGTGTTTGGCCCGATCATGGCCGGCGGCTACGGTCAAACCGAGGCCCCGGCGTCGATCTCCTACCTGACGCCGGCCGAGCATTTTGTCGGCGGCGAACTGGCGTCCGACGAACGGCTATCCTCGGTCGGCCGTCCCAACCCGCTTATCCGTGTGGAGATCATGGGCGAGCATGGCGAGGTTCTGCCGCAAGGCGAGACCGGCGAGATCTGCGTGCGCGGCGACCTCGTCATGAAGGGCTACTACAAGGCGCCCGACAAGACTGCGGAGGCGATCGTCGACGGCTGGCTGCATACCGGCGACATCGGACACCTCGATGCGGAGGGCTACCTCCATATCACCGACCGCAAGAAGGACATGATCATCAGCGGCGGCTTCAACGTCTATCCGAGTGAAATCGAGCAGGTGATCTGGTCCCATCCGGCTGTGCAGGACTGCGCGGTGATCGGCGTGCCGGACGAGAAGTGGGGCGAGGCCGTGAAAGCCGTGGTGGAACTCAATGCGGGCTACGAGGTAAGCGCCGACGAGCTCGTTGCCCTTTGCAAGCAGAAGCTCGGCTCGGTCAAGGCGCCGAAGAGCGTGGAATTCGTCGCCGCACTGCCGCGAAGCCCGGTCGGGAAGGTGTTGAAGAAGGATCTGAGAGAACAGTACTGGCAAGGACAGCAACGCAAGATCTGAACGAGGCACCCAGGAAAGAAGACATGAGCAACATTTACATCGCCGGCATCGCAATGACCATCTTCGGCCGGCATTTCGACATGAGCATCGAGGGACTCGCCGGTGCCGCGCTACGCGGCGCCTTGCAGGACGCCGGCTGTAGTGCTGACGCCATCGGTGCGGCCTTCTACGCCGGCATCACCAATGGCCAGCTTCAGGGGCAGTTGTCGATCCCTGGCCAGGTCGTATTCAGCAAGATCGGTATCGAAGGCATTCCGGTGTTCAACGTCGAAAATGCCTGCGCGTCCGGCAGCACGGCGGTGCACCTTGCAGTACAGCACCTCAGGGCAGGCAGCTGCGACGTCGCGCTGGCACTTGGCGCGGAGAAGATGAACGTCGCTGACAAGTCGAGGTCGTTCGCCTTGTTCGACGCGGGATGGGACGTATCCCGCGTCGAGGAAAACTTCGCGACGCTGGCGAAGCTGGGGGAAGGCATCGAGCCGCCGCCGGGATCGGAATCCGACCGGCCCTATAGCCGCTTCATGAAGATCTATGCCGCCCTGTGCCGGTATCACATGAAGACCTACGGCACGACACAGCGCCAGATTGCGGCTATATCGGCGAAGAATCACGGGCATTCGGTGCACAACCCGCATTCGCAGTTCCGCCAGGCTTTTACGGTCGAAGAGGTGCTCGCCGCGCCGCCGATCACCTATCCCATCACGCTGCCGATGTGCGCGCCGGTCTCGGACGGTGCGGCGGCGGCAATCCTCTGCACGGAAGAGGGTCTGCGGCGCATCGGCGCCGATCGCAGCCGTTGCATCCGGATCGCGGCGAGCGTGATCCGCAGCTTTTCGCATCGGCGCATCGATGAGCCGGAGAAGAACATCGGCCGCCTCGCCGCGCTTCAGGCTTATGAGCAGGCCGGCCTGGGCCCGGAGGATATGGACGTGGCCGAGGTACACGATGCCTCGGCGATGGGCGAGATCATCCAGGCCGAAAACCTTGGGCTGGTGCCGCTGGGGGAGGGCGGGCCGGCTGCGGAGCGCGGGGAATTTACACTCGGCGGGCGCATTCCGATCAACACGTCTGGCGGCCTTGAATCCAAGGGCCATCCACTGGGTGCGACAGGTATCGGCCAGCTCTACGAACTGGTCACCCAACTGCGTGGAGAAGCGGGGGCGCGGCAGGTAGGCGGCGCGCGTCACGCGATTCAGGAGAACGGTGGCGGCTTGCAGGGCGTCGAAGAGGCTGCGCTTGCAATCCATATTTTGAGCAAGGAGTGAGGGAGGCAGATATGGACGGGTTCAACTGGCAAGGCGGACAGGCGTATCGGCCACTTGGAGGCTGGGTGGAGCGGCCAGATGACCTGCAGCCGCAACTCGACGGTGACGTCAGCGCGGATGTGGTCGTTGCCGGGGGCGGCTTTGCCGGACTGTCCACCGCGCTGGAGCTTGCCGCGCGCGGGGCAAAGGTGATCGTCCTCGAACGCGAGTTCGCCGGGTTCGGCGCGAGCGGGCGCAACGCGGGCTATCTTGCGGGTGGGCAGGGGTTGGAGTACGACCTGTTTCTCAAGCGCGTGGGACACCAGCAGGCCAGGGAAATCGTGCGCTTCTACGATGAAGGCGTCGACTACGTGGAGCGCAAGCTTGCAGAGTACGCGATCGACTGCGACTACAACGCCTCGGGCATCATCCGCGCGGGCGTCCATCCGTCCCAGGAAAGGAAGCTGCGCAAGAGCATGCGTACCGGCGTGCAACTTGGCTCTCCCGGGGAGTTTCTGGACTACGCCGCGATGCGGGCACGGGGCATCCCGCCGGCGTTCCTGTTCGGATGTCATGTCCCTCGTGGCGGTACGCTCGATCCCGGCAAGTATGTTCTGGGGCTGCGGCGCGCGGCGCTGCGCGCGGGCGTGAAGCTCTATGAGAACACGCCGGTGCTGTCCTGGGACGAAGGTCCCACCGTCCGGGTGCGGACCGCGAAGGGCAGCGCGAGCGCGCCGTTCCTGGTGCTTGCAACCAACGCCTATACGCCGCAACTTGGCTTGCTGCGGAACAAGGTAATGCCGCTGCGGGTGTCGGCAATCGAGACTGAGCCATTGTCCTCGGCGCAACTGGCGTCGCTTGGCTGGCCACGGCGCGAAGGCATCGTGACGTCGCACTGGACCATGGAAAGCCATCGGCTGACGGCGCGCAATACGCTTGTTCTGACGACGAAGCGGTTGCGCTACATCTATGGTGCGCAGACACCGAACGTGCCGGACGAAGCGTCCTACCGTGCCCTGGCCAGGGCGCTGCATGAGCGGTTTCCCATGCTGGGAGGGGTCGCCATCCGGTCATGCTGGAGCGGGTACATCAGCCTTGCCTACGATGCGCTGCCCGTGGTCGGCGCGGCGGGTGCTGACCGCAACATCCTTTATACCGCCGGGTGTTCCGGGCATGGCGTAGGTACCCAGTCGTTGATGGGACTGCTGCTGGCCGAACGGATACGTGGCGCGGAGCATCCGCTACTCTCGGCGTTGCACCACAGGACGCCGTCGACGCTGCCCGAACCGCTGCAATGGTGCGCCGTCAATTCCGCGCTGGGCGTGGCCAACATGATGGACGATCGGGTGAACCGCAAGGCACGCTACGCAGCGCGGTCGTAGGCCTCGCCGATCATTGCCGTCGCAATCAGGACAAAGGAGGTAAGCCCCCGCCGAAGCGACCCGGGCGCCACGCGCGTCGACGGGCGTCAGATATAATGATGCCCGCCCAGCCTACCGCTGGCGCGATTCCTTACAAAGGGCTGAAAAGCCCTGAATCAAGGCAGACAGGATGACAGTGCCCATGGAGCAGCGCACCCCCAGGAAGCGGCGTGCATCGAGCGCAGCCGCCACAGGAGCCGACCCCGACAGCTTGCGAGCCCAGGGCTTGCGCACGCGCAATGCCATCGTTCGCGTTGCCAGAAAGCTGTTGCTCGAGGGCGGCAGCCTGGAATTCTCGCTGCGTGCCGTCGCCCTCGGCGCCGGGATTAGCATCAGCAATCTCCAGTACTACTTTCCCACCCGGCAGGCCGTCCTGCGGGCGATCATGGCGCCGATCATCGACGCCTATCTCGAAGACCTGAAGCGCGCGCTGGACAGCCGCGTCACGCCGCGCGAGTCGCTCAACGCACTGCTGGATAAGGCGCTCAGCGACGCGAGGAATGTCAAGGACTCGGCGCTGTGGTGGCACTTCGTTTCGCTGGCATCGACCGATCCCGAGTGCGCGCGGATGTTTGAGGAGTGGTATGACACGCTGACGCGCGGCATTGCGGAACTGGTGCGGGCGATCAATCCGGAACTGAAAACGGCAGACAGCCTGCACGCTGCCTCGTTGCTGATTGCGCTGGCCGACGGACTGGCGCTGCAGGTCGGCGCGGGGCGTCGCAAGCGTGACTCGCGCGGGCTCGATGCGGCATACCGGACCGCTGTCGAGCAGATCATATTCAAGGAGCGGTCAACCGAAATGGCCGGCTAGCGGCGACAAAGCAACGCTACTGCGTGCCAACGCCAGGAGACAGGGAATACCCTGTCTTTTTTTTTGCTTGTATGTTTGTCAACATGACCTATGTTTGGTATCGTGTTCTAACACGATGAGCGATGGGCGTGCCGTATCTGCGGCAAGCCGCCACGCATGCTTCCATGACAGGAGGAGACTCAGAATGATTCGATTGCACAAGACCGCGGCGTTGCCGGTAGTTGGCCTGACCGGATTCGAGACGCCGCTGAGCGAAGAGGAAAACGCGATTCAGCAGACGGTTCATCGCTTTGCGCGCGATGTGCTGCGGCCGATCGGCAGGGAGCTTGACCGCATGGCGCCCGAGGACGTCATCGCTGCGGGTTCTCCGTACTGGACGGCGATGATGGAGAGCGCGAAGCTCGGGCTCGATCCGCAACTCATCGCGCAGTTCCCGCCGGAGGTCGCGGTGCGCATCGAGTCCCTGATCGGCGAAGAGCTGGGCTGGGGGGATTCGGGTCTGGCCGTTTCGCTCGGCGCTGCGACCATGCCGCTGACGATGGCGCAGTCGCTCGGCAATCAGGAACTGATCGAGATGTGCACTGGAAAGATCGGTTGCTGGATGAATACGCAGCCTGACCGTGGCTCCGATGCCGCGATCCTCTACCGCGAAGAGCTGAGCGCAGGCGGAAAGCAGCCGGTTGGCAACGTGACCGCCAGGGTCGGTGCCGACGAGATCGTCATCAACGGGCAGAGCTCGGCATGGGTGTCGAACGGGTCGGTGGCACAGGTGGCGCTCGCCTACATGGCGGCGGACTATGGCGACGGGTTCCACGGGACGGATGAGCACGGCGCGTTCACCAACGGCATCGGCCTGATCCTGCCGCTCGACCTGCCTGGCATTTCGCGCGGCAAACCGCTGGACAAGATCGGCCAGCGTGCGTTGCCCCAGGGCGAGATCTATTTTGATAACGTCAGGGTGCCCAGGCGCTTCGCCATCGCGCTGAAGGATGAGTACCTCGGAAACCTGGCTTCTACATGGTCGTTCGCAGGTACTCACATGTGCCAGGTCTTTGTCGGTGCGGCCCGCGCCGCGTTCGAACTTGCGCTTGCCTATTGCCATGAGCGCAAGCAGGGCGGGGCGCTGCTGCTGGAACACCAGATGACCCAGTTGCGCGTGGGCGAGATGCTGCGCCGGCTCGAGATGGCACGGGCCATCGCTCGGCGCAGCCTGGCGTTCGCGCGACTGTCTCCGCAGAGCCACCCGTATGCGACCGCGCAGGCCAAGGTCAGCGTAACCGAGGAGGCCATGAAGATCACGCACGAGGCATTTCAGCTCTTCGGCGGCAACGGCACGACGCGCGAGTTCCCGATCGAGAAGTTGTTCCGCGACGCGCGCTCGGCGCTGATCGAGGACGGCGAGAACTACGTGCTCACGTCGCGGTTGGGCGTGCTGGCCGGGCGCCTCTACCAGAATGGGTGGGCGCGGGAGTAGGCGCCTGGTCAAGCGCGGGATACCGGCCGTCGCTGCAGGCGGCTGGAGCGCGCCAGACCAATCAGCCATTTGCATGGGAAAGCCGCGATGACGTCAAGCTCCTGCTCGACCACGACCGCCTTCGGGCATCAGCCTGGCTCCAGTGAGCTGCTCCACTTCATCCGGGCATCGGTCGCAAGGATTCGAATGGACGCCGCGGACGGTGCCGCTATTGAGCGCCGCTTGTCGAGCCTTCTGCGGCACGCGCTCGCGACAGGCTCGCCATTCGAGATCGCGCTCGTATTGGGGAGCGCGGCCGAACTCATGCTGTTCCCGGAGCAGGAGGTGCTGGAGCAGTGTACAGCCGCAGTCCAACAAGTCGATCAACAGGCGCTGCGTGGGCTCGTCTGGGCTGTCCGGCACAGAAGCATGAGAAGCGGGAAGAGCGTTCGCAGGTTTGCGCTCGACCCGCAATGAGATGACAGGAAACAGCGAAGCACTATGGGCAAGATTTCGTCCTCGGACACTTCAATCAACACGCAGCGAAGGCAATTGCTGAAAATGGCCGGCGCCTCCACGGCGGCAGGAACCATCGGCTTGAGCCCGGGGCCGGCCAAGGCGGCCAAGGCCGGCACGCCCGAAGACGTCCTCGACGTCGCCATCATCGGCGCGGGCCTGGCGGGCCTGACCGCCGCGAGGGACCTGCGCCAGGCAGGCTGCGAGTCCTTTGTCGTGCTGGAAGCGCGCAATCGCGTGGGCGGGCGGACGCTTAACTACGATGTGGGTTCGGGACAGGTGTCCGAAGTCGGGGGACAGTGGATCGGCCCCGGCCAGACGGCGGTGGCCGATCTGGCGCGCGAACTCGATGTGGGCACGTTTCCCAGCTACTACAAGGGGAACACGGTCATCCTCGGCGGTGACGGTCGTCTGGAGGTCGACCTGAAGGGCACATTCGGCAGCGACGAGGCGATCGGTGGCAGGCTCAGCGTGCTTTCGCGCGACGTGCCGTCGGGCGCGCCGTGGAAATCACCGAAGGTCGTGGAACTGGACAAACTGTCGGTCGGCGACTGGCTGGCGAAGCAGAACATCAAGCCCGAGGACCGAACCGGGTGGAATGCGAGCATCGCGCTTTCCGGCGGCGTGATGCCGGCAAAAATGGGGATGCTCCATTTCCTGTCAATGATCAACTCGGCCGCCTGCGACTATATGCAGCTGGACAGCATCAAGCACAGCGCCCAGGAAACGCGATTTGCCGGTGGTTCGCAGATCCTCTGCGTCAGGATGGCGCAGGCATTGGGGAAGAGGGTGCGCCTGTCGAGTCCCGTCCGGCGGATCTCGAACTGGGACCGCGAGGTCGTCACGCTGCACACGGACCAGGGCGAAGTGCGCGCGCGCCAGGTCATCATGGCCCTGAGTCCACCCTTGTGCCAGCAGTTGCAGTTCGATCCGCCGCTGCCGCAGAAGCGTGCAGCGCTGCAGCGCGCTTGGCCCGCCCATTCGCCGGCGCGGAAGACGGCGATGGTCTATTCCCGTCCGTTCTGGCGCGACAAGGGACTGAACGGACACATCTTCCAGGTCGACGGGCCGATTCTGTGGGCCTTCGACAACTCGCCGCCGGGGGGCGAGCTCGGCGTTATCAATGCCTTCATCTCGAATGCGTCGGTTCCCTCGGATCACAAGGCGGCGCAGAGGTTCCTGTCAGAGATCTATGCGCAGGCCTTCGGCAGCGAAGCCTTGGCGCCGGTGTCATACCACGATCACGACTGGGGCCGTGCCGATCCCTGGACGATCACCTGTGTCTCCGCGATTCCGCCGGGCTTCTGGAGCACCCACGGCGAGGCATTGCGGCCGCCCTGCGGCAGGCTTATCTGGTCGGGCACCGAGACGGCCGAGATCTGGGCCGGCTACATGGATGGCGCCGTGCGCTCTGGCCATCAGGCCGCCCTCCAGGTTCTCAATGCCTTGCGTCGCGCCTAGGAGACGGAAATGAAGAAACGCATATGGCTGGGCGTTCCCGCTATCGCTGCCGCCGGGCTGCTCGCCTGGTTCGGCCACGACCTCCTGGGGATCTATCGCCTCGACCGCTATATCACGGCGTCGGCTGCCGCTTATAACGCCGACGGCAGCCCGTGGCCACGCGTGACCGACGCCTGCATCGGCTGCCACGGTGCCAAGGGCAATTCGCTGCACCAGGGCTATCCGAGCCTCGCGGGCCAGCCGGCACCGTACGTGGCGGCCCAGCTTCACAAGTTCGCCAGCGGGGAGCGGTCCAATCCGATCATGGGCCCGTTGGCCAAGACGATGAGTGAGGCAGAGATCAACGATCTTGCCGGCCACTTCGCCAGGCAGCCGGCCGGCGCCAACCGTTACTTCACGCCCGATGCGGGATTGCTGGAGAAGGGCAAGCGGCTGGTGGCCTCGGGAAACTGCGCCGCGTGCCACGGCAGCCAGCTGATGGGGCACGACCAGTTCCCGCGCCTCGCGGGCCAGAGCTACGAGTATCTGCTGGCGCAGTTTGATGCGTTTGCCACCGGCACGCGCGGTGAACCGACCGGGATGATGAAAAGCGTGGCCGCGGCGGCGTCGCCGGAGGACCGCAAGGCGATGGCCACCTACCTCGCCAGTCTGGCGCCGCGAAAGCCGTGAACAATCCAATCCTGCAAATCGAGCCTTGGGAGTCGTGATGGACCGCAATCTCTATCTTCTCTGTTTTGCGATGTTCGTCCTCGTGATGACGTCATTGATCCACGGCCTGAAGTTCCTCAGGCAGCGCAACTACCTGCTCGGCTTCGAATGGCTGATCGTGACTTTCTCCGCGTCGAATTTCCTGCTTTTCGCCTTGGGCGGCGTGCAGTTTTCGTATGGCATCTCGTACTTTTGCGATGCGTTCTCCCGGGGCTTCGGCATCCCGGTGGTTGCCTTGGCCGGGCTGATGTCCGTTACGCATCGCTACAAGCCGTCCATCCTGATGGATGTCGTGTTCTTCGCGGGAGCGATCGCAGGGACGATCGTGCTGTTGTCGATCGACGCGCTGGCGCAGCCGAGGCCGTATTTCTATGTGGTGATGTGGTCGGTATTTTCGGTATACCTGGCCTGGTTTGCCTGGAAGCTGCTCAGCGCCGGGGAAGGCTGGCACGCATTTGGCGTGTTCATGGTCCTGCTGACCGCGCAAGCCATTGCCTGCATCTATGATTTCCATACGATCCCCGGCGACGACGAGCAACACCTGATCTTCTTTTCGCTCGCTTGCCTGACTTGGTCGTTCATGTGTGTGGAGCTGTACTACGCGTACTGCGCGCTGGATCGCGCGGAAAAGGATGCGGGGTCGCTGGCTCCCGTGCCGGCGCTTCGATGAACGGGGCGACCGGATGAGCAATGCTTCTTCAGCGTTCGCCGGCACGCGGCCGGCACAGGAGACACTGGGTTTTGACCTGGGCGGACTCGAAGCCTGGATGGCGCGCCATGTGGAAGGCTTTGCCGGCCCGCTGACCGTTGAGCGGTTCAGCGGCGGCCAGTCCAATCCAACGTACAAGCTCGTCACGCCGCGCCAGGCTTACGTGATGCGCGCCAAGCCCGCGCCGAAGGCAAAGCTGCTGCCGTCGGCGCATGCGATCGAGCGCGAGTTTCGTGTGACGGCGGCGCTTGCCGACACCGAAGTGCCTGTGGCCAGGATGTATGCCCTGTGCGAGGACGAAGCCGTCATCGGTCGTGCCTTCTACATCATGGAATTCGTCAATGGCCGCGTGCTATGGGATCCCGCGCTGCCTGGCATGAGCAACAGCGAACGTACGGCGATCTACGACGAGATGAATCGCGTGATCGCGGCGTTGCATCGCGTGGACTACAAGGCCATCGGCCTTGCGGACTACGGTAAGCCCGGCAATTATTTCTTTCGCCAGATCGAACGATGGAGCAGGCAGTACAGGCTGTCCGAAACCGAATCGATCCCGGCGATGGATGCGCTGATTGCATCGCTGCCCGACCGAATCCCGGAGGAAGCGGAGGAGCAGGTCTGCATCGTGCACGGGGACTACCGGCTCGACAACCTCATGTTCCATCCGACCGAGCCCCGCGTACTCTCGCTGCTCGACTGGGAGCTGTCGACGCTGGGTCATCCGATGGCCGATTTCAGTTATCACTGCATGAGCTGGCACATTTCACCGGGCCCGCTGCGAGGCATGGGAGGTGTCGACCGGGCCAACCTGGGTATCCCGGACGAAGCGCTTTACCGCCGCGCGTATGAGCAGCGCACCGGGCGCAGGATCGGCGGGAACTGGAACTTCTATCTCGCGTTCAGCATGTTCCGAACCGCAGGCATCCTGCAGGGGATCATGAAGCGGGTGGTGGATGGCACGGCGTCATCGGCGCAGGCGCTCGAAACGGGAAAGCTCGCCCGACCCATGGCCGCGATGGCCTGGAAATACCTGCAGAAGCAGGCGCGATGACCAGCATCCATGGGGCCGCAGCCGCGGCTTCGTCGGGTCAACCGGACCAGCGCGATCACGAATTCCTGTTCTATGCCAGAAGCGGGGAACGCTACTGCGCCTGGGACGTCCTGCGTTGACTCCGGTACTGACACCATTTCTCTACATCGCCCAATCATGACGAATTCCAACTCTCCCCTCGCTCAGCCCCGGTTTGCCGAGTCCCTCGATTTCACCGGCAAGACCGTGTTGGTTGTGGGGGGCTCCAGCGGCATAGGCAATGGCATCGCGCAGGCATTCCGGCAACTCGGTGCAGAGGTTCACGCCTGGGGCACGCGTGCCCGGGCGTCCGACTATCGCTTCGACGAAGGTTCAGATCTTTCTGGCCTGCACTACGCGCAATTGGATGTTTCCGACCAGGCGGCCGTCAACGCCGTGCGGCCCGCCTTCGAACGCCTGGACGTGCTGGTGCTGGCGCAAGGTACGATCCAGTACAAGCGTGCCGAGTTCGAGATGGTCACCTTTGACCAGGTGCTGCACGTCAATCTGTCCAGCGTGATGGCCTGCGCGGTCAAGTTCCGGCCGATGCTCCATGAGAGCCGGGGTTCGCTGATTACGCTGAGCTCGATCGCGGGCTTCCGGTCCGTGCGGGGAAACCCGGCTTACGCCGCATCCAAGTCCGGCGTGGTGGGCTTGACCCGTACGCTGGGTGAAGCGTGGGCAGCCGAAGGTATTCGCGTCAACGGCATCGCCCCTGGCCTGGTGGACACAAAACTGACCAAGGTGACCACGGCGTCGCCGGCTCGGCTCGATGCAACGCTGTCGCGCGTGCCCATCGGCCGCATGGGCTTGCCGCACGAGATAGCCGGGGCAGCCATCTTCCTGGCCTCTCCCCTGGCCTCCTATATGGTTGGCGAGACCCTTCTCGTCGACGGCGGCCTGACGCTCGCCTGACGTCGGGCGCCGCGGAGTCATCATTAACTGATTGGTGTTTTGTCCTGCTAATGAAACGACCTGGAGTTCGGCCATCTGGCGGGCTTCCGGTGCAAGGGGATCTATCGATATGCAAATTGGTATTCCGCTGGAAACACTGCGAGGCGAGACTCGCGTCGCCGCCACCCCGGAGACAGTCAAGAAGTACGTCGCGCAGGGCCACAAGGTGGTCGTGCAGGCCGGCGCCGGCGTAAGCGCCAGCCAGCCCGACAGCGCGTATGAGGCGGTCGGCGCCACCATCGGCACCGCCGCCGAAGCTCTGGGCGCCCAGCTGGTGCTCAAGGTGCGCGCACCGGACGCCGCCGAACTGGCGCAGATGAAACCGGGCGCCGTGCTGGTCGGCATGCTCAATCCCTTCGATGCCGAGAACAACGCGCGCATGTCCGCCGCGAACATCACCGCCTTTGCCCTCGAAGCCGCGCCGCGCACCACGCGCGCGCAGAGCATGGACGTGCTGTCGTCGCAGGCCAATATCGCCGGCTACAAGGCCGTGCTGGTGGCGGCGCACCACTACCAGCGCTTCATGCCGATGCTGATGACCGCCGCCGGCACCGTCAAGGCGGCGCGCGTGCTGATCCCGGGCGCGGGCGTGGCGGGCCTGCAGGCCATCGCCACGGCCAAGCGCCTGGGCGCGGTGATCGAGGCCTCCGACGTGCGCCCCGCGGTCAAGGAGCAGATCGAATCGCTCGGCGGCAAGTTCCTCGACGTGCCCTTCCTCACCGACGAAGAGCGCGAGATCGCACAGGGCGTGGGCGGCTATGCCCGCCCGATGCCGCCCGACTGGATGAAGCGCCAGGCCGAACTGGTCCACCAGCGCGCGATCCAGGCCGATATCGTCATCACCACCGCGCTGATCCCGGGCCGCAAGGCGCCGGTGCTGCTGCAGGAAGCCACTGTGGCGCAGATGAAACCCGGCTCGGTGGTGGTGGACCTGGCCGCGGCACAGGGCGGCAACTGCCCGCTGACGGTGGCCGACGAAGTGGTCGAGCGCCACGGCGTCGTGCTGATCGGACACACCAACCTGGCCGGCATGGTCGCGGCGGACGCCTCGGCGCTGTACGCGCGCAACGTGCTCGACTTTCTCAAGCTGCTGATCGACAAGGACGGCAAGCTCGTGATCAACACCGACGACGACATCGTCGCGGCCTGCCTGATGACACGGCGCGAAGCACTGGCGCTGGCCAGCTGATCCGGCAATCAAGGAGATATCGATGGAAATGGTTAGCCACACGGTGATCAACCTGATCATCTTTGTACTGGCGATCTACGTGGGCTACCACGTGGTCTGGACGGTCACGCCCGCGCTGCACACGCCGCTGATGGCGGTGACCAACGCAATCTCGGCCATCATCATCGTCGGCGCCATGCTGGCCGCCGGCCTGACCGAGGGCTACGTTGGCCGCGCAATGGGCACGCTGGCGGTGGCGCTGGCAGCGGTCAATGTGTTCGGCGGCTTCCTGGTCACGCAGCGCATGCTGGAGATGTTCAGGAAGAAGGCACCCAAGGCGCAGCCCGAAGCCAAGGGGCAGCCCGGCGGAAAACTGGCGGAGGTAGCGCAATGAATGGCCTGTCGATGAATATGGTGACGCTGTCCTACCTGGGCGCGTCTGTGTGCTTTATCCAGGCGCTCAAGGGGCTGTCACACCCGACCACGGCGCGGCGCGGCAATGTCTTCGGCATGGCCGGGATGGTGGTCGCGGCGCTTACCACGGTGGCGCTGATCTTCAAGCTGAAGAGTGGGTTGTTCTCCGGCGGGGCGGACCCGTCTGCACCTGGCACCGGCCTGGCGCTGATCCTGGCCGCGCTGGTGGTGGGCGGCGGTATCGGTGCCTATGTGGCGAAGAAGGTGCAGATGACCAAGATGCCGGAACTGGTGGCGGCGATGCACTCGCTGATCGGCCTGGCCGCGGTGTTTATCTCGGTGGCGGCAGTGGCGGAGCCCGCTGCCTTCGGCATCACGGCTGCCGGTTCGCACGACATTCCGCTGGGCAACCGCATCGAGCTCTTCATTGGCTGCTTCGTCGGCGCCATCACTTTCTCGGGCTCGGTGATCGCCTTCGGCAAGCTGGCCGGGCGCTACAAGTTCCGGCTGTTCCAGGGCGCGCCGGTGGTGTTTGCCGGCCAGCACTGGCTGAACCTGCTGCTGGCGGTGGCGATGGTGGGCTTCGGCATTGCATTCTTCCTGACGCAGGCGTGGATGCCGTTCCTGGTCATGCTGGCGCTCGCCTTCGTGCTGGGCGTGCTGATCATCATCCCGATCGGCGGCGCCGACATGCCGGTGGTGGTGTCGATGCTGAACTCATATTCGGGCTGGGCAGCAGCGGGCATCGGCTTCTCGCTGAACAACCCGATGCTGATCATCGCCGGCTCGCTGGTGGGGTCAAGCGGTGCCATCCTCTCGTACATCATGTGCAAGGCGATGAACCGCTCGTTCTTCAACGTGATCCTGGGCGGCTTCGGCGGCGATGCGTCGGCTGGCGCGGCCGCCGGCGCGCAGGCGCAGCGCAACGTGAAGTCCGGCTCGGCCGACGACGCCGCCTTCCTGATGGGCAACGCCGAGACCGTGATCATCGTCCCCGGCTACGGCCTGGCGGTGGCGCGCGCGCAACATGCCCTGAAGGAACTGACCGAAAAGCTGGCCGAGAAGGGCGTGACCGTCAAGTACGCGATCCACCCGGTGGCCGGCCGCATGCCGGGTCACATGAACGTGCTGCTGGCCGAGGCCGAGGTGCCGTACGACCAGGTCTTCGAGATGGAAGACATCAACAGCGAGTTCGGCCAGGCCGACGTGGTGCTGGTGCTGGGCGCCAATGACGTGGTCAACCCGGCGGCCAAGAACGACCCCAAGTCGCCGATCGCCGGCATGCCGATCCTGGAGGCGTACAAGGCCAAGACCATCATCGTCAACAAGCGCTCGATGGCCGCCGGCTATGCCGGGCTGGACAACGAACTGTTCTACATGGACAAGACCATGATGGTGTTCGGCGACGCCAAGAAGGTGGTCGAAGATATGCTCAAAGCAACGGACTGATCCCGACGAAGACCGGGAGGAGGTGGTGCAAGCCACTGGGCGAAGGCAGCCGCGTCGGCGAGCGCGCCATAGTCACCGAAGAACTGCAACTAGCCCTGACGATGCGCAGCCTGCAGGGCGAGGAAGTCGGTTGACGCTCTAAAACGGCCATCCCAAAATATCACACGGTCTGTGTTTGCAGGCACTCTATTTTTATGACAGATGTTATTATAAATGGACTGAAAACAGAGTTGCGTAGCGCCTGACCGCTCCTGGAACGCCTCGGCTGCGGGACGATCGCAACGGACTGCCAGGGAGGATGATCGACATGAGCACAGCTTTTAGCAATTCCGACATGCAGGGAAACATCCAGCGCGTGGATTTCGGGCGCGTTTCGGTCTTCTTCGGCGAGAAAAGCGGAAAGTATCCCGACGGAAATCAGGTATTGATACGAGGCTCGGAGACTCGCGCGGCGTTCGACACGCCGCTTGTCGCGAACTACATCGGCCCCGAATTTGACGCGACCGAGCTGGTGGTGATGGGCCATGTGCATGAGGACCATATGGCCGGTTTGCATCGTCTTCCGTATGCATCGGTATATGTGCACGAACGGGATTTGCCAGCGGCAAGGAGCTGGGACGGCATGGTCGCCGCTTTCGGCAATGCGGAGTATGCATCGGAGACGCTGCTCAAGTTCCAGCGCGATTTCTTTTATGCGCCGCGGCCTGATGCGCAAGGCTACGTCGACGGCGCGTGCTGGGGTCTGGGGCAGGCCGGCATTCGCGCTTTCCACCTTCCAGGGCACACCGCGGGCCACACCGTTCTTCTTGTTGAACCGGAGGGAGTGGCTTTCACGGGCGACATCGACCTGACTGGATTTGGGCCTTACTATGGCGACGCGGGGTCCAGCCTGGCGGACTTCCGTCGCAGCCTGGCACGGCTGCCCGAGATTCCGGCCAAGGTTTGGGTTACGTCCCATCACCGGGGCGTCTACACCGATCGCGAGCACTTCCTGCGTGATCTCGCTGCCTATGTAGCCAAGCTGGACGAGCGCGAACAGCGCCTGATGGCCATGCTGCGCGAATCGCCAAAGACACTGGCGCAGCTGGTCGACCTGCGGCTGCTGTATCCGCCGGGCTATGAAGGCTTGTGGGTGGTCAACGCCGAGACCCGTACGATTTCTCAGCATCTGGCGGAGCTGCTGGCTGACGGGCGGGTTGAGGTGAGTGAAGATGGCGTCTATCGGATGAGGTGACATACCTTGGAGGCCATTTCGGCGGTGGCCCTCGCGCCATGTCCCGATGCAGATCGCTGAAGCAGCATCGCATCGGGTTGGCATCGGCAACGGTTTGAGGATATCCGTCGCGCTCAGAAGTTGTGGCGGATACCTAGTGCGGCGCCGAACATGCTGGTCTTGCCAGCACCCGGTTGATAGCCGTTGTTGAACGCAATGGATGCGGTGTCCAGGCACAGGCCAGCATTCTTCGCATAGGCGGTGGTCAGATACAGGTCCGTACGCTTGGAGAGGTGGTAGTCGGCGATGAACATCAGCTGCCTTGGATTGCCCGCAGGCCTCAGCGCCGGCAAGGTCGAGGACCGGAAGGTCTGGTAGTAGTAGTCCAGCGTCAGGCTCAGGGCAGGCGTCATCTCGTAGTAGACGCCAGCCCAGTACAGATTGTCGCGCGTCAGTGTCTGCCCCGGCGCAGTCGACATGCCCCAGCGGTATCCACTCATGAAGATCGCGGGCCCGACGGCGTAGCTGGCTGCTGCGGCGGCCTTCTTGAATGTGCCGGTACCGGCGAAGCCGCTATTGCCGATGATGCTCGGGTTCACCTGATCATAGGTCACGGTAGCGCTGAACGGCCCTGCCGTATAGGACGCCCGGGCACCATAGCCGGTATCGCGGCGAAACTGGCCCGGAACCTCTCCCGATCCGCCAAGGCGGCTGAGGTCCACGGTGCCGCTGCTTCCGCCGGTGCCAAAACTCCAGTGGGCCCCGACGCTGACCGGACCGAAGGTCCCGGAATACTTGACGGTGTTGTCTTCGCGGTACACCGGTCCGATCTGGGCGATGACGGGTTCATACAGGCTCGACATGGCCGCCGGCGAGAAGTTGGCCAGTGCCTCGAGCATCGAGGTGTATTGGCGCCCGAAGGTGATCTTGCCGTAGGTGGCGCTCTGCAGGCCGATGAATGCCTGCCGGCCAAACAGGCGGCCGCCTTGCTGCATGGTGCCATCGTCGCCGCCGACGCCGCTTTCCAGCACAAAGACGCCGTTCACGCCGCCGCCGAGATCCTCCACGCCGCGCAGACCCCAACGCGAACCAGACAGGCCTTCGCCGTTCAGCGCGTATCGATTGGCCGAGCCGCCGCCCGCGCTCTTGAAGTTGGTATCGATTTCAAGGTTGGTGTCCAGCGTACCGTACAACGTGATGGAGGACTGAGCATGTGCCGCGCCTGCGAAGGCACCAAGTGCTGCCAGTGCGATAACAGGCGTGGTGCCCCAGTTGCGTGCCACATTGCGCGGCACTCGGTGTTTCTCCTCACGGCGCTGTTCCATGACGACGGCACCATCCTTGCTCAACGCATTACGCCTGAATGCATCCATCAACAATCTCCATGTTTGTCAGTTGCCTGGCGGCCGCATGCAAGAACATCGGCCGCGCACTCTTCCTGAAGTCCTGCCCGGCGATTCGCGCGAATCGTGAATTAGCATAACGAGCGTGATGTTAAATAGAAAGGGCGGGTATTCCCTGCGTGGTCCCGGCAAGGAGAGGGGCACAGGCGTTGCCATATGCTGGCGTGTGCGGACACAGGCTTCGCGATCCGGATGGAATGCGCCGCATCTGGGAGATGCTGGAGGCGAGAACGCTGGAGAGGCTAGAATCAGAACATAACGTCGATTCTGTAAAATCAGGCTTCTGGCGGCTAACCAGTCGGCATCCAGTTATCGAAATCCTCAAGAGACAGAACAGAACATGGACAGCGACGACGATATCGAGCAGGTCTCAACCCGGGGTCGTCCGGTCGGCGACCGCGAAGCGAAGCGCAAGGAGCTGCTGCGCGCGGCATCAATGGTGATTGCACAGGAGGGATATGCCAACGCATCGCTGCGCAAGGTTGCCAAGCATGCGGGCTACACCACTGGCGCGGTGACGTATTACTTCGCGAACAAGGAAGAGCTGGTGGTGGCGCTGATGGAAAGCGCATTCGACCGTTTCGACGCGATGCTGGAGTCGGCCCGGGAAAGGGGTGACATCCTCGCGCCGTTCGAAAGCTGGATAAGGCTGACGGACCGCAGCACGAGGTTCTGGCCGGCGACATCGGAGTTGCTGGCGCAGGGGCGACACGAGCCAGCGTTTGCGGAAGTCATCGCCAGGCGCTACGCGCGTTATCGCCGCTTGCTCGCCGCCATTGTCAAGGACGCTCAGGAACGGGGGACGGTCCGCAACGATATTTCGGCGGACATCCTCACCGACCAGCTCGTTGCCATGGGCGACGGGTGGATGATGATGTACCCCATCGAGCCCAAGCGATTCACGCCAAAGCGAATGCGGGCGCTGATCGATGCCCTGGCGGTGCTGGTTGCGCCCGTGCCAGGGGAGCAGAAGCCTGGCGGACGGGCGGCGCGCACGTAGCACCGGATCAGGGATGATGGGCGCCATCCAGGGCGCGGGCGACGTCAGCGGCAGCCCTAGTGCCGGTCTCGATGGCACCGTCGATGCCGCCAACCCCGATCGGCGCTATGTCCGCTCCTGCGAAATGGATGCGGCCGTGGGGCTGTCGCATCAAGGGAGCTGCCTGCGTCAGATTGCCGGGGCGGTGATGCATCCATCCGCCTTTGGAAAACGGGTCGTTCGCCCAATCCTGGCAGACGGTGTCCACTACTTCGATGTCCGGAATGAAGTCCCGCAGCGCCTGCTGTACTGCCTCGCGGTCATTGCCGTCCAGCGTTGAGGGATCGGCGCAGAAGCACACCACCAGCGTATCGCCATCGTCGCGGCGTTCGGCATGGGCGGTATTGATGGGATGCTTGCCCGCCGGCGCATAGATCACGAAGGGCTCGATCTCGCCCCTGACCCGTACCCAGATCTTGCTGGGCATGATCGGGTTCTTTTGCTCGATCATGGCGCGCACGGGTTGCGGCAGCGCAGGCGTGACGGAAAACTCGCTCAGCATGTTCAGCGGCAATGCCACCACGGCGCGCCGGGCCCGGATACGCTGTCCATCGCGGGTGGTCACGATGACCTCATGCCCGTTGTCATCGACAGCGGCCACCGGCGTCGAGAGGCGCAACTCAGCTGTCGACTCGGCGCTCATGGCGTCGATCAGGCGACCGGTGCCGCCCTCGATCGGCCAGTGGCCGGCGACTTCCTTGAACGCGCTCCAGCTGCCAAAGCAGATCGCGCACCAGAACAGCAGTTGCGCGAGTCCCTGCTCGTGTTCAGAGCAAACCAGGATGGACATCGCGTTGACCAGCAGGTCACGGTCGTGCGCGGAGAGTTCAAGCGCGTCAAGCCGGTCGCCGATGGTTTGCCTGTCGATCGCGCTGACATCGGCTGCTGCCAGGTCATCCACCTGGGGAAAGTGCATCCGGGCATCGGCAAAGAAGCGGGCGACCAGCGGTGCGGTCAGTTTGTGGAGTTGCTCCCACGTCCCGGTGTGCACCGCGCCGTCGGCGTACCAGTAGGCTCTCGTCACCGGCATTGGCGTCGCCAGCCCGATGCCATAGCGCTTGAGTTCGCGCCACACATGCGCCTGGGTCCAGTGCACGTAGGTGCCGCCCAGATCGAGGTGCAGGCCAAGGGCCTTTCCCCACCAGGTCCGGCCGCCAATCCGGTCACGCGCTTCGAGCAGTACCACTGAATGGCCTGCCATGCTGAGGTCCCGTGCAGCAGTAACGCCTGCAAAGCCAGCGCCAATCACGGCAACATCGTACAGATCTGTCATGAGTACATCCGTAGTGAGTTTCGGGGGATGCAGGGGTTTCGCAAGGCCCTGCTGTCATGCAATCGCGTAGCAGCCGCCGGCGCTCCTTCATGCGGCGCGTGCCTTGCGGTTCGAGCGTTCATCGAGCCTGCTTGCGACCTTCAGGGCGCCGTTGAGAGCAAACCAGCGCAGCGGCTCGGGCAGCGTCAATGGGGGGATGTGTTGCATCAGCATCGCAAGCAGCGGGTTTTCGATACCGCAGATCTTCCCGGCCAGCATGTGTCCGACCATGCCCTGTGTGCCGACGCCGTGGCCGGAACATCCCGCCGCGTAGTAGATGTTCCGATCCGCTCCGGTGGTGCCGATCACCGGCAGGCCATCGTCGGCATAGCTGATGTAGCCGCTCCAGCAGCGCCGGATGGCGATGCCCTTCAGGGGTGGAAAGCGGTCGTGAAGGGCCATCCGCAGCGCCCGATATTGGGCATGCTCTGGCACGTCCGGAGTCTGCGAGCCGAACGGGTAGCGCAGGCGCTTGGTCGTCACGACCAGCGTGTTGCGCGCCGTCAGGCGATGGCTCTCCATGACCCAGTGCATGGTCGTGATGCCTTCGCGACGATGCCACCCAAGCGCGGCCAGCTGGACGGGGGAAAGCGGTTCGGTTTCCATGGCCGACAGCCGCAATGGCACCACCTTGTCCGCGAGCGGGCCGAGTTGCGGCGTGTAGGCGTTGGTGGCCAGGATCATGACCGGCGCGCTGACGCTGCCGCGCGGCGTCCGCACCTTGACGGTCGGTCCTTCGGTGTAGGACAGCAACGGCGTGTTCTCGTGGATCGTCACGCCCGCCTGCAGGGCTGCGCGCCGCAGCCCCAGGACGTACTTGCCGGGATCGAGCGTGCCGCCGTTCGACACGTAGCTGCCGAACAGGAACGCTGGCGGGATGCCGCGTGCGCGCATCTCGGCCTGGTCCAGATACTCCGATGGGCATCCGAGTTCGGCGCTGATGCGCATATCGTCGCGCACCCTGGCTTCCTGTGAGGGGTCGATGCCGGCACGGATCAGTCCCGATTGGTTGTAGTCGCAGTCTATCCCGTGCTCGGCGAACTTGCCTTCGGCGAAGCTGACGCCGTCCTCGTAGAAGCGGACGATCTGCCTTGCTTTCTCATGGCCTGCGCGCTTGAGGAAGCGGTCGTACTTGAGTCCCTGCCCGCCGGCGAGATAGCCCGCATTGCGGCTGCTCGCTCCATAGCCGCAGAATTCGCGTTCAAGGACGACCACCTTCACGCGGTGCCGCGCAAGCTCCAGCGCCGCGCAGAGGCCGGCAAAGCCCGCGCCGACGATGACCACATCGGCGTTGGTGTGGCCCTCGAGCGGTGGCTGCAGATCGGCCGGCTTTTCTATCCAGCCGCCCAGTGTTCGGTATGTCTTGAAGTCTTCAGTCACGTTGCCGTGCTCCTTGGTCTGGAGATCCATGCTGCCGGGACACAACCACCCGGCAATTTGCTGACATGCCGTGTCAGGCGGCCATGGGCGTGTCCGTGGATTGACGCACGCCGTTTGCGGCGCCGGGCCCTTCGTCGGTAACGGCTTCCAGCGAGCGGTTGGTCGTGCGCGGGCCGAACAGGGCGACGGGGATGGAGAACACGATGTAGCAGGCTGCCGCGGCGAGCATTACACCCGCCATGCCGCTTGCGGAGAACAGCGCGGCGCCCAGGACGCCGGCGGCCGCTCCGCCGAACCGGCCGCCAGACATCACGATGCCACTGCCCAGGGCGCGCAGCTGCGTCGGAATCGTCTCCGGGATGTAGGTGTAGTACGCGTTGACGACGAGCCCGGTGATGATGGAGGCGAGGCCCCCCGCACCGATCACCACCCAGCTGGTGGCCGAGATGCCGAGCACGACCAACGGCAGTGCACTGAGCACGGACACAACAAGGATGGTGGATTTGCGTTCATACCGGTCGAGAAACAGCATGGCTACGAACGGCGTGACGCCATAGATCACGTTCCACAGGAACAGGATGAAATACGCATCGTCCTCGGAGTACTTGAGGCTGTACACGAGCGAGTAGACGCCCCACTGCCCGAACAGGTAGTAGGCCAGGGTGGCGCCGAAATAGCCGAGCGTGAGAATGGCTATGGTTCGAAGAACGGCCTTGTTGTTGATGAGGTCGCGCAGTGTTGGTGCTGCGGCGTTCTGTTGAGCTGAGGCAATTCCGGGTTCGTCGAGCGGACCGCGGCGCAGTGCGCGTGCTTCCAGTTCGCTGACGATGCGTTCGGCGCGGTCGGACCGCCCGCGCGACACACACCAGCGCACCGATTCGGGCAGGACCAAGCGTGCCAGGGGCGCAATCAGCAGGCCGATGCTGCCAGCCAGGAACAGGTTGCGCCAGGCACCGGTACTGCTGTGCGGGAGATAGAACATCGCCAGCGCCGCAGCCCCGATGCCGGAGACCACGAACCCGATCGTCACGATGGAGACGAAACGGCCACGCGCCTTGCCGGGAAACATCTCGGCGATATAGACAAGCAGCACCGATGTGGCGGCCTGCACGCCGACACCCGTGACGACGCGGGAGGCCAGTATGGTCTCGTAGGTAGGCGCGAACGCCGTCGCTAACGCGCCCAGCGAGTACAGGACGGTGGTCCATACCAGAACCGAGCGTCGTCCCCACCTGTCAGACAGCCTTCCTCCCACCAGCGCGCCGACAATCATCCCGATGAAGAACGCGCTGCTGATGAGGCCGATCTGCTCCGTGCTCAGATTGGTATGGGCTTTGATCGTCGGACTGACGTAGGCAAAGATGGCGTTGTCGTAATACTCCAGCATCAGGTTGGCCGCGAGCAGCGCGGCCCAGACGTAGTGGGAAGCCATCACCGGCAGGCGGTCAAGCCTCGCCAGGATGCTGGATGGCTTATCCGGCCTGACAACCGTATTGGGACGATTCATGTTGGTGTCTCCATCAGCTTTGTCGCTGTTCTTTTTTCATTTGGGATCGTGTGCCGCGACCCTGGTGTGCAAACGGGGCCGCGGCATCCGGCAGTCAGCCGGCGCCGCAGCCGGCGACCGCAATGGCGCGTATCTCGACGAGGAACTCGGGGCGGGCCAGCTGGCTTACGCCCACGCCTGTCCACGAGGGATAGCGGTCGGGTAGGTATTCATCCTTGACCTTCACAAACTCATGGATGTCGCCGCGCAAGTCGGTGTGGAAAGTCATGATCTCCACGATATCGGCCATGCTGGCTCCCGCGGCTTCGAGGACCGTCTTCAGGTTTTCAAACGCCTGTCGGGCCTGCGCTTCCATTCCCTGTCCCACCGTGGCCGTCGCCAGATCGAACCCCACCTGGCCGGACACCCAGATCATGTCGCCGACACGGGTCGCCGACGAGAAATGAAGCTGGTCGTAGTGCCTTGCCTGTGCAAGGCCGGGATTGATCATTTGTCGTTTCATGGCTGCTTCTCCGTGCAAGGCGATATCAGGCGATCTGGCGGAAGACAGGCGAGCGGAACGGCTCGCCTTCATTGAGCTTGGCCATTTCTTCGCTGAATAGGGGCCCGTTACGGGCATAGCGCGGGTTCGACAGCGGCAGGGCGCGGAACGTGGCGTCGTCACCGAAGAATCGAAGTACCAGGGTATGGCGGGTCGGACAGTCGGCGTCGACGGCGGCTCCTCCGTGCAGCGAACGCGGATGCAGGAATACGACGTCGCCGGGCGTCACGCCCCAGGAGAGCACGTCCCAGGCGTTCGGATCTTCGGCGAGTTCCTTGTCGATATGCGGAAGGCGGGGCAGCGTGCCGTCGCCGTAGAGCGGATCGGTCGGGTCATCGGCATTCGCGAAGCTGGCCCCGTCGTACTGGATGCCGAGATGCGAGCCGCGAATGATCTCCAGCGAATTCCTCTTTGGAATGGGCTGGAAGGTGATCCAGGCGTTGCCCCAGTGCTTGCCGGCCCAGGGTAGGTTGGCGGTGTCCTGATGCCACGGTCCGCGGCCGCTTTGGCCACCTTCCTTGGCGAACACCTCCTCGGCGAAATACCAGACATGCGCCGATCCCCATAACTGCTGGAATATCTTTCCGAACGGTAGCGTCGAGACCAGATCGTCAAGCTTGTCCTTGACGACCGGATTGGCGTTGTCGATATGGGTCTGCAGGCTCGTGCCGTCCAGCGAGCGGAAGTGATACGGACCCGGATTGGCGACGTTCCACTTGAACGCCTCGTAGCACTGAGCGAGCTGCGCCGGGTCAAGACAGTTTTCTACAAGTACGGCGCCGTCATTGCGAAACGCTTCTCGTTGGGATTGGGTGGTGAGCATGATCGGTCTCCTTCATTCTTCGTGATGGACGCTGGCCGGCGCGATGCATGAACAATAACCCGCAATGCTCTTTAAGACAACACGTGTTGTGTTAATGTGTGGGCATCGTGATTCCCGGAGGATCGGCGAGGTAGCGGTCCGGGTAATCGTGACGAGAGCTTGCTCAGGCTTTCGTCTCCGTGGACAAGAAGACGTCGTCTAGGTGTATGGCTTCAACTCGTGGTGGCACCACGAGATGCGGATGCCGCGGCATATGCTGGGGCAACATCCCGGCGGCCGCCTCGTTGCGTGGCGGGCTGCGGGCCTTGACCGCCAGAGGGACCTTGGTCGGATCGGGATGCGCCCGCATCCACCGGCTTTTCGGGCTGGTCGCGCAGATCGGGCAGTTGAATGGCTTCCACCCGGCGCTGTGCACCTGGGTCGTGGCAGGCGCTGTGCGGCGCCCCACCCATGGCCGCCGTCATGCAAGGCGTAAGGAATGCAAAGCGTGAGGAATGCAAAGCGTGAGGACTGCCGCGACGGCCGCGGTCGGCTAGGGATGCAGTGGATCCGCGCTTTTTTCCGTCGCGTGCCTGACCCTCAGATCCTGCCAACTACCCGTGCTGCGCTGTCGGACCTATCTGGCTCCGATCTCGCGTGGGGCTGGGGACATCCTGGCGCCAGGTAGCGGGCCACCGCCGGGATGTCGACAAGGTGCCGGCAATGCCGTCCGCGCATTCGGTCAATGGCCGCACGAACAGCTTGATGTGGGAGATCGTGGGTAGCGCTTGCCCGATGTTCATTTCCTTGAATCAACTTCGAGGCCGTCGAGAACCTAGGGGTGTCATGAAACGCCACTTGGTCGAATGGCAAAAAGTGGATTTAGAACGGCCCTTCGCTTCGTCGCGGTCAAAGGCCGCTACTGGCCGGCAGGCGACGACCGCGATCGACGGGAGGCCGGCCGTACCCGGTAGGAAAATCCGGGGGCAGTTCACAAGATCCTCAAGAAGACAGGGGGCAACGTTTGATGCATTCGCGGCCACCCTAGACGCGGAAGATGCTGATCAGTACGCCGTAAAGCTCCAGGACTTGTTGATCGCCACACCATTTCGTGCACCGGCGAAAGTCGCTGTGTATGTGCCTGCAGCGATGGGCTGCGTGGGGAGCAGAAATACCACGCCTCGATACAAGCTCGCGTCCTCGATAGCAGAAGCAACCGAACCGGCCTTGGATTCAGCAGGCACCAGGATGCGAGCGGGCACGGAGTTGCCGCCAGGTCCCGTCAGGATGAAGTTCGAGACCGTCAGCACGTCAAATGGCTTTTCAACATTGACGCGGAACATGATCGGGGGACCGGCTCTGGCCAGATCGGGCGCTGGATTCGGGATCTCGTCACCAGGAATGAACAAGCCGTGGACGTTGGCATTGTCGGCTGGGTAGTGGGCGCCAGTGCCGGGAGGCAGTTGTTGGCCGCCCCATTGGGCGAGGCCATAGCCGCCGGCTCCGGCTGCGGTCATCACACCAAAGTTCGCCACGCAGTAGTTGTCATGCATGGCCAGGCCGATGGTTTCCTGGTTGCTGGTAATCCCTTGCAGGTGGTAAACCGAGTTCACCATCGAACCAAGGCAGCGGGCAATCTCGCCTCTATAAGCATTCTGCCCAACCCATTGCTTGTGCGAGCCGCCGACAGCAAGCACCTGCTGGTACGGATCGGCGCTTGTGAAACCAGGATTCCCAGGGACCTCCGTGTGGCTCATCACCGCATTGAACTTCATATACTCCAGGTGGTTTTCCGCCGCAGCGTCCAGGGCGGCGTCTTGCCGCAACGCGCCTACACCCATTGCGACGCGCAGGGAGTTGAGAGCATTGAAGAATTCGAGGCGCGGGTCGGTTCTGGAGTAGGTGGATCTGGGCACGATCGCGGTGGGACCTGAAGAAAACGGCTCCTTCCTGATGGTCGGTGTGCGTGGCGTGATCGAGGCGATCGTTGGAGGAGTGGCACCAGCGTTACCAATGCTGGAGCAGACCGCGACGAAGGCAGACATCGCGGCGACTGTGAAGAGGCACTTTTTCACGTTTTTCCGGTTATTTTAGGTCTGTATAAGCGGAGCCAGCGATCCGCGGGTGACCCTGGCTAATCCGCTTCCGGAGGCTTAACGCGATATTGCGAAGATTGGTGGACAGGAGCATGCGCGCCTTGGGGGCAGCAAGCTTGGGGGGAGTGCGTGGGGTGCGCGGTGCCCACGCAAATGCAAGAACCTAGAGACTGTCTAGGTGCCCACGAAGAGCGATCTGAGTATTAGTGTTCGACCCTGCCATTGGGTGGCGACACAAAATAGGTGCATCGCGGACCTGCGGGAAAGAACGAAGGTCGCACCGGCCAACTCGGTCGTCCAATCAGTGTACTGCCAGTGACCGAAGTTGGCCGGCTACGGCCATCGTTCCTTTCGGATCGGATGACGTTTTGTCGCCCGATTCGGTCTTCCATCCAACGCGGCGCCGGCGCACGACTCAACCTAGCCGAGACTGGGCAGCCCCGGTGCCCGCAGGCAACGGCCGGGATTCAGCCGCCCGGACGTTTGGGCTGACACCGTGTTTTCAGCGACGCCTAGCGGCGTGCATACGTCCAGCAGGCCGCTCAGTTCGACCGTCCGGGTACACCTTCTTCTCGTGTTGCCCTCGTGAAGAGCGCAGCCGGGTAAGGTCACCCAGAGATAGATGGGAATCGCTGGGTTAAGCGATGCGCCAGCGAAAAGATGCTCTGTTACCAGCAGAGCGTCTCGCGTTCGTCAGAGTCAAGATGCCGCCGACTGCAAAAGCTCCTCGACGCCAGGCTGCTCTTTCGTCCGGCTTTGACTAGTCTTGTTGACGTAGCCCTCCGGACCGCACGCGCTCGGCGTAACGCCTTGGTTGCGGAGGTGGGCCGCGACCATCTCGCACCATTTGAGCAACTGGTGCTTGTCAAGATCCGCGACCACGTCTTCACCGAAAAGATTCGAAAGCTCAAGCGCGACCCCTGAAAATGCGGCGCCGTCATCTCGAATGGTCAATACTCCGTCGCCATCGTGGTCGCACATCTCAATCCTTGTGGCAGACATATCCGTTACCTCCTGAGGCTTCGTAACCGTCACTTGATTCGTAAACGTCATATCAGGCGCTCCCTGCCTTGTCGGTCGCTTGGCTAGCATATTTATGCTAGAAGATGCGACACAGTTAGCGCTTGTACTACGGCCGATTGACCGCGCAACTCGGTCACGAAGTCGTCGAGCAGGTGCTCGAAGTCGACTAGGTGTTGCCAGCCCCACTCTATAGCCCGGCAAAATCGGGATTCCTCTTATCTACCCACGCCTGGATTCCCTCCGCGGCCGCCGCGGTGCCATCCATCGGATCGCGCAGGGCGCGTGAGAGCTCCATGCCCGCTTGCAGGTCCAGATCGCAACTCTTGAGGATGAGCTGCTTGGCCGCACTGACGCCCTCCGGGCTGTTGCCAGCGATCTGACGCGCGAGAGCCAACGTTTCATCCAGCAGGCAAGCGTGTGGCACGACGACCTCTGCAAAGCCAAATGCAAAGGCCTCTTCGGCGGAGAACTTGCGACCCGTCAGAACAATCAAGTTCGCGCGGCCACGGCCTACCAGCTTGGGAAGTCGTACCGGGCCACCCGCGTCTGGGAACGCACCGACCTTGCTAACTTCGGGCAACGAAAAAACCGCTCGGTCCGAGGCAACCCGGATGTCGCAGGCCAGCGCAATTTCGAAAGCACCGGCGATAGTGGGGCCATTGATCATGGCGATCACGGGTGCGCGAAACGACTCGATCATCTCGATGAATCGCAACACCGCGCCGCGCGCCTTCTGCGTCTGCTCCGGCGCGAGGGTGGCTCTTTCCTTCAGGTCCGCGCCAGCCCCGAAAGCCGCGCCTTCACCCGTGACAATGAGCACCCTGAGATCCTGCTTGTCCTTCAGGCTGGCCAGACAGGCTTCGAGCTCATCTGCCATTTCCACGGAGATTGCGTTTCGTTGCTCGGGCCGATTCATAGCCAGCACACTTATGTGCGGATCGACCTCTGTGAGCTTGATCGTCGTCCAGTTTCTGTTGCTCATTACAAGACCTCTGTTGGTGGAAGCGTTCTGCGCTTGAACCCACCGGCTCAAGGCATCCATAGCCTCTCAGTGGACGGACTTCGTTGCGTTGAAGCATCAGTCCAGTTAGCTAACTCTGCCCGTCACGCTGCGTGCCTCACACTCGCCGCCACGGATCGCCTCTTCGGAAGCCATCAACCAACATTGTTATAGTCGATGTTACGAGTGTCAACAATAAGAACGTCTGCTATCTTCTCTTCAATGCCCCGGATCATCCCGGGTCGCTTACTGTCGAGTGGGGCTCACTCCGTGAGGAACTATCTGCCTTATTGATGACAATAAGGCACTCTCTGAGGAAATTCGCAACATGAGAACTTTGGCGCTGCCACCCACATGCTCCTCCCCCAAAAGCTCTTCATCGGCCAATTCGGCCCTTCGGCGCTGCCCGGTCGAATGGCTCAGAAGGGTCGGCCAGAGCCGGCGAGCAACCGGTGAGGCGCAGTCCAGCGAATTCGCGCTTCGTGTCACGGCAGTCTCGCCATTTCCGGTTCTAATGCGGAGGTCTGAGACGCACCCCTTTCAAGGTGACGAAAATTGGGGCACCCTCCGTGTTCTCGAACAGAAACCGGAGTCAATGGCGTGGTACTGGACGCAGTGGTGGAACGCTTTATCGAACACAGCCCGATCAGCGTGATGGCGCGCCTGGGGTTGCAACGCGCCCTTGATCCGGCCTGGATCGACGAGTTGTTCGAGCAAGAGCGTGAAACGCAGTACACGCGGGAGTTATTGTTCTCGACGACGGTGGAAATCATGTCGCTGGTCGCCGTGGGGCTGCGCCCGTCGGTGCATGCGGCAGCCAAGGCCAGTCCGGCGCTGCCGGTTTCCATCACCGCGCTGTACGACAAGCTCAGCCGGACCGAGCCGGGGCTGGTTCGTGCCCTGGTGCAAGGCAGTGCGCAGCGATTGGGGCCGGTCGTGCAACCGATGTTGCGCAAGCAGCCGCCATCGGTGAATGGCTATCGCCTGCGCATCGTGGATGGCAGCCATTTGCCGGCGAGCGAAAAGCGCCTGAAACCATTGCGGGGGTTTCGGGGTGCGGCCTTGCCAGGGCAGTCATTGGTGGTCTATGACCCGGACACGGCGATGATCGTCGATCTGGTGCCCTGTGAAGATGCGCATGCCCAGGAGCGGGCCATCATGGAAACCCTGCTCGCATCGGCCCAGCCGGCCGAACTGTGGATCGCCGATCGCAACTTCAGCACCCGGGCGATTCTTGCCGGGTGGCAGCGTCGCGGCAGCGCCTTCATCGTGCGGGAGCACGGCCGCAATCCGAGCCCCAGCGAGCTGGAGCCGTTACGCGAAATGGGCCGGGTCGAAACCGGCATCGTGTACGAGCAAGCGGTCAGCATCCCAGATGAATCGAACGCGCCGCTGGTGCTGCGGCGCATCGAGCTGCATCTGGATGGCGCCACCGAGGATGGTGACACCGTCATCCGCCTGCTGACCAATGTCCCGGCCGCCCATCTGACGGCCGAGGCAGTCGCCCGGCTATACCGGCGACGCTGGAGCATAGAGAATCTGTTTCAGCGACTGGAATCGGTGCTCAACAGTGAGATTCGTTCGTTGAGCCAACCGCGCGCGGCGCTGCTGGCCTTCGGCGTGGCGGCGCTCGCGTATAACGTACTGAGCGTGATTGCGACTGCGGTGAGAATCCGGCATGAGCTGGATACCAGCGACATCGAGCTCTCACCGTATTACCTCGCCAGCGAAATCCGGGCAACTTATGCCGGCATGATGATCGCGGTGCCGCCCGAGGTGTGGCAGGCCTATGACCTCCTCACCCCAGCTCAGCTCGGTCGCGAGTTGATCAAGATGGCGACGCACGTTGATCCCCGCGCGATGCGCAAACATACGCGGGGACCGAAAGCGCCGAAGAAGAAAGGCTATGTGGCCGGATGCGTAGCACGGCGGCATGTTTCTACCGCCCGTGTCATCAAGGCTGGACGTGTCGTCTAATCACCTTGAAAGGGGTGGGTCTGAGACGGCCTTTGGCCCGCATTTGGTGAAGGCGCGGTATCCGCGCGGAATGGCGGTGTCAGACTCCCATGCCAGCGGCAATGCCACCCAGAGCAAAGTCCACCGCCGCTTCCACATGAATAGCGGTGGAATCGAAGCCTGGCAACGGCAGCTTATCGGTCTCGAGGATCATGCAGATCTCCGTGCAGCCGAAGATGACGGCGTCTGCCCCCTCAAGCTTCGCCTTGTTTATCAGGGAGATGAGAGCCTCGCGAGAATCGTCTAACACCTTGCCCGCGCAGAGTTCGTTAAAGATTATGTCGTGGGTAATCGTCCGCCCTTCAGTGTCGGGAACAACGACATCGATGTCATGCGTTAGCATTCGCGCACGATAGAAACCACTCTCCATCGTGTAGCGGGTTGCCAGAAGCAGAGGGCGGCGGCATCCGTACGCCTTCAGCTTGCGCGCTGTCTCGTCGACAATGTGAATAAAGGGAATGTCGATCTCCTGCTCCACCGCTTCGGCGACCAGATGCATGGTGACGGCGCAAATCAGCACACAATCGGCACCCGCACCTTGCAGGCCGCGTGCAACGGCCGCGAGGCGCATGCCGGCCTCGTCCCATCGGCTTGTCTTCTGCATGTCGACAATGGTCTGAAAATCGACAGAATGCAGAAGGAGTTCAGCCGAATGCAGCGCGCCGAGACGCTCCCGCACGGCTTCGTTGATCTTTCGGTAGTACACGGCCGAGCCCTCAAAGCTCATGCCGCCAATTAGTCCGAGAGTGCGCATATTTGTCGAGTGGTCTTATGGGTGAATGGGGAAAATGGCCGGAGTGGCTACCGTCTGGCCGACGAAGGCTTTGAGCAGGGTGGTCGCCTCATATGTTTCCTCCAAAGAACTCAGCATCGCATCAGGATCCCTTCCTTCGCGCTGTAAGATATCTGCCCTACGCCGGATGCACGCTGCGGCAATCGTAGGGGTGAACTCCGGATGAAATTGGGTCGATAGAGCGTTCGGACCGTACCTGACGATCTGGTGAGGGTCATGTGCCGAAAAGGCCAACGCCTCCGCACCGCGAGGCAGTTCGATGATGGTTTGCTCGTGAGTAAGGTGAGCAGTGAAGGATTCCGGCCATTTACTGAGCAAGGGATCATTTCCCGCCGCGGATGTCTTGTGAATGCGATGGCACCCCATTTCGCGTCCATCCGGATGAAAATCCACGCGACCACCCAGCGCATGTGCCATCAGTTGATGCCCATAGCAAACGCCAAAAATCAACATCCCGACTGCTACCGCATCCCGGATCCATTCCGCTGTCGTCTCGCTCCACGGGAGTCGGTCCGTTACCATCGCCCATGATCCCGTGATGATTGCGGCGCTGCCGGGATTCGGTTCTGGAAGCACGTCGCCATCGAAAACGCGTACCACCTCTACCTCATCAATCGGTCGCTCCAATGCACGGCAAAACCATGCTGGCAAGTCGCCCAGAGGCTCACGAATTTCTTTGGGTGGGGTACCGACCTGGACGATCAGCAGTCGGGAAGAACGCGCGGATGTCATGGATGAAGCAGTTCGTTAGTGGTGCGCCCCCCTAGCCTTAAGGGAGCGAATCGGTTCAGGGTCCGGCGCCGTACACAAACAGTTCCGCTGGCCACCAGGGCGTCGGCAGCAATGGTCAAGCTGTTGCCGGCACCGGCCCTCTCTCGAGGAACGAGCCGCCTCACTTAGCTGCGATGCACTCGAGTTCCACGCGCGCATTGAAAGCCAGCCCCGATGCGCCGAAGACGCTGCGCGCGGGATACTTCCCGGGAGTGAAATAGGTCCGGTACACCTCGTTGAATGTCGACCACTCGCTCATATCCGTGAGCATTGCCGTGCACTTCACGATGTCGCCGAGTGCATACCCGTTGGCTTCCAGGCTGGTCTTCACGTTCTCCATGGTCTGCTTGGCCTCGGCTTTGATGCCGCCGGGAGCGACGTCCGTTGTCCCGGGAATCAGGCCGATCTGGCCGGAGAGGTACAGCGTCCCGCCCACCTTCACGGCCTCAGAGAATGGGAATTCCCCCTTCAGAACCTTTCCGCTGTTCAGGTAGACGTTCTGCGCGATGGAGGTGGACGCACCAAACGCCAGGGCCAGCGCCGCGGAAATACGAACGAACTGTTGCGCGGTCATGATGGAGTTTCTTCAAGTTAGCTTTTCAGCAGAATAGGGGAACGGCCAGCGGCCTGATCACACAGCGATGGTTCCGTCGACACATGTGACCGATTGACCTCCAACGCGAATGACGTCGTCGCCGTTAATGGCCACAAAGATTTTTCCTGCGCGCCCAACGACCGAACCTTGCGTGCTGACATAGCTGGAACCGAAGGTCTGGACCTGACCAGCCTCGCGAATGAACGCTGCCACCGAGCCGTTTCCGCTGCCGCAGACAGGGTCTTCATTCACGCCGAGGCTGGGCGCGAAGGCACGCACCTCGATTGCCGCAGGTGCACCCTTCTCATAGGCGCCATACACCACGATGCCGATGGACTTGTTGTGTTTGTCAAACTCCGCCATACGCACAAAGTCGGGGCGAAGCGCCAGGACGGCCTCTGCACTGTCCATCTGGACGATCGTCCAGACGGGGCCGACATTGATGAGCTTCGGCGTGTGCTCACGCTGCACCGGGGCACCAAGAATGGCCGCCAGCTCGTCAATCTGTGCATTGGTCAGGGGAACGAAGCTGGGTGTTGGCAGGTTGAAAGCAATCACCGGGCTTGAGTCGGCCGACGGAGTGACGGTCAGCTCGATCAGTCCGGCATCGCACTCCTGCTTGAGCTTGCCGTTTTGCGGAGCAATCCGCCCCGCCTCCAGGAGTGCGTGCGCCGTTCCAAGGGTGGGGTGCCCCGCGAACGGCAATTCCGATTGAGGCGTAAAGATGCGCACGCGGTAGTCCGCGCCCGGCTGCGTAGGCGGTAGCACGAAGGTCGTTTCGGAGAGATTGGTCCAGTTCGCAATGCGCTGCATCTCCTCGCCTGTGAGTCCTTCTGCGTCAAGGATCACGGCTACTGGGTTTCCGCGATAGGGAACGTTGGTGAAAACATCAACTTGCTTGAATGGGACGCCGGACATCTATCTGCTTCCTGAGGGTGTATTCGCGACGCGCTGCATCGCGGTTGACTGGCGAGGGGACGGCCGGTGGAACCGCCCGGCAGGCCTTCACGCGACTGCTTGGCACCAGCTGCAGGGATAATAGGAGTGGACCAGTCATGGGTACAGAGACAGTACAATCCAAAATTTATGGTTACAGTTGACATCGAGAGGAAACCCTGTGCGAACGACCCCATCGGCAGGTAGCCTGTATCAGATCTTGGCTGATGATTTGACCGCGGCTATCTCGTCAGGACGTCTTCCCGCAGGGTCCAACCTGCCTTCCCTTCGTGAATGCGCGACACAGCGCAAACTCAGTCTCAACACCGTCACCGCCGCCTATCGGCTGCTGGAAGATCGGGGCCTGATCGTGGCTCGCCCTCAATCCGGCTTCTATGTGTGCAGTGAGCTGGCAGAACCAGAGTTCGCTTTCCGGCGCATTGCTAAGGACGTGGTGGGGGCAGCTCAGGAAGATTTAATGACTGCAGTTCTGGAGGCGCAGCAGCGGCCAGGCTATATCGATCTGGCATTCGCCGCTCCTCGCGGGAAAAAGTTCTACCCCGGCGAACGCTTGGCCCGAATGACCAGTTCGGTTCTGCGCCGCCAAGGCAACGTTGTCGCCTCTTACGCAATGCCACCGGGTTCGGAGCTCTTGCGCGACCAGATTGCCAGGCGCAGCCAGAGATTGGGGATGGACCTTACGGCCGATTGCATCGTGCTCACGCATGGCGCCATGGAAGCACTTCATCTGGCGCTTCGAGCGGTGACTCGTCCGGGCGACTTCGTCGGAATCGAGGCCCCCTCCTACTTCAATCTTTACCCCCTCTTATCCGCACTCGGGCTCAAGGCCATCGAGATTCCGACGCATCCGCAGCACGGCTTGGATGTTGACTCCGTGGAGAGCGTCCTTGCCGAGAAGCGAGTTGCAGCCCTGGTTGCCATGCCGAGCGTCCACAATCCGCTCGGATGCTCAATGCCAGTCGACGCGAAGCAGCGGCTTGCCAAGCTGCTCAATCAATACAAGACCCCATTGATTGAGGATATGGTGTACGCAGAGCTTCAGTTTCTTGAGCCCTTGGCGCCCACCGTAAAAGCCTTCGATCACGGAGGATGGGTGCTGGCCTGCGGAGGATTCTCAAAAACATTGGCTCCCGACTACCGCTTGGGCTGGATCGCGGGCGGGCGCTTCAGTCAGGCCGTACAACGGCTTAAGTTTGCCTCCAGTGCGTCCGAATCCATGCTGCTGAGCGAGACCGTTGGGCAGTTTCTCAAAAGCGGAGGTTATGAACGTCACCTCAGCAGTTTGAGACGGTTGTACTTCGCTCAGGTCGCCACGGTACGCGGATTAGTCGCACAATTTTTCCCTGGGGGCACGCGCGCGACTCAGCCGGCAGGAGGGTTCGTTCTTTGGGTTGAGCTGCCACCTCAGGTGGACAGCTTGAAACTGTTCCACGCGGCTTTGGAAAAGGGCATAGTAATGATGCCAGGCCAAGTTTACGCCAAGGGCCCACGCTATCGTCACTATCTCCGATTGTCCTGTTGCCAGGAGATTGATGAGCGTTTTACCAGCGCCGTTCGGACCTTGGGAGAATTAGCGGTCAAAATGCAAAAGGACGGTAACAAGGCGCCGAAGGGTCGGTGAGCCCTGGCGGTCATCCTGTCACTGAGCACCGTATGTTCTAGCCACCGTAGCGCGGTCAGGAGCGCATTGACGATGGAACCAAGATCTTAGGCGGACTGCGTCTTAGACGGACTGCGCGCCTGGCGGACTACGCTGGACTTGCTCGGCTTGTCGCAATGGCGGGACGCCCGTGATCGCCGCCGCACGGGCAGGGTGAGATGCCGGCGTGGCTGCGGCGGGCGGTCCATGCGGGGCAGAGCGTGGAGTTTTTCCGGATCGGATAGCTTCGACAGCGGATTAGCTTGGGGCGTTCGTCTTGTAAAAGTGGGCTCACGCCATTCCGCGGGACCGCGCGAGGGCGGTGGCCAGCAGGCAGGAGCAGCCAATATCCACGTAGTACCGCGCTCTGTGGCATGGCTGCTCCGGGTGCCCCGGTAGTGAAACGGTCAGCTCGGGTGGCGCTCAGCGCGTGCACATTCCATACTAGAAGTGTTCGTCTCCGCCGGAATGAGCGATGCTCGTGGGGACGTCTCCGTCTTCCGAAAGGAGGTATCCCATGTGCTTCCGGATTCATTATCTGGATCATCCTCGTGAGAATGCGGCCCAGCAGCGGCCTAGCTCGACAACCTTGTCGCTTCGCTCTCGTCTCGATGGGCGTCGGGCGGCGTTGATGGCTTGGCTGCGTCCGTCTCCAAAACCAACCAGCCCGGTGACGGCCACATCCTTGGAGCAGGCCGAGCCGGCTGAAGCCGCGGCGAAGCCGGTCCCTCGGCCCATTGACCAGGCTTGCACCGTCGCCGGCACCGCCCGCGAGCGGGACGTCGAGACGGCGTAGGCCGCCATTACTCCTACATGAGCCTCCCGAGCCCACCGGCCAGGCCAGCGCAAGACCGCTGGGCTCGGGGGGCGTGAAGCCCGCCAATAGGGCTTGGCCGGTGGAGGCAATACGCACGGACTGGCGATCTATATAGAGAAAGGGGGCGAAGCTAGGTATGAAAGCGCTAGGCTTGCTTCTCGCCATATCAATGGCGGTAGGGGTTGCGCCGCACGCCAGTGCAATTGGATGCCAATATGACATGCAGTGCAAAGGGGAGCGAATTTGCGAGCAAGGCCAGTGCGTCTCTTCTGAGCAACCCGCTAGGGTTCCACCAGCGACGAGGAATGTCCCGGCACCCGGGCAGCCCGCCAAGGCTCCCCCAGCGATGAAGAATGTCCCGGCACCTGAGCAACCCGCCAAGGCTCCCCCAAGGACGAAAATCGTCCCGACACCTGAGCAACCCGCCATGGCGTCCCCAGCGATGACGAATGCCCCAGCACTTTCGACTGAGTTTCGTTATTGCTGCACTAAGGTCGGAAAATTCCCCCTCGACCGAGAACCGAACTCGGAAGGAATTGCCGTCAACCGGAGCGATACCTGTTATGGGATAACCAGTTATGGGACGCCTCTCCCAGGTACGCCGTGCAATTGAGTCACCAGTACACCTGCGGCAGCACCGGCGACCCGAAGGGCGTCGTGCTCACCCAGGCCAACCTGCTTGCCAACATCCGCGCCATGCGGCAGGCGGCGCGGGCGACGCCCGCCGACGTGTTCGCCATCCGCCGCTGAACCCTGCCGCAACAGACTGGCAGGCGGCGGTCGCCTTGCGCGACGATGCGCGAGCGGCCACCTCGCGCAACTGGTCGAGCCGGATGCCGGTTGATGTTCGGCGTTTTGGGCGGACTCGCCGCGTTTGGCCTGATAGGCTTGTTCGCCGGGCCAGTGGTGATCCTCGCAGTGCTGCTCGCCGTATGGCGCGAATGGCTGGAAAGGCAGGCGGAGCAGCCGGTGGGGCACCGCCGTCGTAGCGGGGGCGACACCTGTCGCGCATCCCATCGCTAAGGCAGACACTTCCTAAGTCAGCCACGTTGGCGCAGAGCGCGCCGGGTGCTGCAAGCTGCGCTGCAAGGGATGACAACCTGTAGCCTGGCCAGGCGGACAAGGATAGAGTTTAGGCTCCGTCGCGTTCCCACATTTCAGCAAGGCGTGTCAGGACATGGTGCCAAAGATCCTTTGGGTTCTGTTGCCGCTTTCGATGTACGCACTGTATGTCACCGTGTCGACGTGGCGCGGACGGACACCGTCGCGTCAGGCGCTCAATGTGCAAACCAGCCTGCTGTTGATCGCCTACCTGGTGACGACGGCAAGTCTCGGTGTGTTCTGGGTAGCCAATCAGCAGTTGCCGGTGTTCGACTGGCACTACCTGTTTGGCTACTGCACGCTGCTGCTTGTCTCCGTGCATCTGGTTTTCAACCTGCCGGCCGTGTTGCGCGGGCTGCGGCGTGCACCGTCCCAGCCCGCGCAGCAGTCCACCCGCGGCGGCAGGCACGGCCCGGTCGCGGTCGGCAAGGCGCTGACCGTCCTCGCCGCTCTCGGCATGGCGTTCTTCCTCGGCACGCGTCACGGCGCCAGCGAAGTCGCTGTCCGCTGGACCAACGCCGCCGAAGCCGGATTTGGCCCGATCGATGCGGTGGTCCGTTATCACGAATTCTCGTCCGAGTCGCGCAGCCGCGTGTTCCAGCGCGCGCCAGGGGTCGAATGGGGTGCGCCGCCGCCCGCTTTCAAGCGCTACCCCGACGTGCCGCACATCGCCCTCGCGCGGGACAGGACCCACGAGCGCGGCCTGAGCGACGCACTGCGCGCCCCCTCGCCGCGCACGCAGCGCCTGAGCGTTGCCGAGTTGGGCGAGATGCTGTACCTGTCGGCCGGCATCACGGCGCGGCGCGGTGGCCTGGCACTGCGCGCCTCGCCATCTTCCGGCGCCCTGTTTCCCAGCGAGCTCTATGTCGTGGCGCACAAGGTCGAGGGCTTGCCGGCCGGGCTTTATCACTACGACCCGGAGCACAATCGGCTCGACGCGCTGGGCGCTGCACCGGCCGCGCTCGGCGCGCCTCAGGCAGACGGCGCCGACGCGGCCGTGGTGCTGACTGCGGTGTTCCGCCGCACCGGCTACAAGTACCGCGACCGGGCCTACCGCTATGCGGTTGCGGACGCTGGCCACTTGCTCGAGAATCTGCGGCTCGCGGGGCATCAGGCGGGAATGCGGGCGACGCTCGTCGCGCGCTTTGACGAGATGCTGGCCGCCAAGGCCATCGGTGTCGATGGCCTCGAGGAAGGCGTGCTCGCTGTCATGGATCTGCGACCCGCAGCCAGCGGCGTGGCGTCCACCGGCGAAGCTTCGCGCGCGCGCTTCGCAGCGCCGCCGGTACCCTCCGGCCTGACAATCGGCGTGACAGGCATGGTGCACCGGGCCACGTCGCTGCAGCTATTGCCCGACGAGGTGGGCGCCGGGCACATCGCGCTACCGGCGCCTGAGCCCGCCGCCGCAGGCGTGACCGACACGATAGTCCAGCGGCGCAGCCAGCGGCGCTTCCTCGACGAGCCGGTGCCGCTCGCGACGCTGTCATCGATGCTGACCGACATGGCGCTGCCGCCCCAGCTATCGGGCGCCGTCCACATCAATCTGGTCGTCAATCGTGTCGCAGGGCTCCGGCCGGGCGTGTATCGCTACCTGCCTCAGCACGCGCTGGTACGCGTGCGCGACAGCGATTACGCCGCTGCTGCTCAGGCGGCCGCGTTGTCGCAGGAAGTGATCGGCAACGCCGCCGTGGTGCTGGTGCTATCCGCCGATCGCGCGCACATGCTGGCGGAAGGTGCGCGTGGTTATCGCCATGCCTTTCTCGAGGCGGGCATGCTGGGCGAGCGCTGGTTGCTCGGCGCGGTTGCCCGCGGCTTGGCGGCTTGCCCGGTGGGCGGGTTTTACGACGACGAAGCGGCGGCTCTGATCGATGTCGATGGGCAAAGTCAATGGGTGTTGCACTTCGCGGGTCTCGGTGCGTCGACGGGAACGTAGAAGGAGGCCCGCACAGGCTGATGGACGCGCTCGGGCGCCCGACCCGGCAATCAAAGAGATAATGCGTTGCCATTGGCACTTCAACCACCCCCGGGCTGAATGCGAGCGACAGCGCGGGGGCGGTTCTCTCGGCTTTAGCGCCTACAATGCCCCACGCGCGAATTGGTCAAAATTCCATTTGTCTATATCGAAGGTGACAAGGTTGTTTTCGTCTCCGTTCAACATCCCCACCGCGGATCGCCCGCCCGATATCCGGCGCAACTCCTCGCTCGAGAGTGAACGAATCGTCGTGGTTGGCTTGCCTTGCTGCTCGATGTCGAGCGGCAGCAAGTCCTTGATCGTCATTGTGCTCATGGCTTCTCCTAGCTGTGACTTAACGAGTGTGGTTTCAATCGAGCATGTTGCAGTGCTCGATTGAACAGACGCATGGAGCGTGCCGGTTGCGGAGAATAGCCAGAGGATTGTCGAGGTGGCCGCGCAAACGCCGGGTTTCCGGGCGGGACGGTCGGTATGGCCGCGGCGTGGCGAAACGCAACGCGGCGTGGAGTGTTGGAAGGCATCCGGCAGTGCCACGAACCTGTGTAGTGCTACCCAACACCTACAAGCGGCGCGACTAATGCAGGACCGGTGCACTGTGACGCCGCTGACGAGGCGGGGGCGCTGCTTCTCTCCGCGGGCCGCATGGGCGCGCCCGGGCCTATCGGAGCGCCATCAGCCTCGAATCCGATCCGGTGATGCGCCAGTTCCTGCAAGCAGAGCCTTTCGCGAGCCCGGCAATTCGGGCAGACGCGAAGGACGGCATTGGGTCGGGAAGAGCCGTTCGCTGGCGCGATGGCAAGGCGACCAAGGCTGCCGCATTACACTGCTACAAATGAGCTACCCTCCCCTGCAACCCCAGCCCCAAAGCCTCCTGACCTCCTATTTCTGGAGCGGCGACGCTATCCGCAGTCGGCGCGTAAGTGACATCGTGCTGTCTGGCACGGTCGACGTGCCAGAGCCGCCGGCGCGTCTGCTCGCGGATTGGGCTAGGGAGATATCGTCCCGCATGACCTTGGAACCCGGGGATGTTGAGGTGTTGCCTCTGGCACGAGCACGAGCGCGCTGGCCGGACTACTCGCACTGCGTGCAGGCAGTGTCTGATTGGGCAAGCACGCTTGGACTGCCCGGAGTACTTGCCTCCAGTGAGGTCGCTCTCATGGCTTGCCGCGGCGCGAGGTATCACCATGACGGAGAGCAGTACGGCGGTGCGGCCTTCTGCAATCTCTTCCTGAGTGAGGATAAGGGGCAGGACGTACACTTTCCGTCGTTGGGTCTTCGAATCCCCCTGACCCGTGGTTCGGTTCTGATATTCGATACCTGCCAGCCTCATGGGGTCATTCAACGCGGCAGCAGCGGTTTTGATGTGGCCGACTTCCCGCCCGACCAGGATTGCACGCAGCTATTCCTGACCTGGGAGCTTCCCATTGAGGATGTCCATGTCATGCAGACGCTCAACGTCGCCTTCGACATTGACCTTTCGACCTCGCCGAAGGTGAATGAGGAGCAAGTCCGGCTGAATGAGGAACGGGTCAGCGTGCGTCACGAGTCAGGTCGGTGGCGCCGAGCTGACTAATCGTCAGGACTGGTCACGATCCCACCTGACGCACGACGGCGGGCATCCGCGTACGGGTGGATCCAGAATCCTGACCTCCGGAACTGGCGTCGAACGGTCGAAGAAGTCTTGAGAATGCCTTGGCTAGGAAGCGGAACTTGGTCCACCATGTCCTCCCAGAAGAACTGGCCGGCTGCATCGATCTCGCCGTCGCCTGCCGGCCAGGTTCTGCCTGTCAGCGATCCTGTTGAGGCGCCATTTGAACTGCACTTCACTTTGAATCCTGCCGGACAACAGCCGAACCGAAGGCTACGCCGTCCCACTGAAATTGGGTTGTCTGTGCTCGAGCTTCGTTGGGGTGAAGGCTATCTGGAAACCGGACCCTATGGCCACGGCAAGATTGCCCGCTTCTATCTTGCCTTTTCGCCAAGCGGAGACGTGAGTTTGCCGATCAGCGCAGAACTCGGTCGCCCCGAGCACCATGAATATCGCTGGGTTACTTTTGCCGAAGCTCGGCAGCTTCTGCCGTCTCGGTTTGAACCGATTCTCGAATGGGCGTGGGGGACCGTCAGTATGTCCGGCTAAGTGCAAATCCTGCCATGCGATGGAATGAACATGGTCCTTGACGAGTTCTCTCCCTCTTGCTAGCGAGTGGTGGCACGGTGTCCGCATCGCAGGAGAGCATCGTCGAACTTCGCCGTGCCAGCCATGCGGTATATTCAGGCCTTCGACAACAAGCGCAAGACAGACGGCATGGCCCAGAAATCGATTCGGGTTTCACATGTAGGGGTACCCGGCGACCTCAGCGTCCTCAAACTGAAGGGCTATCTGAGATCCGCACTCGCTGGTGTAGCTGAAAGTACTGGCGACGACGAAATCCTGCTGGTCAAGGTGCTGGTGCCGCGGCCTCTGGGCCTGCGAGCCGGTGAAAAACTGTTCGACAAAATTTTGCAAGGGATCGTCGAGAAGGATCCACGCGTGAACCGGGTGTCGGTTGAGTTTATCGACGGCGAAGTCACGCCAGAGAAGATCGCGGCGAGCGAGGCCCGAACGCAGAAGGAAATTGACGCGTACGGGCACTTGCTCCAGAAGTCGACAGACAACGAACAACCCGGCTGAGTATCTAGATGTGGCTTGGCTATTCGTGCGCGGCGACGAATACTCGATAAGCACCCATGTCATCACCCAGAAAATCTTTCAGACCTCACCAGCTGGTGGACGAGAGCCTTGAGGATGCGTTCCATAGGAGGTAAAGGCCGATCTACTGGTCGCCGGGCACCAGCACTCAACGCCCCTTGAAAAGGGGGTGCCGGGCGCAGACTGACAGCACGATTCGCTCTGACTGCACCAGGTATTCGTTAAGGGCTGCGGCACACTCCGCGAGCTTGCCCGACTCGAACAGCTGCTGGATGTGCTGGTTCATCTCGACATAAGGGCCATGCAGGAATTCCGGATCCTGCAGCAAGCCGAAAGCCAGGCGCAATTCAGCCAGGAGGTGGGAGAACATCACGTTCAGCCGCTCGCTGTCCGCCAGTTCCACGATGGCCATGTGGAACTCCATATTGGCAGTCCCCGCACCTTGCCAGTCGCCGCTGTCGCGGCAGCGCAGTCCCATTTCCACAGCTTCGCGCATGTGCTTTTTGGCCGGATGGCTGGGGTAGGCCTGGGCGATGGCCTGGCACTCGATCAGACGGCGCACCCGGTAGATGTCGATGATGGCCGCGATGCTGGGAATGGCCACCGACACTCCGCGATTCGGTTCATGCTTCAGCAGGCCTTCCTTGGTCAGCACGCGAAAGGTCTCCCGCAAGGTATTGCGCGAGATCTGCAGGCTTTCGCTTAGCGCGGCTTCCGACAAGCGCTGCCCGGGCGCGAAGTCGCCACGCACGATCCGCTGGCGAATCTGTTCCGTGACCCGCTCGGCCAAATTTCTTACGTCAGTACTTGTTGTCATGTTGGCTTGAATGGGGCTGGCTGGTACCGGTATGCCCCCCGTGCCGGGATGTTAGCGCACTTTGTTCAACAATATGCACAAGATTGGTGCCAGTGACACCTTCCCCCGGTGGTTTAGGTGTATACCACGATCGATCAAGCCCTAATATTGTTCAACAATACAGCAAGGTGGTTGAGTAATACGTGCCGATAGATCAACATGGTATGTATTTTGCTAAACAGCGCTGGGAAGCAGCGGCGCTGGATAGCGTTCTCGCTCGCTACCGGAACATCGTCGCGAAGACCGCGCGACGAGCCTTTTCCAAGCTTTGTCCTATCCAAAGTGAGCGCAACCATGTGGCTTAAAGAAACAACGCAGGGAGAGCGCAAGACGCTCTTTGCCGCCTTCGTCGGCTACGGGGTCGATGCATTCGACTACATGATCTACACCTTCATGATCCCCACCTTCATCCTGGTGTGGGGCATGACCAAGGCCGAGGCCGGCTATATCGCGACGGGCGCGCTCATCAGCTCGGCCGTCGGCGGCTGGCTGGCCGGCATCCTGGCCGACAAATATGGCCGCGTGCGGATCCTGCAGCTGACCGTGCTCTGGTTCAGTTTCTTTACCTTCCTGAGCGGATTCACCCAGTCTCCCGAGCAACTGTTCGTGACCCGCATGCTGCAAGGGCTGGGGTTCGGCGGCGAATGGTCGGTCGGTTCGGTGCTGATCGCCGAGATGATCCGTGCCCGCCACCGCGGCAAGGCGGTTGGCCTGGTGCAAAGCAGCTGGGCAGTCGGCTGGGGCCTGTCGGCGATTGCCTTCTGGGCGGTCTATGCCGCGTTCGAGCAGCAATACGCATGGCGCGTGCTGTTCTGGATCGGCGTGCTGCCGGCGCTCTTTATCCTCTACATCCGCCGCAATATCTCCGAACCCGAGGTGTATCAGGAAACCAAGGCCAAGCTGGCCCGCACCGGGCAAAGCAATAACTTCATGCTGATCTTCAAGCCCGGCGTGCTGCGCACCACGGTGCTGGCCAGCCTGCTGGCGACCGGCATGCAAGGTGCCTACTATTCGGTGACGACCTGGCTGCCGACCTATCTCAAGATGGAGCGCAACCTGTCCGTGCTCAATACCAGCGGCTACCTGATGGTGCTGATCGCAGGCTCCTTCGCCGGCTATCTGACCAGCGCCTGGCTGTCCGACCGCCTGGGGCGCCGGCGTTGCTTCATGCTGTTCGCAGTGAGCGCAGCCATCCTCGTGATCTGCTATACGCAGCTGCCGATCACCGACGCGGCGATGCTGCTGCTTGGCTTCCCCTTGGGCTTCTTCCTGTCTGGCATCTTTTCGGGCATGGGAGCTTACCTGACGGAGCTGTATCCGAGCCATATCCGTGGCTCCGGACAAGGCTTTTCCTACAACTTCGGGCGCGCGGTCGGCTCGGTGTTCCCGGCCATGATCGGGCATATGAGCGCATCGATGTCGCTGGGCGTGGCCATCGGCTATCTCGCCGCGGGCGCCTATGGGTTGGTCATTATCGCGTGCCTGCTGTTGCCGGAAACACAGGGACGCGAACTACTCGGCGAACGCGAGGCTGGCACGGAAGGACCGGCTGACGCAGCAACTTCGCGGACGGTAGCCTGACACCATGCAAATCGACCTCAACAGCGATCTCGGCGAGAGCTTCGGCGCATGGAGCATGGGCAACGATGCAGCCATGCTGGATATCGTCAGTAGCGCCAACGTGGCCTGTGGCTTCCACGCCGGGGATCCGGCCGGCATCCTGCAGACGCTCAAGGCTGCCAGGATCCGTGGCGCTACGGTGGGCGCCCACGTTTCCTACCCCGACCTGCAAGGTTTCGGCCGCCGCAACATGGACGTGGCCAGTGCAGACCTGGTTGCCGATGTGATCTACCAGATCAGCGCCCTGACTGGAATGGCCGCGACGGTCGGTGCCACCGTGCGCTATGTCAAGCCGCACGGCGCTCTGTACAACACCATCGCCAGCGATGAACGGCAGGCGCGCGACGTGATCACCGCCATCCTCAAAGTCGATCCCGAGCTCACGCTGGTCGCGCTGGCGGGCTCGCCGCTGGTGGGTTGGGCGCGGGAGGCCGGCTTGCGCGTCATTGCCGAGGCGTTTGCCGATCGCGCCTACACGCCGCAGGGCACGCTGGTGCCTCGGCGGGAAAAAGGCGCGGTCCTGCACGATGCCTTGGAAGTGGCGCAACGCATGCTGCGCCTGGTGCGTGAAGGCACGGTACGGGCCATCGACGGCAGCGTGGCCCGCGTGGATGCGCAATCGATCTGCGTACATGGCGACAGTGAAGGCGCGCTGGAAATGGCGCGCGCCGTGCGCGAGGCACTAGAGCTCGATGGCGTGAAAATTTGCGCGTTCGCCTGATTCAAGGCATTGGAGAACCACTCATGCAAGATTCCGCACTGCAACGCGCCCGCATCGCCGCCCTGAACGCCGCGCGTGAGGCGCGTGAAAGCTATCGCGCCGGCACCGTACAGCCGACCGCCGGCATTGCACCGGGGATGACGCAAGCCAACATGATTGCGTTGCCGCGTGACTGGGCCTGGGACTTCCTGCTGTATGCGCAGCGTAACCCGAAGGCCTGTCCCGTGCTCGACGTGATCGAGGCGGGCGCGCACCGGACCGTGCTGGCGGAAGGGGCGGACATCCGCACCGACATTCCGCTGTATCGCGTGTGGCGCGACGGCAAGCTGGTGGAAGAGGTGGCCGATGCCACTTCCCTGTGGGTTGAGCATCCGGACCTGGTCACCTTCCTGATCGGCTGCAGCTTCACTTTCGAGACGCCACTGCAAGAGGCCGGCATCGAGGTGCGGCATATCGCCGACGGCTCCAACGTTCCGATGTACCGCACCAATCGCCAGTGCCGCCCCGCCGGCCGGCTGCACGGCGAATTGGTCGTGTCCATGCGGCCAATCCCTGCGCATCGGGTTGCCGATGCGGTTTCCATTACCGGACGCTTCCCGTCGGTGCACGGCTCGCCGGTCCATGTCGGCAACCCGGCGGCGCTAGGCATTGCCGACATAGCAAAGCCCGACTTCGGCGACGCCGTGCGCATTGAGCCGGGCGAAATCCCCTTGTTCTGGGCCTGCGGCGTCACGCCCCAGGCTGCCGTGATGGCGTCCGGCGTGCCGTTTGCCGTGACCCATGCACCGGGCCACATGTTCATTACCGACGTGCCTGACAGCACGTACCACGTCTAAGACCGCCGGGTCGTTTGCGGAGCTCGTTTTGCGTTTCCTGCCCGTTACCTCGAATGCACTGCTGGTGGAGCTGGCCGACCTGGACCAGACGCTGGCCTTGTTGACCTCGCTGCAGCGCGATCCTCTTCATGGCGTTGCGGAACTGGTGCCCGCCGCGCGCACGATTCTCGTGCACTTCCGCGCGTCGGCCACCAGCGCGGCCGCGCTGGTGCGGGCCATTGCCGCGCGCGACCTGTCGCAGCGCGTCGAGCGCAGCAGCATCCTGGTCGAGATCCCGGTGCGCTATGACGGCGAGGATCTGGCCGAGGTGGCGCAGCTGCTTGGGATCACGCCCGATGAAGTCGTGCGCCGCCACACCGGCAGCGAATACACCGTTGCTTTCACCGGCTTCGCTCCCGGTTTTTCCTACCTGAGCGGCGGCCATCCCAGCTTCGACGTTCCGCGCCGCAGTACGCCGCGTACGCGCATTCCCGCCGGCGCCGTAGGGCTGGCGGGCACCTTCAGCGGCGTGTATCCGCAGGCCAGCCCCGGCGGGTGGCAGATCATCGGCGTGACACCCATAGCCATGTGGGATTTGGATCGCGAACAGCCTGCGCTGCTGCAGCCCGGCTATCGCGTGCGTTTTGTCGATATCGCCACGCGCGATGGCGTGGTGGATGCGGACGGCGGCATCGCCGCTGACGCGCCGGCGCGCCAGCCGTTGCCGGCAGCTAAGGCGCCCGCTGCCGCGGCGCTGAAAGTGAGCGGCACCGGCTTGCAGACTGCATTCCAGGACTTGGGCCGGCACGGCCAGGCGGGGCAGGGCGTCTCGGCTTCCGGCGCGATGGACCAGGCGTCGCTCAAGACCGCCAACCGCCTGGTGGGCAACCGCAGCGATGCCGCGGCGCTCGAGACCATCGGTGGCGGCTTGCAGCTGCGGAGCATGGGCGAAACCGTGCTGGCGGTCACCGGCGCCGATGCACCGCTCACGGTGCGCGCGGCCGATGGCCGGCAATGGAGCGTCCCGAACCACCAGGCTGTGGCGCTCGCCGATGGCGACACGCTGAGCATCGGTCAGCCGCGCGCCGGGGCCCGCTGCTATGTGGCGGCGCGCGGCGGGTTTGCTGTCGCGCCGGTGCTGGGCAGCTGCGCCACCGACACGCTGGCCAAGGTCGGCCCCGCGCCGTTGGCCGTGGGCGATGTGCTCGAGCTGCGACCCGCGCCGGCCGGCGCCGTCGTGGGCGCCCCGGAGCAGCCTGCCGCAGACCTGCCCACGGTGGAGCAGGAGGTCGTGCTGGACGTGGTGCTCGGCCCCCGCACCGACTGGTTCACAGCCGAGTCCGTGGCGCGCCTTGCCGCGCAGCGCTGGCAGGTCACCCCGCAATCCAACCGCGTGGGTCTGCGCCTGGCCGGGGAGGTACCGCTGGAGCGCGCCATCACCGGCGAGCTGCCAAGCGAGGGCACAGCCCTCGGCGCGCTGCAGGTGCCGCCCAGCGGCCAACCCGTCCTTTTCCTGGCCGACCACCCGCTGACCGGCGGCTATCCCGTGATCGGCGCCGTGGCACCCCATCATCTGGATCGTGCCGGCCAGATTCCGGTAGGCGCCTGGCTGCGCTTCAATCCGATCGGCGCCTTTCAAGAACTGAACCCGTCTGCCGCCTGAGCGCGCACACGCACCAACAGAGATTTGCCATGAAGAAAGTCCTGATTGCAAACCGTGGCGAGATCGCCGTTCGCATCATCCGCGCTTGCGCCGACTATGGCGTGGCGTCGGTGGCCGTGTACGCCAATGCCGATATCGACGCGATGCACGCGCGCCTGGCCGATGAAGCCTACGGCCTCGACGGTGACCGTCCGGCGGACACCTACCTGAACATCCCCAAGCTGCTCGATATCGCTCGCCGCAGCGGGGCCGACGCCGTGCATCCCGGCTATGGATTCCTGTCGGAAAGCGAAGCCTTTGCCCGGGCGGTGATCGATGCTGGCCTGACCTGGATCGGGCCGTCACCGGAGACGATCGCCCGGCTTGGCGATAAGGTGGAAGCGCGCAAGATCGCCTTGCAGGTCGGCGCCCCGCTGGTGGCCGGCACGCCCGATCCGGTGGCCGACGCCAACGAGGTGCTGGCCTTTGCCGAGCGGCACGGCCTGCCGATCATCATCAAGGCGGCCTTCGGCGGCGGCGGCCGCGGCATGAAGATCGCCTGGCGCATGGATGAAGTCGAGGAGTTGTACGCGTCCGCCGTGCGCGAAGCGGTCACCGCCTTTGGCCGCGGCGAGTGCTTCGTCGAGCAGTTCCTTGACAAGCCACGCCATATCGAAGCGCAGGTACTGGCCGACCAGCATGGCAATGTGGTGGTGCTGGGCACGCGCGACTGCTCGCTGCAGCGCCGCAACCAGAAGCTGGTGGAAGAAGCCCCGGCGCCGTTCCTGACCGACGCGCAGCGCGCGAGCATCCACGCCGCCGCCCGCGATATCTGCGCCGCAGCCGGCTACATCAGCGCCGGCACCGTCGAATTCCTGCTCAGCGCCAGCGGCGCGATTTCGTTCCTGGAGGTCAATACCCGCCTGCAGGTCGAGCACCCCGTGACCGAGCAGACTACCAGGGTCGACCTAGTGGTCGAGCAACTGCGCGTGGCCGACGGCCTGCCGCTGTCGATCACCGAAACACCCGCGCCGCTGGGCCATTCGATCGAGTTCCGCATCAATGCAGAGGACGTGGGGCGCGGCTTCCTGCCAACCCCCGGCCCGGTGCAGCGCTTCGATGCCCCATCGGGGCCCGGCGTGCGCGTCGATTCGGGCGTGCAGGCGGGCTCGGTGGTGCCAGGCACGTTCGACTCGCTGATGGCCAAGCTCATCGTGACCGGCGCCACACGTGAACAGGCGCTGGCGCGTGCGCGCCGCGCGCTGCGCGAATTCCGCATCGAAGGCGTGGCCTCGGTACTGCCGTTCCACCGCGCCGTGATCGACCACGCCGATTTCCTTGGCGCGAATGGCTTCAAGGTTCACACGCGATGGATCGAGACTGACTTCGCCGAGCCCCTGGCCGCGGCTACCCGCGCCGAGCCGCAGCACGACAGCAGCCTGCTGCGTACCGCCATCGAGATCGATGGCCGCCGCGTGGTGCTCGGCCTGCCGGCGCAACTGCTGCGGGGCCTGGCTGACGCGCCCGCATCCGACAGCGCCGCAGCGCCGGCGCAGGCAACCGCCACCGACGCCGCCGAGCTGCCGTCTCCTATCGCCGGCACCGTGCAGGCCTGGAAGGTCGCGGAGGGCGACGAGGTCAAGGAAGGCGAACTGATCGCCGTGATGGAGGCAATGAAGATGGAAATTCAAGTACATGCCCATCGCGACGGCCGCGTGACCTGGCAGACGCCCGCCGGTGTCTTCCTCGCGGCGGGCGCGCGGCTGGCGAGCATTGAGTGAATTCCTTTAAGGAGTCAGTGCTGGAAGGGGGGAAAGGAACTGACTCCACGAATAGCCAGCAGTACCAAAGCCAATTGCAGGGGCTGGACCAAATACGCCGTATAACAACTCGCAGCACGCCGCGCGCGCACGCTGGCCTATAGTCTGCTGGCCCGCCAACCCATCGGCCTGCCCCGGGCCAGGTCCTTCACCGGAGACAAAGCGTGTCGACCACGGAAGCCTATCTGATCGATTCCATCCGCCTCGCCATGGAAAACGTGCGCGAGCGCAATACCTGGCCTTTCGGCGCCGTGGTGGTCAAGGATGGACAGGTGCTGGCGCGCGCGGTCAACGAGGTGGAAGCCACCTGCGATCCCAGCGCGCACGCCGAAATGCAGGCGGTGCGCGCCGCCAGCAGGGCACTGGGCAAGCCCGACCTGACCGGCTGCACGGTCTACGCCAGCGGCTACCCGTGCCCAATGTGCCTGAGCGCGATGTACCTGGCCGGCGTCGGGGCGATCTACTACGCCTATTCCAACGAAGACGGCGCGCCCTACGACCTGTCCGCGGAACGCGGCTATGTCGAACTGGCGCGGCCGCTCGAACTGCGGGAGATGAAGTTGGCCTACGTGCCGGCGCGCGACGAGGGCCCCGATCTCTATGAGGCGTGGCGCAAACGGCAGGGCTGCTAGCAGTCGCTGGGCCGACGGCCATGAACAGGATTGCTCTGAGGTGCGACGGGCCACACGAAACTGAATCTAGGAATCCCGGTGTGCGGTTTCAACTGCAAACTTTTACCAGGAGAAAGACCATGCAACTCGCATCCCGCCGTCGCGGACGTGCGCGTACCAGCGGTTGACTCTCTGATGATTCGAAGCTGCCGGCCACCGCCGGCGGTTTTGCAGCGCTAACCTGCGTTCACGTCACCGAGTTTCTTGGCGGACGCCTGAAGGCCTTCCAAGATGCTGTCCGAGACACGGGCAGGGAAATTTGGTGGCAGTCGATTGGCCACGTTCGAAACGGCCGCTGGGACCTTGGCAATCAACTCCTCCATGATGGGTTCCGCAGTTGCGCCTGCATAGCACTTAGGTGCCATGGCATTGAAATGGCGGCGCCGAATATCCTTCAACAGATAGTGGCGGTTCTTGCCTGCAACTGCCATGGCGAGCTTAGCCTTGTGGTACGAGACGTGGTTGGGCCCATCCCCGATAATCGGCCAAGCGGACAGAATGTCATAAAGTGGTGTGAGGTTGTAACGTCCCCCTGACAACATATGGATGCTGAAGTTCTTGGCGTGCCCGTCTGTAGCAGCCAGCATCCAGAAAACGACTTGCGCTGCCAAGAATGTTTTCAGGTCATGCTCTGGAGTTTGTGACTGCCGTAGGACTGCCGCAATGTCGACCATCCCTGGTCCGCCTTCTGCTTCGTACTTCAGATGGGGAGGCACGCCGAGGACCTGGCAGAAATCCTCTTGCGGCAAACGCATTATCCATTTGCCGCTGTGATGAAGTTGTCGGTCGAATCGCGTGACGACGAGCACCTTCTGCTTGCCGAAGGTCAATATCTCACAGTCGGCCACCGGAAGTCCGAACTCCTTGAAGAGCTGCATGCAAAGCCATTCGTTCTCTACCGAGGTCGACAAGTCAGCTTTCCGGTTGCCAACCAACCCGAGCGGTAGCTTCAAGATATGTGTGGTCGGCGTTGCCCCATGCGGAAGCAGCCATTTCCCTTCGTGATGGAGCAGGGCGGTCTTTTCTTGGGCGCCTGCAATGGAGATGCGGAAATCTTCATCTTCCATTATTGTTCCAGGCCCCGTTGTGGTAACCGTGTTCTCGAGGAGCTTCTCAATGTCGGCGTCAGACAGCGGGGTGCCTTCAATACGGTCGACGTTCTGGGGGGCGTCGTCTTCCTTGAGAAGCTGGACCGCGCCAACGCAGTCTCGTCCTATTGCTTCCAACAGGTCGAAGGGGTCGGTGGAAGCGGTCTGATATCTGGTCGCGAGCCGCCGGCGGATGTTGTCGTTATCCGGGAGAAGGTTGTCGAAGTAGTTGCGGACCCGGTTGCCCTTCAAAGGAGAGGTGTCGATGCCGAACGGCAGTGAAAGGGACAAGGGGCGTCCTGCGGCAGAGGCCATCCAGTCTTTGTCATACTGGAGCTCCATAGGGCTATGCGGCGGGATGCGCCAGGTGCCAACACGTTGGCCATTGGCCCAGACTGACAACGCCCGAGTGTGTGACTTTCTTCCCATTGATTACCACTCCGTTTCTTGCGATGTCGGGGCGTGGTTCTTCGACTGGAGAATGAGCTCTAAACCATAAAGGCTGACCAAGGCCAGTAACTGTTCCGCGGAGATGGCTTTGGGCTCAATCTCCAAGGCAGACAGCCGGCTTTGGCTTAGTCCCAGCCTGGTGGCGGCTTGGCCTTGCGTGAGCCGTTTGGCTCGGCGAGCGGACCGCAATATTTCGCCTAGCTGAGATGGCGTTGAGAGCACTTGCTTCATGTTGGATACCTGCTATGCGCGTAAATCTATTTTACCTGCATTTCTCGTAAAGGCAAAGTACTTGCTATACAGGTATAAACTACTTACCACAATAAAGAGTAAAGTTGAAATAACTGTTAAGCAAGTATATGTGTGTAGCAGGTATTTCGAGGTCCGCGGCAGTTGAAGTGTGCGCTAAAGTACATCTGACCACCTGGACTGGAGCATTTCCGCCGCCATACCATCCGGGGGCAGGGTGGCCGTGGTCTCGAACGCCACCGACCGGATACGGTTCGAACGCCAGCAGGAGCAACTGAGCGAACGCGAGCAGGCGGCACGAGCCAGCGTCGAGCGACTGAACCGGATGAAGGACGAGTTCATCGCCATCCTGTCGCACGAGCTGCGCAACCCGCTCAACGTGATCTCGGTCTGGACCCATGTGCTGGGCCGCCATGTCATGACCGACGAAGGCCGCCGCGGGCTGGCTGCCGTCGAATGCCATCGAGCAAGGGAAACGTCCCCTGCCAACCGCCATGCTGCGCGGGTCCGGTGGCCTCGCGAGCTTGCGCCCGACCTGGTGCCATCCGCATGGATCGACCCGGCTCGCTTCCAGCAGTCCTGTGGAACCTGCTGTCCAACGCGGTCAAGTACTCGCCGACCGCGTCAGCGATATCGGCTTGCCCGGACGGGACGGCAATGACCTGATCCGCGAAATTTGCATGCGTGCGCCGGCACTCCTTACTACTGGCCTCGCCCATTCGACCCGATGCCGCTCCTGTATTGCCTGGTGCCGCGCATCTTCCTCGCTACGCAGGCAGGCGCTTTGTCGTACTCAACGGCCTGTGACCGAAAGTGCATCGCACAACATGCAAGTCGACTTGCTGGTCAACCATGTGCGAGCCGGCGATATGGAGCGGTCAGTGGGCCGAGGCACTGGCCAGGACTGCGGCCTGGCCCTCCCAGTCGGGCGCGCGCACGTAGACGCCCGGCAGCTGTGGAGGATCGTTAATCTCGCTAGCGGCGGTGGTGCCTGCGACGTTCGATTTCAGGTCGGCCATGCCGGACGGGTAGGGTGATGCTTCTGCAAAGCCATGCGTATGATTTGGGGGGAAAGTATGGGTATTCTGGCGATCTGCGTTCACCCCCAATCTTGGCGGCAGAGCTCTCCACTGATAGTGCTCGAGCGCGTTGCAGGACAAGGCCATCTTTAGCTTGATCGTGTCTTAACAGCCGCCAAACTCGCGACGCCGCCTGCAGCAGCGCCCTATGCGACGGCACATGGAAATCGAGCCGGCGTGTCCAGGCGCCATGGCGCGACAGCGCTTCTGCGCTGGCTCTATAGCGGCTTGGGTTCCCGGCAGCACGAGTGATCGCTGTCGTTGACGATGGCCAGATGCAGCTACACAGCGTTGTGGGATAATCGAGGCTCGCATTTCTGCCGTCTCACCAGGCCTATTGGCAAGTTGGCTCTGAAATCAATGTTGGGCAAGTCAATTCATGGAACCGAAATTTCAACGCGGGTGGCATCTCGCAAAAACTGACCTGGAGCAGAGGGCCACAGAATTCGAGTGGGCGTTGATCCGGTTCCATGAGTCGTTTTCCCGCTTCGTGCTGTCCACCGGGATGGTGACGATTGCCGCCGACGTGGATATCAAGTACGAGGAGCACGTCATTCTCCACGTCATCAGGATGCAGGACCGGCCGAAGAATAGTGCCACCATTGCGCGCCTGATGAACCGCGACGATATCCCCAATATCCAGTACAGCTTGCGCAAGCTGGAGGCGGCCGGTCTGATCGAGAAGCAGCGAGAAAAGAACAGCAAGACCTTCGCGTACAACGTCAGCGAGCTGGGAGTCAAGCTGACCGACGAGTATTACAAGGTCAGGGCCGAGATCCTGGTAAAGCGGCTGGAGGAAATCAGCGAGGTGTCGGAGAAATTTGAAAAGGCGTCGCGCTTCCTGTCGCTGCTGACAGGCATCTACGAGGAAGCTGCGCGGGATTCAGCGACGATCACACCGTTGCGGGAAGACGAGCAGGAGTGAAACCAGGGCCGGGCGTTGCCGGCCTGGTCTCGTCACACGGCCTCAGCGCGAGACCGTGACTTCCGGATGGTGGCGGTGCCAGTCGGTGGCCTGCTGGAATGCCATGCCGGCACGGCACAGCAGCGCTTCCTCGCCATGGCGCGCCACCAGCTGAAATGCGATCGGCATGCCGGCCGCGGTGAATCCACACGGCAGCGTGATCGCGGGATGTCCGGTGGAATTGAACGGCGCCGTGAACTGGATAAGGCGGCTGTTCAGCTCCGGGTCTTGCGCGAGCGCGCCCAGCTGTTCATGCGTGGGGGCGGCGAATGGCTGCACCGGCACGATCAGGAGGTCAATGTCCTGCATCAGCTTGTTGACCTTGCCACGGAAGGCGGCACGGTTCAGCAGTGCTTGCTGATAGCGCATGCCGCTGGTATTGCGGCCAATCTCGATAAGCCTGGAAAGCGCCGGCCCATACTCCGCCGACAGGCGCGGGAACGTGTCCGCATGCGCCACGGCGACTTCGACGCCGCAGTTGATTTCCCATTCGTCGACCACGGTGTGCACGGCGGGAAAGCGAACGTCCCGGATCTGCGCGTCAAGCGCCTTCAGTATGTCGATGGCCCGGTCAATGGCATGGTTGATGACGTCATCCGTGCCATTGCGATTCCATTGCGCATCGACACCGATGCGAAGGCCGCGCAGGTCGCGCCCCTCGGCGGGCAATTCCAGGCGCGATGGCGGCAGAGAAGTCGGATCGCGTGGATCGTGGCCGGCAATCACCCCCAGCATCAGCGCGGTATCGGCGGCACTGCGGGCAATCGGACCCACATGGTCCAGGCTTGCACCGAGCTCGAATACGCCGTGGCGGCTGACTCGGCCCCACGTCGGCTTGATGCCGGTCAGTCCGTTGGCCGCCGCCGGGAAGCGGATCGAGCCGCCGGTATCCGTGCCGATCGACGCGTAGCAAAGCCCAGCGGCGGTGGCGACACCGGAGCCGCTGGAAGAGGCGCCGGCCCAGTGGTTCGGGTGCCAGGGATTGACCGGCTGCGGCACGCTTGGATGATGGGTGGCGAAGGCGCCTTCGGTCAGCTGCAGCTTGCCCAGCACGATGGCGCCGGCATCGCGCAGTTTGCGCACGACGGTGGCATCTTCCGTCGGGATAAAGTCCTTGTGGATCGTGGTACCAGCGGCGGTCGGGGAACCTGCCAGCCAGCAGAGGTCCTTGACTGCCACCGGCACGCCGTGCAGCGGGCCCAGCGGAGCGCCGTGCATCAGCGCACGTTCGGCTTCGCGAGCCTGTTCCAGCGCCTGTTCAGGCAGGACCAGGGCGTAGCTGTGCAGGGCCGGATCGAGGTCGGAGATTCGGTCGAGGATTGCTTCGGTGACGGCTACAGGCGAGATCTCGCGCGCGCGGATCTTGCGCGCAAGTTCCGCGGCTTCCCAGTAGTGGATATCTTCGTTCGGCATAAGCAATTGGTCGGGAAATGTTGTCGGGTATCCTCAGCGCAGGCCGAGTTCCGCGCGATTGCGCGTCAGCGTATCGATCGCGGCGTACAGGATCTTGTTCGCGCAAGGCAGCAAGTCCGGGATGTAGGTGGCACCCATGCCTCCCAGGCCCTCGGCCACGCTTTCGGGCGACCCTTGCGCCGGCCATGGCCAGCCGATGCGTGCGGTCGGAATGCCGAAGCGACGCAACGCCGCACCGTCGGTCTGTCCGCCAAGCAAATCGGGAACGCCGTGCGGGCGCGCCTCGACATGCTCCCAGCCGCGCCTGGCCGACTGGATGATCCAGTTGGACGGCGCGGTGGTGCCACCGGGCACGGAGCCATACATCTCCCAGTCCAGATCCAGCGCCGGATGCCGCGCGCGCAGCTCCGCGACAAACTGTGCGAACTGGGCTTTGACCTCGGCGGGGCTGGTGCGCGGATTGATGCGCACGTCGAAGAAGATCTCGGTGACCGCCGAAGGAAACGCCGGCCGCTCCGGCCAGCCGGCGCGCACGCCGCCGATCCAGCCGTGCGGCTTGACCACGCCGGAGGTATTGCGCTCGGCATATTCGACCAGCCACTGCTCCAGTTCCAGGATGACCTGCGCGGCCGGCACCACCGAGCTGCGGAAGCCCGGCGTGCCGCGCGGCACGCCGGCGTAGCCCATCGTCCCGTTTACGCTCACTTTGAACCAGCCCATCCCCGGCTCTTCGTGGTAGACCCAATTCCACGGCTTCATGATCATGGCGAAGTCCGGCGCGACACCGCGCGACAGCAGATGCACGACACCGCCCGACATGCCGGCGTTATCGCGCTCGGCCACATTGACGGGCATGCCGCCGTCGGCCGTCGCCAGGATGAGGTCGCCGACCAGCGGGACGTCGGCCTCGATCAAGGCGGTGGCGACTTCGGTGAGCGTGGCCACCATCGCCTTGGGATTGGACGAGCCCAGGCCATAGACCCAGTCTCCTATCACTCGCGCGGCAGGCTGCAGGTCGACATGGTCGGTGTTGCCGGTCCATGGACGGTCAGTGGCATCGCCTTCCAGGTGCGTGTCGATCGGCGCGTATAGCATCAGCGCGGCGCCGCCGCCGCTGCCGCGCTTTTCGCCCACGGCGTTGCCGGTGCGGGCGTTCATTGGGCGGTATGACGCGGTCAGCCCCACCTTGGACATATAGCCCGCCATGAACTGGTTGACGTCGCGCACGGCGCCCGTCGGGCTATGGATGTCCGTCAGGTCGGACAGAAGTTGCTGCAGGCGCCGGGCGTCGATCCTGGCGCAGGCCTTTTCGTACCAGCCTTGCTGTTCGGGCGAAAAGGGAAGGGCAATGGTGGGCTCCACGATGGCTGTCTCCCGTAATTCCAGTGGTGATCCGCAATCAGTTCGAAGGTGCGAACTGCTCGGCGTAGATGTTTTCCGGGCGGACCCCGATCTGGGCGAGGCGGCGGGTAGCGGCCTCGATCATGGCGGGGGGGCCGCACAGATAGGCGACGGTGTCGGTGTGCGTGGCATCGTCTTCACGGATGGCATCGACGGGATTGCCGCTCAGCAGGTCACCGGTCGCGCCCCGGTCCACCGAGATCCGCGTTGACAGGTTGGGCAGCCATTGCTCGCGCAGCCCGATGTCATCCAGGCAGAACAGCGTATCTGGCGTGGCGCAGCCAAAGCTGAGCATCACGGGCGGCTTGCGGCCCGACGTGTTGCGGATGGTGTCGATCATGGAAAGGATCGGCGCCAGTCCCGTCCCGCCCGCCACCATGATGTGGGGTGCCCGCACCTTCTCCCGCAAGAAGAAGCTGCCATATGGGCCCTCAAGCTCCAGCACGTCGTCGCGCGCGGCGCGATTCTCCAGATAGCCGGACATGACGCCGTCATGCAGCAGGCGGATCAGCAGTTCGATCTTCGGCAGGTCGGCGGCAGTGCTGGCAGGCGAATAGCTGCGCACTATGTCGGTGCCGGGGACGTGGACCTGGATGAACTGGCCCGGCTTGAAGTCGAAGGACTCGCCTTCGGCCAGCTCAAGTGTGAGTCGCACGACATTGGGCGCCAGCTTTTCGACGCTGTCGACAAACGCGTTGAGCTTGACGGCACGCCCGGCGCCGGCATCGCTCTCATAGTTCAGGTCGAACGTACAGTCGGTTTCGGGCTGGGTCAGGCACAGCAGGCGCTCGCCCGCCTCATATTCGCTGCGCAGCAGGGTCGAGCTGGCGCCGGCGCGCATGCCTGCCTGGCCTTCGGCCAGCCGCGCGGTGCAGCTCGAACAACTGCCGGAGCGGCACTGGTGGATCAGCGGCACGCCGGCGGCGAGAGCGGCGTCAAGCACGCTCTCGCCGTGCGGCACGGCAACCGATCGGGTCGTTCCGTCGCGGAAACGCAGTGCGACGTTCTTAATAGTAGACATTCAGATACCTCGGTTGCCGCGTGGATTACTCGTCTTCTTCGATCTTCGTGACGAAGTACGCCGTGGCCTGCTTGCCTTCCGACGCCTTCTTCAGCCGCATGGCCGACGCCTTGACGGCGCCATCCACACCGCGGCCCGGCCTGGCAATGCCCCGGTTCCAGCGCGATGCGAGCTTGCGCCAGGTGATCGGGGAGATGTCGGTTGCCATCAGCTGCTCGTTATCCCAACCGGTGCCATCCGCGTAGAAGTCCTGCATCGCTTCGCGCGCATAGAGGTCGCAATCATTGAAGCCGTGCAGGCACAGGGGTTTGTACAGGTAGTCGAAGCGGTACTTGTAGTCCTTGCGCTCTTGCTCCGTGTTGCAGACCTTGACCAGGACTTCCCAGTACTCGTAGGTGTCGTCGGTGACCGGCACATACCACTCGTACTGGACGACATGCTCTTCCGGCCAGTTCTCCACCATGAGGACGCCCGGCAGGACCACGGAGGTGCGATACGGGCGTGCGTTCAGGTTCTCCACCTTGAGGCCGACCTTCTCGTTTTCGAGGATGGGCTTCCACTTCTCGGTGAACAGCCACTGCACCAGCCCCTTGGGGCCGTTGTCGTCTTCGACCACGGCAATGCAGTCGTCGGCGGTCGGCACGATGCCCAGCGGCAGCACCCAGTCCTTCGCGTGGATGATGGCGTTGTCCTTGTGGACCAGGATGTGCGCATTGTCGAAGCCGTTCTCGCAGGCAATGCGCCAGTTGGCATAGCCGGTACGGTGCATGCCGTGGGCGACAACGTTTTCATCGAGCAGGCTCGGCGCGGACGGCCACAGCGGGTGCGGGAATTTCTCGCTGTTCTCGGGGAAGCGGAACGGCAGGTCGTGCGACAGCGGGGGCACGTCTTCGTCCGGGTAGTCGTCCTCGCGCACGAAGACAAAGATCATGCCGGCGACTTCCTGCACCGGGTAGGTGGTGAGGCCGGTGGTACCGATCAGCTTGTCATCGGGGTTGCCTGCGATGGTCGACAGGTTGCCGCTCTCGAGGTCGAAGGTAAAGCCGTGGTACCAGCAGCTGATGGTGTCCTTGGTGAGGCACATCGGCTTGGCCGAGAGACGGACACCGCGGTGCACGCACTGGTCCTTCAGGGCAAAGATCTTGCCGTCCACGCGGCGCAGCACGATCGGAATGCCGCAGATCTGGATGCCTTCCACACCGTCTTCCGGCAGTTCCTTGCTGAACAGTGCCGGGTACCAGTGATTGATGAACCCCCAGGCCGCGTCCTTGTAGGGCTGGTACTGGCTCTGCACCTTTGCGTCGTTGACGCGTGCGTTGCTGATCTCGTGTTTTGTCTCGCTGCTGCGCCGGCGGATGACGGGCTTGTCGCTCATCTTCAGGTTCTCCTCGTGTGGGGCTTTGGGCTGTAACCCTGGCGGTCGGGCCAGGGGTGATCGAAGATTACGAAATCGTAGATTGACTGTCAATCGAAGTTCAATCAAACTTCCAGCAACAATGGATCGATAAACGATTGATTGTGTAGAGTCGGACGCACCGAAGCCCGGGAATCGCGCTCACCGAGGGTTAACCCCGGTCGATGCGCCAGACCCGTGCTTACCAATCAAGAAACGGGGAGACATCAAATGAGGAGACTGAAGGCGATTGCCGCCTGCAGCGTTGGCCTGGCGGGCGCGGCGCATGCAGAGGGCAGCGTGCAGGCATACGGCATCGTCAATACCGGTGTGATGTATGTGTCCAACCAGGGCGGGAGCAGCAACCTGGTTGCGGATCCGGGAACCCAGGCGCCGACCCTGTTCGGCTTCCGGGGCACGGAAGACCTGGGCGGCGGCCTGCACGCCGTGTTCAAGCTGCAGGGCCAGTTTTCAATGAAGAACGGCCAGTCCATCGGGAACCTGTTCGGGCACGAAAGCTATGTCGGCATGGGTGACGACAGGCTCGGGACGCTCACATTCGGGAATCAGATCGATTTCATGTTCTATTCGCTGGCGCTCGATCACTGGGGCTCGGCGTTTCCGTTCATCAGCTGCATCAGCCTTCGGCAGGGGCCGTTCTCGGGTCTGGGCGTGCCCAACACGCCGGGCGGCTCCTTCGACTTTGACCGGGTGGCGGGCCTTGCCATGCCGAACTCCGTCAAATACCAGAGCCCGGCCTTCGGCGGACTGTCGTTCGGCGCGCAATACAGTCTTGGCGGGCAACCTGGTTCGTTCGGGAATAGCAGTGGCCAGAGCGCCGGCGTGAATTACCACGTCGGCAACCTGAGGCTGAATGGCGCCTACACGTACGTCAAATATCCGCAACTGAATGCCGGCAACGATGGCATCAGGAACTTCGGGTTTGGCGCGTCCTACGCGATCGGGCCCGCGGTGGCCGCGCTGATGTACACGAATACCGAAAACACGGCGAGCGGCGCACGGGTTGCGGTTTACGAGGGCGATGTGACCTGGGCTTTTTCCCCCGCCTGGCACCTGAACGCCGCCTACCAGTACATGCGGGGCAACGACACGCTGGACCGGCAGAGCGCCATGCAGGGAACGCTGACCCTGCTTTATTCGTTCTCGAAGCGCACCAGCGTCTACGCCGATCTGGTCTATCAGAAAGCGTCGGGGGCGGGGCAGGCCTGGATCAGCCTGGCGCCCGGGCCTTCGTCTGGTGCCACGCAGGTGGCGGCCAACATTGGCGTGCTGCATTCCTTCTGACACGCAAAAATTTTTTTGACCATATCAGTTGAATATCAATGGATATTCAACTGAAAAAACATCGACAAACTTGCAGGAGACGAAGCAAATGAGCGACCCCCACCAGCCCGCCATCCAGGCCGCGCGTGTCCATGAGCCGGGCGGCCGGTTCCGGCTCGACACGATTCCGCGTCCGATCTTGCTGCGCCCCACCGATGTGCTGATCGACGTGAAGGCGGCGGGCGTCGTGCCCAACCTTCGCAACGTGATGAGCAACTACGGCGAACGCGCCTACCTGACGGTCCCCGACCTGCCTGCGATCTACGGCCTGGACACCGCCGGCATCGTGGCAGAAGTGGGAAGCCAGGTAACCGGCGTGGTCCCAGGGGACCGCGTCTATCTCAATCCGGGGCGCTCGTGCGGCTCCTGCCATGCGTGCCGGACCGGCGAGCCGATCAACTGCACGGCCTATACCTTCCAGGGCTATTTCGGCTTCGGCCCGGAGTCGAAGCGCATGTACCAGCAGTATCCGTACGGCGGCTTCAGTGAATTCGCCACCGCGCCGGCGGATGGCCTGGTCAAGCTGCCCGACGCGGTCACCTTCGAACAGGCCGCGCGATTCGGCTACCTCGGCACGGCGTACTCCGGACTGCGCAAGGCCGGTATCGCGGCAGGGCGCACGGTGCTGATCAGCGGCGCTACCGGCACTCTCGGGCTCGGCGCCGTGCAGATCGCGCGGGCCATGGGTGCGACCAGGATCCTGTGCGTGGCGCGCAATCTCGACCTGCTGGAACGCGTTCGTGCCCTGGATCCGCAGCGCATCCGCATCCTTTCCTACGGCACGCAGCCGCTTGCCGACTGGGTTCGCGCCGAGACGGACGGCATCGGCGCCGATGCCTTTGTCGATGCGATCGGTCCGGGCGCCTCGCACCAGATCACGCTGGACTGCATTGCAGCATTGCGGCGCGGCGGCCGCATGGTGGAAATCGGGGCGATGTCGGACCCGTTACCCGTGAACCTGCATCAGCTGATGTGCGCGCAGGTCAGCCTGGTCGGATCGCTCTGGTTCTCGGTGGCCGAAGGCCAGGAGCTTGCCGCCATGGCGGCGGCAGGGACGCTCGACCTGAACGTCTTCGAGCATCAGCGGTTTGGCCTGCATCAGGTCAACGAAGCCCTCGCCACCGCCGAAAAACGCGCCGGCGGGTTCGTCAACGTGGTTGTCGTGCAGTGACCCGGCAACCGATCTTCAGCGGATTAAGGAGCAAGCAATGGTAAGACGCATCGTCACCGGCGAGCGCGACGGCCGTTCCGTGATTGTCTCGGATGGCCCCGTATCCACCACGCACGACTATGCCGCGGTCCCCGGCTTCCAGACCACGCTGGCGTGGGCCACGCAGGCCGTTCCGTCGCTGCCGCAAGATGGCGCCGATCCGGTCGTGACGGTCAAGTTCGTCACGCCGGACCCGCACGGAACGCGGCTGATCGTCGTGCAGTTTCCGCCGGACACCGTGATGGCATCGGGGCAGTTCGATCCCGTGGCGGCCGGCGAGGAGTATGCGCGCCACCTGCCCGGGCTGGCCGAAGCCTTCGAGCCGGATGGCTCCGGCATGCACAAGACCCAGTCGGTCGACTACGACATCATCGTTTCGGGTGAGCTCTGGCTGGAAGTGGATGGCGGGGAAACCCGTCACCTCAAGGCAGGCGACATCGTCATCCAGAACGGCACGCGGCACGCCTGGCGTAACCGCAGCGAGCAGCCCGCCGTCATGGTGGCAGTGCTGATTGGCGCCGACAGGCAAAGAGGTCAAGGCTGAGGCAACTCGCGTGCAGATCGGTGGCACCAATGCCACCGATCCAACGCAGCGGCATATCGGTGCCGCTGGCGACCTTGCCAGGAGAGTTTGGAATGAAAGACACAGCGGATATCGGCACGCTGCCCAACGCGGACGAGTGCCTGGGGCTGGCGTGGACGGATGCCATGCTGCTGGGCCATGGGCCGATCGATGAGGCGCACCAGGAGTTCGTTGAGGTGGTGAACGCTCTGGCCAACTGCTCGCCGGACACGGCGGCCGCGTGCCTTCAGGACCTCGAGGCGCATGTGCATTCGCATTTCGCCGTCGAGAAGGCCTGGATGGAGAAGACGGATTTCCCGGCCGCCGATTGCCATCTCGACGAACACGAGCGCGTCATCGACGCCGTGCAGAAAGTCAACGCAAAACTGCTGCTCGGCGAACTCGGGCTGCAGGACATCAGGCGGCTGGCAAAAGCATTGGCGGATTGGTTTCCAGGACACGCTGCGTATATGGATTCGGCGTTGTCTGCCTGGATCAACAAGAAGACCTATGGCGGTGCGCCGGTCGTGCTCCGGCGCGATCTCCGTGGGGACCAGCGTCACGCCGAGGCAGGAGCATAAACATGCCGATTCACCTCGAATGCCTCTCGCACACGCCGTTGCACGGCTATTTCGACCCGATTCCGGAGATCCTTGCCGAAGTCGAGCGGGCGCAGGCTGCCGCCCGTGCCCGCGTCGAAGCCTTTGATCCCGAGCTGGTGATTGCCTTCGTGCCGGACCATTACAACGGCTTCTTCTACGACCTCATGCCGCAGTTCTGTGTCGGCATGGCTGCCTGCGCGGTGGGTGACTTCAAGAGCCTGGCCGGCCCGCTGCCGGTCCCGTCCGGTACGGCGCTGGCACTGGCACAGGCGGCGCTGGATGCCGACGTGGACGTGGCGGTCTCGTACCGCATGCAGGTCGACCATGGCTGCGCGCAGGCGCTGGAAATACTGACCGGCAGCCTCGACCGTTATCCGGTGGTTCCGGTCTTCATCAACTCGGTGGCCCCGCCGATGGCGAGCTGCCGGCGCGCCCGGTTGCTGGGCGATGCCATCGGCCGCTTTGCCGGCCGTCTCGGCAAGCGCGTGCTGGTCGTGGGTTCGGGCGGCATTTCGCATGAGCCACCGGTGCCGGAGATTGCCACCGCCACGCCGGAAAACGTCGAGCGGTTGATTGCCGGGCGCAATCCCAGCCCGGAGTCGCGTGCCGCGCGGCAGGCCCGCACCCTTGCCGTCGCGCAGGCGTTTGCCGCCGGCAACAGCCACCTGCGTGCACTCAACCCCGAATGGGACCGCGCTTTCCTCGACACGCTGGCGAGCGGGGACCTCACGGCCGTGGATGGCATGACCAACCACGCCATCACGCGCGACGGCGGCAAGTCAGGCCACGAGATCCGGACCTGGATCGCCGCCTTTGCCGCGCTGGCGGCCAACGGGCCTTACCGGGCCGAACGCGACTACTACCGGGCCATTCCCGAATGGATTGCCGGCTTTGCTGTCATGCACGCACAGCCGGCCGCCTGAGGCCCTACCTGACTGACAAGGACAATGACATGACCACCCCTCAATCCGTGCTCGCGCTCGCCGAACGCCTGCGCCGCGCCGAGCAGAGCCGCACGCCCGTTGCGCCGCTGCGCGGGGACATCGCCGCCGGCGACGTCGCCACGGCTTATGCCGTGCAGAGCGCCAACGTCGAGGCTTGGCGCGCGCAGGGCCGCCGCGTGGTCGGCCGCAAGATCGGGCTGACCTCGCTCGCGGTCCAGCGCCAGCTTGGCGTGGACCAGCCTGACTTTGGCACGCTGTTCGCCGACATGGTGTACGGCGACGACGACCCCATCCCCGCTGCGCGCACGCTGCAGCCCAAGGTCGAGGCCGAAGTGGCGCTGGTGCTCAAGCGTGACATCACCGCCCGCGATGCCACGGTGGTGGACCTGATCAATGCGGTCGACTACGTGCTGCCGGCCATCGAAGTAGTCGGCAGCCGTATCGAGAACTGGAACATCTCCTTTGTCGACACCGTGGCTGATAACGCTTCCAGCGGCCTCGTGGTGCTGGGCGCGGTGCCGGTGCCGCTGGCCGGCCTGGACCTGAAGGGCGTGCAGATGGAGATGTTCCGGGGCGAGCAGCGCGTCTCGGCCGGCAAGGGCGCCGACTGCCTCGGTCATCCGCTGAACGCCGCGGTGTGGCTGGCCCGTACGCTGGCATCGCTGGGCGAGCCCCTGCGCGCCGGCGACCTGGTGTTGACCGGCGCGCTCGGGCCGATGGTGCCGGTTGAGGCCGGCCAGTGCTACGAAGCGCGTATCAGCGGTATTGGCAGCGTCCGTGCGGCGTTTGCCGCAGAATGAAAGTGAGAACGACATGACTTCCAGGAAACTCAAGGCAGCGATCATCGGCTCGGGCAATATCGGCACCGACCTGATGATCAAAATCCTGCGCAACGCCAGGCATCTGGAGATTGCGGCAATGGTCGGCATCGATCCGGCCTCCGACGGACTTGCCCGGGCCGCACGGCTGGGCGTGGCCACTACGCATGAAGGCGCCGAAGGGCTTACCCGCCTGCCGGTCTTCGATGACATCGACTTTGTGTTCGATGCCACCTCCGCCAGTGCGCACGTGAAGAACGACGCGCTGCTGCGGCAGCGCAAGCCGGGCCTGCGCATGATCGACCTGACGCCCGCCGCGATCGGCCCGTACTGCGTGCCGGTGGTCAACCTCGATGCGCACTTGGACGCGTCCAACGTCAACATGGTCACCTGCGGCGGCCAGGCCACCATTCCCATCGTGGCCGCGGTGTCGCGCGTGGCGAAGGTCCACTACGCGGAAATCGTCGCATCGATCAGCAGCAAGTCCGCCGGTCCGGGCACGCGCGCGAACATCGATGAGTTCACCGAGACCACCTCGAAGGCGATCGAAATCGTTGGCGGCGCCGCCAGGGGCAAGGCCATCATCGTGCTGAATCCCGCCGAGCCCCCGCTGATGATGCGCGACACCGTGTACACGCTGTCGGAACTTGCCGACCGCGACAGGATCGAGGCGTCGATCGAAGAGATGGTGTGCGCGGTCCGTGCCTATGTGCCCGGCTACCGCCTCAAGCAGACCGTGCAGTTCGACGAGATCCCGGCCAGCGCACCGCTGAACATTGCTGGCCTGGGACGCTTCAGCGGCATGAAGACATCGGCCTTCATCGAAGTGGAAGGCGCTGCCCATTACCTGCCTGCCTACGCAGGCAACCTCGATATCATGACTTCCGCCGCCCTGGCCACCGCCGAGCGGATGGCGCAATCGCTGCTGAGCGCCGAAGAGACCACCGTAGGAGCACGCGCATGAGTACCCCGAGCAAGAAACTCTTTATCTCCGACGTGACGCTGCGCGACGGCAGCCATGCGGTCCGCCACCAGTACTCGATCCGGAACGTCCAGGACATCGCACGCGCGCTGGACCGCGCGAAGGTCGACAGCATTGAAGTTGCGCATGGAGACGGCCTGCAAGGGTCGAGCTTCAATTACGGCTTTGGCGCGCACAGCGACCTCGAATGGATCGCCGCCGTCGCCGAAGTGGTGGAGCACGCGAAGATTGCCACGCTGCTGCTGCCCGGTATCGGCACCACGCACGACCTGAAGGCGGCCCACGATGCCGGCGCGCGCGTGGTGCGCGTCGCCACGCACTGTACCGAGGCCGACATCTCGAAGCAGCATATCGAGTACGCGCGCGAACTCGGCATGGATACGGTCGGCTTCCTGATGATGAGCCACATGACCACGCCGGAAAATCTCGCCGTCGAGGCGAAGAAGATGGAAAGCTACGGCGCGACCTGCATCTACGTCGTCGACTCGGGCGGCGCGCTGACGATGAACGATGTGCGCGCGCGCTTCCGAGCGCTCAAGGACGTGCTGCACGCGGACACGCAGACCGGCATGCATGCGCACCACAACCTGTCGCTCGGCGTCGCCAACTCGATCGTGGCTGTCGAGGAAGGCTGCGACCGCATCGACGCGTCGCTGGCCGGCATGGGGGCGGGAGCGGGCAATGCGCCGCTGGAGGTGTTCATCGCCGCCGCCGAACGCCTTGGCTGGAACCATGGCACCGACCTGTACGCGCTGATGGATGCGGCTGACGACATCGTGCGTCCGCTCCAGGACCGTCCGGTACGCGTGGACCGCGAAACGCTGGCGCTTGGCTATGCCGGCGTCTATTCGAGCTTCCTGCGCCACTCTGAAGTGGCGGCGAAGAAATACGGCCTGAAGACGGTCGATATCCTTGTCGAACTGGGCCGGCGCCGCATGGTTGGCGGCCAGGAAGACATGATCGTCGATGTCGCGCTGGATCTCCTCAGCAAGCGCGCGTCCGAAGCGCGGCAGGGACAGGAAGGAACATCATCATGAACGCGACAAGACAAGCCATCACCGAAGCCTCGACGAGCCGGTTCGTCTCGGTGCAGGACGGAGAGACCACTTTCCGGATTCACTACAACGATGCCGGCTCTGGGACCGAGACCGTCGTCATGCTGCATGGTTCGGGGCCAGGTGCAAGCGGTTGGGCTAACTTCAGCCGCAATGTCGAGCCGCTGGTGGCGGCAGGCCACCGCGTGCTGCTGGTGGACTGCCCGGGCTGGAGCAAGAGCGATCCCGTGATCTGCACCGGTTCCCGCTCCGAGCTCAATGGCAGGGTGCTCAAGGCCGTGCTGGACGCACTGGCGATTGAGCGGGTGAATGTCATCGGCAACTCGATGGGCGGCCATAGCGCCGTGGCCTTTGCACTGGCCAATCCGCAGCGCATCGGCAAGCTCGTGCTGATGGGTGGGGGCACCGGCGGTCCGAGCCAGTTCGTGCCGATGCCGACAGAAGGCATCAAGCTGCTCAACGGCCTCTATCGCGATCCGACCATCGAGAACCTCAAGCGCATGATGAGCGTCTTCGTCTACGACGCGAGCGCCCTCACGGAGGAACTGATGCAGGCTCGCCTCGACAATATGCTGGCGCGGCGCGACCACCTGGAAAACTTCGTCAAGAGCCTGGCGGCGAATTCCCGGCAGTTCACCGACTACAGCCCGCGCCTGGGCGAGATCGTCGTGCCCACGCTTGTCATCTGGGGGCGGGACGACCGCTTCGTGCCGATGGACGTGGGCCTGCGGCTGCTCGCCGGTATTCCGGATGCGCAGATGCACGTCTTCAACCGTTGCGGCCACTGGGCGCAGTGGGAGCATGCCGAGGCGTTCAACCGGATGGTGGTTGATTTCCTCGCCCATTGAATTCGCAAAAATCTGGGTGGCATCCCGGTAAAGATCGTCAGCTTTACCGAGATGCTGGACGCCGTTTGGCCGATGATCAGCGGCGCACTCGCTGCGTCGCAGATCGGCCAGATGCGCTCAAACTGATGACGGTCCGCGGCGGTCCGCTGTGGCGGAGCTTGGAGCGATGAGGGGCAAACGGCGCATTCTGGCCGGGAAGGGACCGAAGTGTGCAGCCGGTCAGCCGGCAGACCCCGTTATAGAAAATCCGTCCCGGGTGCATTACTCCTGATCCGGTTCCAATACCGACAGGCGCTGATCAACCATGGCGCCGCCGACGGTAAAGTGATACAGGCTTTGCCAAGCGTGGTCCTGGATTCCGAGCATGGCGTGCATTTCATCATCGAAAAAGCAGCCAATCCCCGTGGCGCGCACTCCGGTAGCTTCGGCTTCAAGATAGAGCGCTTGGCCGAGCATGCCGCATTCCCAGAAAAGATGGCGATAACGCCATGGTTGCTTCAGGGCGATTTCAAAGTTCGCGAGCATCCCCAGCGCAAAGCAGGAATCGGCGGCAATATCTTGGTGACAGCAGATCAACTTTGCCACCGCGCGCAAATCGTAAGGCAGCAGAAAATAGAGTGGCAGAAGGTCCGGTCCAGTCCGTTGCCACAGCCATTCCGGGCGCATAGCCTGCTTGAGGCTCGGAAGCGCCCCGGGATTCCTCACCAGCACATACAGGCCCGGCTCCAGATCGTCCACGCGGTGCACCAATAGCGCCGGATGCACCGCGACAGGAGACACCAGCGCATTCCACGGTGGCGTGTCGCGACGTACCAACAGGCACGCCAGCATGGTAAAAAAAGCCGAGGTGGTGATGCGCGTTGTACCATCGAAACTCGTAGCGCTGCGGCGCTGCCGAGCGATCCGAGCAAAGCTCAGATCGAGGGCGGGCGTGGCAGACCACAGGGTCGGCTCCGGACTTAGCGAGGTCGGTTCGCAAGTACGAGACTTGTGCGTGGCGCGATGGATCGAATCGATATCCGGCCACCTCTCATGTCCCGCGCTTAGCTGATTCGCGCATCCGTACCAGTGTGCCTTATCCAAAGCAGGCCATAGGCGCTCCAGGTCAGGCTGTGCTTCAGGATTGCCGATCCAAAGCAGAACATCCGGCACCTCTGGTTCGGCTGCTCCGAAATCCTCGCTGCGATCCAATCCAAGCAATGCGGCCAACGCATCGTCCGCAGCCGCCTCCACCAGCCGCGTCTGCCAGCCGAGAGCCGCTGCCGCGTAACTTACTGCGGCGATAGCATGCCCGCAGTCATGCTGGCAGTAGCGCCAGGCGCGCATTCCGTATTTCCAAGCCTCGCGCCAGTGGATCGAGCTGATGCCGACCAAGATACCACGGTCCGAAAACGCCTCGGTCCATCGCGGATCATCCACTGCAGCGCGATGCTCAAGCACGTGGTCGCGGCTCAGGTAATGGTAGATCCCGCCGGACAAGCCAGGCAGCGCTGGACACAGAAGATAGCCCTCGGTCGGATGCAGATTCCCACTCGAAGGGTTGCAGCGCAGTGCCCACCGCTGAGCGCCATAGGATTTCCACGCTGACAGGCCGAGGGAGAGTTCGAACAGGATTGCCAGGGTACGAAGGCTGAATCTCTGCGCGGGCGGAAGAGTGCCGGAGCGCAGCGCGTTGTAGCGTGCGGCCAGGGTGTCCCCGGCCAGCGGCAGAGCAATCCGCGGTGTGCCGTGAAACACCCGGAACGGGTCTGGCTGGGTTGCCCAGTCGAGTCCTCGGGGGCCAGGGGCATAGCTATTAACACGGTGCTTGCTGCGTTCGTGATAGTCAAGCAACGCCTGCGAGAATCGATCCATGTTCCTTCAGCCCAAGAATACCGGCCGCGCCCCGCTAGGACGCCAGATGGCTCGCGTTGCCGCGCGGTCGGCATCAAGTTGGACAGGGCGCGCTGAGGTCGGTTGCTCTAACCGTCGCCGCTCCTGTCTGGGGCCCGGCTCTGGCCGTGTCTCCGCAAAGCCCGAAAGAATTTCCCAGGGTTCAAATCGCACTTTAGATGGGTTTGACGGTGTTCTGGGCTGATGACGTAAGATTGCGCAGCTTTCCGGCCTGTGCCGCAAATTGCCTGGCCCCGTCTTCTGCGCCGAAGGTCTTACCGCGCAATGCTGGGCGAGTGGTGATGATGGTCTTCCGACGGCCGGCAGATTGGGTCAATATCGCATCGGTGCCTATACGGTTCCTATACCGGCCCGGTTGTGCGTATTCGGCTTTCGGGATGCGCAGCTTGAGCACGGCCGAAACTGCCCCTCAAGACAGATGCCTAGCTTCGGCGAGTGTCCGTTATCGGGTAATCCGCGCAAGATCTACGGTCAGCCAAGCGCAGACCTTCGCAAAGCTGCCTGCGCGGCATTCGGTGCTGGCAAGTTCCGGGCCGAGCGTGCGTCGAACTTCGATTCGCTTGGGTGGCTTCCCTTTAGCTTGATGTGTCAAGTCGCGACGGGAAATCCTGTCTACACTTCCTTAGGGGAGGACACAGCCAGCCCCCAGAAGATCCACGCTATTCCGCCGTACGCGTCGAACATGCCACACCAGGTGCGCCGAGATGACTTCCACGGTACCCCACGGCGAGACGTAAAAGGCAATTCAGGCCGACCCCGGCCTTTCCTCTAGCGACGAGCGCGGCCGATTTTCATGCGAGGACACCATGTCTACCATCGAACCCGGAGATGCCGACGCCGCGGCACTTGAGATTCCTCCGGTCAGCCATGCAACCCTCGACGGCATGGATGCCTACCCTAGGCTGGTGACGGAGGCTTCGCAGTTCGCCAAGCCGGTCTGACCGCGGCATTGCTGGCGTATTGCACAACCTCTGCGCATTCTCTTTACAAAAAGACCGGAGATACAACATGGAAGAAGATCTCGCACAACGGATAATCGCGAATCCCAATTATCAGCGGCTGGTCTCGACACGTTCCACGTACGGATGGGTGCTGGCCGGCATGATGATGGTTGTGTACTACGGCTATATCCTGCTGGTTGCATTCGGAAAGTCCCTGCTTTCCGCCAGGATTGGCGATGGCGTGATGACGTGGGGCATCCCGATTGGTCTCTTCGTGATCGTTTTTACCGTGGCCATCACGGGCATTTATGTCTGGCGCGCAAACCGCGAGTTCGATGATCGGACGGCGCAGATTCGCAAAGAGGTGCTGTAATGAAAAGACACCACCACATCCTATGCGCACTGACGCTGTTTTCTGCCGCCGCTGCCGTCCTCGCAGCAGGGGGGGATCTCGGTGAATTGCAGAGGCAACCGACCAACTGGACTGCGATTGCGATGTTCGCTGTCTTTGTCGTGTTCACTCTGTTCATCACCAAATGGGCGGCCAGCAAGACAAAGTCCGCAGCGGATTTTTATACGGCCGGTGGCGGCATCACCGGCTTCCAGAACGGTCTGGCGATTGCTGGCGACTACATGTCCGCGGCCTCCTTTCTTGGCATCTCGGCTGCGGTCTACTCCAATGGCTACGACGGCCTGATCTATTCGATTGGCTTCCTGGTCGGCTGGCCTGTCATCACCTTCCTGATGGCGGAGCGCCTGCGCAACCTCGGTCGCTTCACCTTCGCCGATGTTGCAGCGTATCGCTTCAAGCAGACGCCCATCCGGGTGTTCGCGGCTTCAGGCACGCTTGTGGTAGTGGCGTTCTACCTCATCGCCCAGATGGTCGGCGCCGGCCAACTGATCAAGCTGCTGTTTGGCCTGGAATACTGGCTCGCCGTAGTGATCGTCGGCACGCTGATGATGATTTATGTGCTGTTTGGGGGCATGACCGCGACCACGTGGGTCCAGATCATCAAGGCATGCCTCCTGCTCGCCGGCGCATCGTTCATGGCCTTCATGGTGCTGGCGCAGTTTCATTTCAATCCTGAAGCGCTGTTTGCCAAAGCGGTCGATGTCCATGCCAAGAAGGACGCCATCATGGGCCCGGGCACGTTTATCAAAGACCCGATCTCTGCCATATCGTTCGGCATGGCTTTGATGTTTGGCACAGCGGGCTTGCCGCATATCCTGATGCGGTTCTTCACCGTGCCGAGTGCCAAGGAAGCACGCAAGTCGGTGTTCTGGGCGACGACGTGGATCGCCTACTTCTACGTCCTGACATTCATCATCGGCTTTGGCGCCATCGTCCTGGTCAGCACCAATCCGGTGTACAAGGATGCACTGGGCGGGTTGCTGGGCGGTAACAACATGGCTGCCATCCATCTTGCAAGCGCCGTTGGCGGCAATGTCTTCCTCGGCTTCATCTCCGCCGTTGCCTTCGCAACGATTCTTGCGGTGGTCGCGGGACTAACCCTGTCCGGCGCCACCGCTGTCTCACATGACCTTTATGCGACCGTTTTCAAGAAGGGCAATGCTAGCAGCGAGAAAGAACTGGGGGTCTCGCGTCTTACGACAGTTGCGCTGGGCATCGTGGCGGTGATCCTGGGGATTGCGTTCGAGAAGCAGAACATCGCCTTCATGGTGTCGCTTGCGTTCGCCGTTGCGGCATCGGCTACCTTCCCCGTGCTGTTCATGGCTGTGCTGTGGAAAGATTGCACCACACGTGGGGCAACCATTGGCGGCTTTATCGGCCTGATTGTTGCTGTCGGCCTGACCATCGTGTCCAAGTCGGTTTGGGTGGATGTATTTGGCTACAAGGATGCGATCTTTCCCTATACCTCGCCCGCTTTGTTCTCGATGACGGCCGGCTTCGCCGGTATCTGGCTGTTTTCGATACTCGACCGGAGCGCGCGCGCCCTTAGCGACCGGGCGGGCTATCCGGCGCAGAAGGTAAGGTCGGAAACCGGTATCGGCGCTGCGGGCGCTTCCGGCCACTGAAGGGCCATGCGTCCGGCAAAGGGACGCGACCTGCATGTGAGCAATGGTCTCGCGCCAGGGCGTTCGTGCTTGTATCACCAGCCGCTTTTCCCCCAGTGATTGGTGGAGAAGTGGCGCGCTTTGCGCATGGGATGTTAGTGAGACTTCGAATGATTCGAGAGGCGATCGCCAGACACCATTTTGGCCTGGCATTGCTGCTGCTCTTCGTAGTGCAACTGCTCATCGTCTGCGGGATCTTTGCCTTTCTTGCGCTCGACATGACCAAGGTGCAGCGCGCATGGTTGGGCGAGATGCTGTGGCAACGCCTCGCGATAGGCGGTGCGCTCGCGGTGCTGCTGCTATTCGCGTTGGCCTTTGGTCTCAGAAAGCTGTTTGACGCCTATGTGACGCCCGTTGCCCGCCTGGCCGAAGACGCAGTGCTGCTTGCGGCCAACCCCGGCCATCGCATAACGGCACAGGGCGGTCGCGACGTGCGCATTCTCGCCGAAAAGCTCAACCTGCTGGCAGCGGCTCATCAATCGCTGCACGAAGAGGTGCAGGAAAAGATTGAGGTGGCAAACCGCGCGCTGGCGCAAGAGAGGAATCGGCTCGCCGCGCTCATGGCTGAGCTTACCCTGAGTGTGCTGGTCTGCAATATCGACGGGCGTATTCTCCTCTACAACGCCAGTGCCAGGCATTTGCTAGAGAGCCGAGATGATGGTGTCTTCCCGCCTGGCGGCGCCGCAATTGGTCTGGGCCGCTCAGTGTTCGGTGTGTTGGAACGCGGGCTAATCCTGCATGCGCTCGAACAAATCCAGTATCAGCTCGGGCAGCATGGAGATGGCATGACGCGACCGGTATCCGGCTTCGTCACCACGCTCGCAGGAGGGCGGATCGTGCGCGCCCACATGTCCCCTGTGTTTGACGGTGGGCATGTCCTGAACGGCTTCGTGCTGACACTGGAAGACATCACGCGCAATGTCGAAGCAGCAAGCCGCCGCGACGCCTTGCTGCTGTCGCTTACCCAGGACGTTCGCGTCGGACTGGAAAAGATCCATACGGCGGTGCAAGCCATGCAGTCATCCCCGGAAACGGACTGCGTGGAACGGGCCCGGCTGACCGGGATCATCCACAGCGAAACGAAGCACCTGAAGATGCACTTCGACCGCGCCGCGGATCGGCATGGTGACAGTATGGACAACCGCCAGGAACTGGAAGAGATCCGCGGGGCCGATCTGATCGCGCTGCTGCTGCGGCGCGTCGGCAGTGCGACGCTCAGCGCCACCGCCAGCCCCTTGATCGACGCAACAGTCTGGCTCAGGGTGGACAGCTATGCACTGGCGCAGTCGCTCGTCTATCTGTCACGGCAGCTTGGCAACGAAGCCGGCGTTACCGAGGTGCAGTTCGCCCTGTCTCGGACCGACCGGCTGGCTCAGCTTGACCTTACCTGGCGCAACGCGCCGTTGGCCGCTGACAACCTGGCAGCATGGGCGAATGCGCCTTTGCAAATCGGCGCGAGTGGCCAGGTATTTACGCTGAATGCGCTGATTGCCCGTCACGGAGGCGAGGCAATATATTGTGTAGACGCGCCTCCGGGTGTGGCGCGCTACCGCTTGATGTTGCCGGTTTCCGAGCCGCGGCCGGCGTTGAGCATCCCGCTCACACAGGACGGCCGGCCGGAATTCTACGATTTCGACCTGTTCCACCAGGCGGGCCAAAGCGCCGAGATCGACCACCGTCCGCTTTCGCAACTTAGTTACACGGTGTTTGATACCGAGACCACCGGACTTGACCCCGCCGGCGGCGACGAGATCATCTCTGTTGGCGCGTTGCGCATCGTCAATGGCCGCTTGCTGCAGCAGGAGAACTTCGACCAGCTGATCCAGCCGCGGGCTCCACTGAGCGCGGACTCGATTGCGATTCATGGCATCACGCGCACCATGCTCGATGGCCAGCCACCGATCGAAGCCGTGCTGCCGCAGTTTCACCGCTTCGCCGCTGACACCGTGCTCGTCGCGCACAACGCCGCCTTCGACATGAAATTCCTGCAATTGCTGGAAGCAAGAACCGGAACGGCCTTCACGCAGCCGATCCTGGACACGCTACTGCTATCACAGGTGATTCACCCCCATAAATCCGACCATACACTGGAGGCGCTCGCCGAGCGCCTTGGCGTTGCGGTAATCGGACGCCATACTGCCCTGGGCGACGCCATCGTCACTGGCGAGGTCTTTCTCAGGATGCTCCCCCTCCTGGCGGAAAAGGGAATCTTTACCCTCAAGGAGGCCCGCGATGCCGAGCAACAGACGGCCTACGCGCGTATCAAATACTGAGGGACGTAGCGCCCATGGATAGCCATTCCACGATCAATCCTGATGCTGCTCCCGATCCACGCAGCCTCGACGGAAGCGTATTCGCGCAAGATATTGACCGTATTCGTCTGGGCTTCGTCAGCGCGACGGACGAGGCGGGCTTGCAGCGGGCAGCCGCTGAGATTCGAGCGCTTATACATCGCCTGGTTGGCGAAGTACCCGCGGAAGCGTGCACCCGCCTGATCTCCAGGCTGAATGATGCGCTGACGCGCCGCATGATCGAACTGACTTGCGCAGACGCGCGGATGCCTGCTGCACGCTGGTGCTGGATAGCGCTCGGCAGCGAAGGCCGCGAGGAACAGACGCTGTCGACCGATCAGGACAATGGCATCATCATGGCTGGCCGCGACGGTGCTGAAGGACTGCGCGAGAGGCTGTTACCGCTGGCACTGCGTATCAACGAAGCGCTCGACGCGTGCGGATTTCCGTTGTGCACGGGGAAGATCATGGCGAGCAATCCGCAATGGTGTCTTGACTTGCATGAATGGCGGGAGCGCTTCGCTAGCTGGATCATTGATGGTGATCCGCAGGCGCTGCTCAACGCAACCATCTTCTTTGACCTGCGCGCGCTTTTCGGTGCTCACGACCTGGCAGCGGCGCTGGCGGACTGGTTAGCGGAGATTGGGGCGGACAGTCCCCGCTTTCTGTTCCAGATGACCGAAAATGCATTGCGGCGTAAGCCGCCGCTCGGTGTGCTGCACGACTTTGTGGTCGAGAAAGGCGGGATGTTTGCTGGCACCATCGATCTCAAACGGGATGCCGCAACGCTATTCGTCGACGCGGCCCGCATCTATGGCTTGGCCTGTGGCGCCCGCACCAGCAACACGGCGGATCGCCTCAGACTGGCCGCTGACGCGGGGCGTCTTCGTCCGACCGATGTGCAAGCTTGGATAGGCGCGTTCTATTTCATCCAGATGTTGCGCCTGAAAAATCAGCAGTCCCATTACGAACAGGGCTCGATCATGCACAATCATGTGGATCCAAATGAACTGGGCGGCGCTGAGCGGCGCGAGTTGCTCAACGCCTTGCGCGAAGCCCGCGCACTGCAAAGACGTCTGGCGCTGGAATACCTTGGCACAAGCCAGGGCATCTGAGCAAGGTCTCTGCTGCGGATCGAAGATGACGCTGAATGTAAGCCGTTGGATGGTAGCACCTGACATGTCGCTGCGGGCCGGTCGTCAAACTCGAAACGGCCGTTCGCTACCGCCCGCTATCCCTTCTCTTCAAGCGATTTCTGAAATTTGTTTACCAAGAAGTCAATGAAAGCGCGCGCGCGCGCTGTCTGATTACGGCGCTGCGAGTAGTAGACAAAGAGGTCAGCCGATGGCAGCTTGAACTGCGGTAAGACGACTCGCAAGCGGCCGCTCTCCAGATACTTTGCCAAGTCCCACTCGGAACGGATCAGGATGCCGTGCCCGTCAAGGGCCCAGCCAAGAACAATATCCCCATCGTTACTGGATAGCGCCCCTGCGACCTTCACGCTTTCGTGACGACCATCATGCTCGAAGCGCCAGATGACGTGGGCTTCGTCGTTCTGTCTGTGAATGATGCATCGATGGTTGGAGAGATCTGGCAGTGACTTAGGCGAGCCGAATTTCTCCAGGTAGACCGGGGACGCGCAGAGGAAGCGACGGTTCGACATGATTCGCCTTGCACTAAGCCGCTTGTCCGGCAGTGTCCCGAATCTGATCGCCAGGTCGACGCCACTGTCCACGAGGTCGACAGGGCGATCCGTGACCTCAAGCTGTACCTCGACTTGCGTATAGCGCTTCGCAAACTCTGAAACGAGAGGCGCAATGGTGGTGCGTCCGAATCCGAGTGTCGCATTGACGCGCAGCAATCCGCGGGGTTCTGCGCCGCTGCTCGCTACAACGCTCTCCATCTCGCGCAGGTCCGCTAGGATTTTTTGGGCATAGCCCAAGTATGTCTCGCCTTCGTTCGTCAGGCTGATGCTCCGTGTGGTGCGGTTGACCAGACGGACACCGAGCCTGCTTTCCATCAAGGCAAGCCGCTTTGTCGCTGCCGGCGGCGTCAGGTCCAGTTCGCGCGCAGCGGCAGCGAGGCTGCCATGCCGGGCAATCAGGACAAAGAACTCCAATTCGGAGGCAATCTCAGTCTTCACTTTTGGCGAATAATGAAATGAATTCGGTTCAATTCTAGTGCATCGTTCCGCGCCTAAGCTACGGATTCCCACGCCCCGCGCATCTGCGTAATGTGAACCAGGAGACGTATTGTGAAAATCGTTGAAATCCGCGAAAAGACCTTCCCGATCAGCTCGCCCATCCGGAATGCATACATCGACTTTAGCAAGATGACCTTGAGCCTGGTCGCGGTAATCACCGACGTGATCCGCGACGACAAGCCCGTGGTCGGATACGGCTTCAACTCGAACGGCCGGTATGGCCAGGGAACGCTGATGCGCGAGCGTTTCATCCCGCGCATTCTGGAGGCCGACCCCGAGTCGCTGGTCGACGCCACCGGTAACAACCTGGATCCGCACAAGATCTGGGACACTATGTTCAAGAACGAAAAGCCGGGCGGCCATGGCGAGCGCTCAGTGGCCATCGGAACCATCGACATGGCGGTCTGGGACGCCGTTGCCAAGATTGAGGGCAAGCCCCTGTTCCAGTTGCTGGCCGACCGCTATGGAAACGGGGAGCCGGACCGTAAGGTGTTTGTCTATGCCGCCGGCGGTTACTACTATCCCGGCCAGGATCACGGCAAGCTCAAGGACGAGATGCGCAGCTACATCGACCGCGGTTACACGGTGGTCAAGAAGAAGATCGGCGGCGCCTCGCTTGATGAGGACCTGCGCCGTATCGACTCGATTCTCAGCGTGCTGCAGGATGGCCAGAAGCTGGCTGTCGACGCCAACGGCCGCTTCGACCTCGACACAGCCATCGAGTATGCCAAGGCACTGTCGCAATACGACCTGTTCTGGTACGAGGAGCCTGGCGATCCGCTCGACTTCGAGCTGCAGGCCACGCTGCGCAACTACTACGACAAGCCGATGGCCACCGGCGAAGACCTTTTTTCGATGCAGGATGCCCGCAATCTGATCCGCTACGGTGGCATGCGTCCCGACCGCGACTATCTGCAGTTCGACTGCGCGCTTAGCTATGGACTGGTCGAATACCTGCACACGCTCGACATGCTCAAGCAGCACGGCTGGTCGGCCAGCCGATGTATCCCACACGGCGGGCACCAGATGTCGCTGAACATCGCCGCAGGTCTGGGACTGGGCGGCAATGAGAGCTATCCCGACCTGTTCCAGCCGTTCGGTGGATTCCCCGATGGCGCCAAGGTCGAGAAAGGCTACCTCACGATGCCGGACCTGCCCGGTATTGGCTTCGAAGGCAAGTCGGACCTCTACAGCGTGATGCAGCAACTGTCGGCTTAAGCCGTCAGCATCCCAAATACACAAACGGAGACAACCATGTGGATCAACCAAGCGGCAGCCCGCGCCGCAACCCTATGCATTGCTAGCGGTCTCTTCGTCATATCGGGCTACGCTCATGCCGATTATCCGGAGAAACCTGTCACCTTGGTTGTCCCGTTCGTGGCCGGAGGCCCGAGCGACAAGATCGCGCGAGACGTCGCCGAATCGCTGCGCAAAACGCTCGGCACGACGGTCGTAGTGGAGAATACTGCTGGTGCCGGCGGTACGATTGGCACGGCACGTGTCGCGCGTGCGAACCCTGATGGCTATACGCTGCTGGTACACCATATCGGCCTGGCGACGGCGCCCGCGCTGTACAAGAAGCTCGGCTACAAGACCTCGGACCTGGAGTTCCTGGGGCTGATTAACGAGGCGCCGTCGACACTGATCGGCAAGACCGACCTACCGCCGAACAATTTGACCGATCTTCGGAAGTTCATTACCGCGAATGGCGGAAAGCTGAACCTGGCAAATGCAGGCGTGGGCTCGGCGTCACACCTCTGCAGCCTGCTCCTGCAGAGCACGCTGAAAAGTAACATGACCTTCGTGCCGTACAAGGGAACGGCGCCCGCGATGTCCGACATCATGGGTGGGCAAGTCGATCTGATGTGCGAGCAGGCCACGAACAGTACGCCGCAGATCGAAGCCAAGAAGGTCAAGGCGTATGGGGTGACGAGCGCCCAACGCTCGATGGTGCCGGCTTTGGCGGGCATTCCGACGCTTGACGAAGTGGGCCTGTCGGGATTCAACTTCACCGTATGGCATGGATTGTATGCGCCACGGGGCACGCCGCCAGCCGTACTCGAGAAAATCAACAAGGCCCTCCGCGCAGCGTTGAAGGATCCGGCGCTAATCAAACGTGAAGAGGCATTGGGCATCACGGTTGTCGCCGACGACCGGCTCTCACCGGCAGGGCATAAGAAGTTCTTCGACGAAGAAGTTAACAGGTGGACGAAGGTCATCAAGGACGCTGGCATTCAGCCGGAGTGATTGCATAGCGCTCCCCACCGGGCACGGCACGCATGTCTGGTGCCCTCCAGCCTTTCACCAATATCAATGATCGCCAGGCGGCTCCGATGTACTGGAGCTGCCATACTGGCAGCGGTCCGCTTCTGGCCGGGAAGCGGCCATGCTTCCAAGACCTGGACATTTCAGGGGGCGCTCGCCACGCTACCCGAATCGCCATGTGCCGTTCAGCCTCGCTGCTCAGCGCGGTCCACCCAACCTTCTGCTGCCGCGAGTCGGCAAAAATGAAGAACGGGCAGCTCACGCTGCCCGCTTCCCCGCCGCTCTCCTTCCTGTTATCTCGTGCTCACCGCTACCGCATGCTCCGCTGCCTGCTGCTGGCGCAGGGCTTCCGTCGTTTGGCCCTTGCCGTCCGGTGCCCAGCCCGGGGGCATCACCAGGTAGCCGACCGCGTTCAGCAGGCTGCCTGACTTGATCATGTCCTTGCCCAGGCTGACCCAGTGTTCGAACTGGTTGACGAACGGGTTGTGTGTGGTGGTCGGGTGGACCAGGCCGAATCGGCACGGTTCGTCTTCACGCTCTTCCACATAGGTGCCGAACAGGCGGTCGAAGAGGATCAGCACGCCGCCGAAGTTGGCGTCCAGGTAGTCGATGTTCGAGGCATGGTGCACGCGGTGCGCCGACGGGGTGTTGAACACGTATTCCAGCCAGCCCAGCTTGGGGATCCAGGTGGTGTGCAGCCAGAACTGGTACAGCAGGTTCAGGCTCAGCGTGGCCAGCACGACCTCGGGACGAACACCCAGCCAGACTAGCGGCGCGAAGAAGATGGCGGTGCCGGTGATCTTGCCGGTCCAGCCCAGGCGGTAGGCGGTGCCCAGCGTCAGTTCATTAGGCGAGTGGTGCACCGCGTGCGTGGCCCAGAAAAAGCGGATGCGGTGCGAGGCGCGGTGGTACCAGTAGTAGCAGAACTCTTGCCCGATGAAGAGCAGCAGCACGGCCAGCACGCTGTTGATCTCGACCGTGAAGATGCGGTGTTGCCAGGCGAACGCGAAGATCGGCGCGGCCAGCGACAGCGGCAGCAGCGCCATCAGCTTGCGCCCGACCATGTCGATCAGCGACAGTCCCATTTCGTGCCAGGGGTAGGCTTTGCCTTGCTGGCGTGCCTTGCGTGCCAGGCAGAAGGCCTCGACCATTGAAACCGCCACGACGAAGACCGTGGCGAAGAGTGTGATCTTGTGGAGGTTGTGCATGATCGTCCTGTGTGGGGAGAGGGGACGCCTGGCTTTGCGGAGCCCGCGTTGCTGCGTCGGTGAGGCAAATGTAGTGGTCGATCGCGGCCGGCGCCATGTGGGAAATATGTCGCTGCATGTCATGACTCGCGGAGCCTCGCCGGGCGATGAATTGCCGTCGATGCCGTCGCATTCGGACATCTTCCTGGCCGGCAAGTCAGCGCGCCGTCGTGTAACACCGCGACATGTTTTCCACCGCGAAATTCGCAAGCCACCGACCTATAGTTCGGTCCGTTGCCGCGCTGCACCGGCCGGCTGAAACCGAAACTGAAGGACCTGTGATGATCTCGCGCTTCTCCCGATTCCCCCGCTTCCTTGGCGCAGCCGCCGGTACGTTGATCCTGCTGGCGAGCAGCCAGGCCTTTGCCTCGACCGTGGTGGTCGCGCCGGCTACCGTGTATGTCCGCCCGCCGAAGGTCGTGGTCACTACCGTGCCCAAGGTGGTCGTCATGCCCGCGCCGAAGGTGGTCGTCGCGCCAGCGCCGCTGCCGACGGTGGTCGTGAGGGCCACGCCGCTGCCGCGTACCGTCTACGTCGCATCTCGCCCCGTCTACGTGATGCGGTGATATCGCCGGACAATTGCACGGGCGCCGTGTGAGCACCCATGCACCTCATCTGGATCTGTCGCTGAACTGATTTCGCAACCCCGCCGGCACAGGGCGGCTAAACGGAGAAACATCATGAAGAAGATGATTGCAGTGCTCACCATGTGCGTGGCGTCCGCTGGTGCGTTCGCGCAAAGTGTCGAAATGCCCGCTGCCGTCAGCCCGCGGGTGGAGCGTGCGATGCAGCAATTGCAGGGCCGCTTTTCCGATGCAAACACTACGCACGACGGCAAGCTGACGCGCGAGCAGGCGGCCGCCGGCATGCCGATGGTCGCGAAGCATTTTGACCAGATCGACGCCCAGCGAAATGGCTATGTGACGATGCCGCAAATCGAGGCCTTCATGGGGCAGATGGTGCTGTCGCGGTGACCCCTCCGATGTTCGGAATGCACGGCGAGGCCGCCGGATGACTACGCGCGCAGAAAGCCGTGACATCGGACGAAATATTTCCCGCCTGGCGTACGGCGCCGGCGTTTTCCATACTCTGGTCACCGCGCCGCAACGACAGCCGCACTGAAGCCCGACGCGATGACATGCTCTCCGATGGTTTGTGATCCTGTTGTGGATCCAGGGATTGTCGGTGAAAGATCTTCAGACCACCGACGGCACACGGGTGCCAATGAAGGATTCAAGATGCAGAACGCTTTCCAAGCCATTGCCACCAAGACCAAGCGCCTGGCCATGGCCGCCCTCGCGACCGGCGCGATGCTGGCGGCCGGCTGCGCCAGTGCCGGCGTCACCGGCATCAACCAGATGGGCCTGATGCAGACCGTGCAGGCCGACGTCATCTACGTGCATGCCTTCAACGCCGATGCCGGGCAGGTGCAGCTTGACGGGGGCCTGATGCAGAAGGTGAAGACGATGGCCACTGGCGGCTCGGCCGCCGGCGCGCAATCGCAGGCCGCCACCGAGGCGCGCGAGCAGGTGGCCAACGAGATCGTACGCACGCTGCGGGCGCAAGGCCTGAACGCGGTCCGCTCGGACGCACCGGCACCGGCAAATACCAATGCCCTGATCGTTGAGGGCGACATCCGCAAGATTGATGAAGGCACCAGCCGCCGTCGTTTGCTGATCGGCCTGGGTACCGGCAATAGCGAGGTCGGGGCACAAGTACGCATCTCGTACAAGCCGGCCAACGGTGCGCCGGTGCCGCTGCAGAGCGTTGTCGCCGACGCCGACAGCGGTCATATGCCGGGCGTTGCCGAAACCGCCGGGGTTGGCGCCGTGGCCGGTCACGTGGCAATGGCCGCTGCGGCCGGCACGGGTGTGCACGGCGTGTCCGAAGTCAAGCACGACACCATCTACGCGGACGCCACGCGCCTGGGCGATTCGATCGCCAAGCAGGTGGCGGCGGCGAGCCAGGAGGAGGGGTGGATGGCGGTCCGGCCGGTCATCTGATGGCAGGGCGCCGAGCTGGCGGCTGGCACGGAAGGAACCGCGGCTGCTACTCGTCGTCTCTTTCCGAACCGAAGCGGTCAGGTGGGTATTCCGAAAGCAGACATTCAACGTCCGGGTACAGGCGCTGGCACCAGCCCATACTCGGACATGACAGCGATAAGCTTCGCGCGGTCGGGCGGCCCGCCTGCATTGACAATGGCTCCGACATCGCGGGAATACTGAGCCCCAATGTCGGGCGTAAGGACGATCAGTGCGCGGGCCATGTCACTGTGCGGTTGCTGAAGTGATGGACAGATCTGCGTGGGGTGAACATCCATTGTCCTGGCGATAGGTCTCGGACTACCCCATCGACCGAGTACCGAAGTATGCCTTCCAGCACATGGACGCACTCTTCCTTGGGCCGGGAGGCACATTCAACTCGAATACACCCATCCCGCCTGTGGCGGCTCCGATAACTTGGAGGAGATTGAAAAATGACCGCTAGCGGCGTGGCACCAAGCCAACCAATCAAGGTCGGTCAAGTTAGCATTCAGTACCAGATTGATCTTCGTCCGCCCTCAAACTTTTTCCCGAAGCTGCTCAGGCGCCATCTGCGGGTCGTGCGACCCCCTTGGAGATGCCGTAATATTCCGAGGGAACCGGACACACCGGATCCTGGCGGCAACGAAATTCGACCTTCCCTTCCTGCGGGCCGCCACCACGCCGAGCACGTTCCTGACCTAGTCCAATGTGGAAGTTTCGACATGACCACACTCTTCGCCGCAAGAGCAGCCTGCCTTGGCGAATGGAGGGGGCAGGGAGAGAGCGACACGCCTGCGGCAGGGCCTACCGCACTCTGATGCTGCTTTTACTTGCGGGACTCAGTGCCTGCGGGTCGCTTCCTCACAATGCTCCGCGCAATCTGCCTCAGGCCGCGGCTGGCAGCGCATCCGCGGCCATGCGCGAACCCACCGACGTCGCCGGCCAGACAACCGTCGCCATGTCGTTCTCTGGCGGTGGCACGCGAGCCGCAGCCTTCGCCTTCGGCGCGCTGCAGGGGCTCGACGCCATGAGAGGTCCGGCGGGCGCATCCCTGCTCGACGACGTCGCATTCATTAGCAGCGTGTCCGGAGGCTCCATCACCGCTGCGTACTACGGTCTGCACGGCAAGGCCAGCCTGGCGACCTTTCGATCAGTGCTCTTGACGGACGGAGAGGCGGGACTTCGCTTCAGTCTCCTGAATCCGGTCAACCTTGCGCGCCTCTTCGCGGGGGGCCTCAACGATCGGGAAGATCTCCAGACATGGCTCGACGAAGACGTGTTCAAGGGCGCGACGTACGCCGACATGTTCCGCCGCGGCAAGCCAATCGTTTGGATCAACGCCACAAACGTCTACTACCGGGTCGCGTTCCCGTTCAGCCAGCTGGCATTCGATGCACTATGCAGTGATCTTGCGAGCTTTCCCGTTTCCGAGGCCGTCGCCGCATCCATGGCGGTCCCGCTCTTCTTCGCACCGATCGTCCTTCAAAAGCATCCCGAGGCTTGTAGTGCACCGCTGCCGAACCTTGACCACGCCCAGGCGCCTGGGCGATCGCTGCTGCTTGGCGCGTTGGCAAACGCCGTTCGCGGTCACCGGGATATTTCGAAGGGAAAGTACATCAAGCTGGTCGACGGCGGGGTGACCGACAACTACGGCTTGGCCACCATTCTGCAATCGCGCCTGCTGCTGGGCACGGCTTACGGTCCCATGAGCGAGAATGACGCGATCAAGGTGCGGCGGCTACTTTTCATCGTTGTTGACGCCGGTCAGGGCCCACGCGGCGATTGGAACCAAAGCCAGGCTGGCCCATCCGGAATCGAAGTCGCAAGCGCGGCCATCGACGCGGCAATGGCGACCAACGTTCGAATGAGCTATGACGCCTTCGTTCCCATGATGCAGCAATGGCGCGACGACCTCGTGGCCTATCGGTGTGGGATGCCGCATTCTCGGCAGCAGGAAATCGCTGCACGCCTCCCAGGCTGGCGGTGCGACGAAGTCGAATTCTCCGTCACGCGGATCTCGTTTGAGGCCCTCGACAAGGAGCGTGCTGCAAGTCTGAACGATCTGCCGACCAGACTTCGTCTGCCCGAGAGGGACGTCGATCGCCTGATCGAAGCGGGAAGGGATGCCATCCTTGGCAACCCGGTGATCCGTGAGTTCGAGCGCGAATCGACTGCGGCGCGATAGTCCCGCGGCACGCGGCGTGGGTGAGGCCGCGTTCTTGCTGCTCGGCCGCGGCGCTCTGGCGGAGGCACGCTCCGCACGGCCGATGATCAACGAAACCTTGGTGCGTCGCATTGGGTGCGTGCCGTATGCTATATCGTCGAGGCCGATGGATGCAACCCAGCTATGTACGATTCGGGAGTACTGCCTGGTTGAGAGATGCGGGGATGAATGCAGCCGGCTTGGGAACAGGAAGTCGGCCCCTGCTATGCTTCCGATCTGCGTTGTTCGGCGAAATAAGGTGGGAAAACATGCGTCAGGTGCTTCTTATCGTGGACATGCAATCCACGTTCTCTCCGCCAGTATGGCTGGTCGAAGGCGTCAGAGATTTGGCACAACACATTCCGTCAGTGGCAACTATCGAGTTGCATGATGAGGCCAGGACTCCCTTTCGGGGTCAGCTAGGCTGGTGTCCCGCCGTTGAGGACAAGTGTCTGGTGGAGGCAGATAAGATTTTCATCGAGCACGGGTATGGGCCGTCGGCCGAAACAGTCGAATACCTGAAGCGAATGAACCCGGATCGCGTACTGGTCTGTGACGTCCAGACAGAGACATGCGTGCTCGCTGCTGGATTCTCGCTGTTTGACGCAGGGTTGCATCCCACGTTGATTACTGATCTTACAGTCGGCTCGTCGCTCGATAGATCAGGCCGGCTCGGGATCAGCCTTTGGAAACATCATTTCCGACAGACTATTTCGAAAGCTGAACTGCTCCCTGACGTGAGCGTTTGACGCCGAGCGTACTCATTCGACGTCCATTGAAGGATCTTGCACTCGGGGCAGTTCGACCAGCGTCCTGACGCGGGTAACCCAGCCCCTTCACTGCCGTCCGTACTGAACTTTGGCAGAGAAAATCCCGCCGGCAGGGGCCGGCGGCCACATATGAAGGGCATTGCTCGGCAGGCCACAGCGCCGTACAGCGCCCGCGCTGCGCAATTCGCCGCCACGCAGACCGGTATTCCTGCTCCTCGCCCGCAAGGCTTAACGCGTCCTTCCTTTCGGGCAGCACAATCCTGACGTGCTGGAGTCCCGCAGTTGCCTGGCAATCGCTCGGGCAACTGCGATGGTGATGGCCTCGCGCAGCCCGAGCATCGGTCGTCCTATTCCGACCCAGAACGGTCAACCGATTGGTCGTGGTAGAGTCAATCATCATTCTTTATCGCGTAGCCTTATGTCGCCACCCGTTGAACGTGGACCCGTCGATTCAGCAGGCCATCGAAAGGGCACGGAAAGCGCCGCTGATGCGCGCAGTGTGACCATGCAGATTCCGGCAATTGTTCCTGCGCAAACTGCTCTGGTGGTCATGCACTATCAGACCGACATCCTGGCGTTATTTCCATCGGTGGCGCCCACTTTGCTCTCCAATACGCGCAAGCTGTGTGACGCTGCGCGGGCCAGGGGCGTCAGCGTCTATTTCGCCAAGATCCACTTCCGTCCAGGCTATCCGGAAGTCAGTCCGTTGAACAGGAACGGGCAGGGTATCAAGCAACTTGGTCTTTTCGTCGACGACCAGATCTCGCCGGAACTCGGCCAGCAGGCCACTGAACCGCTCATTATCGCGCATCGTGCTAGCGTATTCTTTGGTACCGACCTGCAGGTGCGGCTTTCCGCGCAGGGTATCGATACCCTGCTCATGGTGGGCATTGCGTCGACCGGTGTGGTGCTGTCCTCGGTCGCGTACGCGAGCGATGCGGACTTCCGTTTATTCACGGTCAAGGATTGCTGCTACGACCCAGATCAGGTCGTGCACGATCATCTTTTTTCAACGGCGTTCGATTCGCGCACAACGGTGCTCTCGCTCGCTGATGCCTTGCTGTTGCTTGCCTAGCATTTACTGGCATTTCGACCGTTTTGGGGGCAAAGCAGTGGCTCCACCGCGCGTCGTGCGGCTCGCTCAACGGCCGGGGGTGGGCGAGGGCGTCGCCTGAGCCAGCAGCGCCTTGAAACTTTCCACCTCACCGACGCTGACGTTGGCTGCTTCCGACAGGACTTCTCGTACAAAGCGAGAACAGAACTGGCGGCCGGACTGAAGATTGAAGCCCGAGTCATACCAGATGCCTGTCCGTCGGCGGGCGGCTTCCGACAGTCGGATCTGCCGTGACGGTGTCAGCGGTGCCCGGGGCCGGCCGAAGGCAATGCGCCCATGCTCGGAACGGCCTGCAAACCGATTGAAAGTGGTGGTGCGGCTGAACGGGAACGTGCTCTCCGCTATCAAGGTCTCAGTTCGCGAGTTCCCGACCACGATGCCGACGTGGTTCGTCCATGAGGCGGTAGCGGCGGCAACTTCCCGAAAGGGGCGGGCATGAACGCGGATGAATACAACATCTCCAACTTGCAATCTCGCGGCAAATTCTCGTGCGTTGGTGTCGGTTTTCATGACTGGCTTCCTGGCGACGCACTGCTGATGCGCGTCAGCATGCCACGCGGTATCACAAAACGAGAGCATCTGTTGTCAACGTAGCACTTTCATGGCTATTTAGTATCGAAAATCGATACCATATGGTGTGGAGCTCATTCTTTCGTTTGGGGACCTATGAACGAGGTCAAACACCTCATTGCCACGATCAAGCATCAGCTCAGGGCACAGGGGCTGACGTATCGCGACGTCGCTGAAGCACTGGCGCTTTCCGAGGCAAGCGTCAAGCGGATGTTCGCCAGCGAGCGGCTGAACGTGGACCGATTGGTGCAGATCAGTGCAATGCTCGGTTTTACGCTGGCCGAGCTCACTCAGGAGGCGGCTGTGGTACCGCCGGCGTTGCGGGTGCTTACCCGGGAACAGGAAGCGCAACTGGTGTCAGACCGAAAATTGCTGTTGGTCGCCGTCTGTGCTTTAAATCACTGGTTCGTGGAAGAAATCATCGCCACTTACAGGATCACCCGCGCTGAATGCGTGAAGCGGTTGCTAATGCTTGATCGCATGGGCCTGATTGCCCTCCTGCCAAACGACCGTATTCGGCCGCGCGTCATGCGCGATTTCGACTGGCTGCCCGATGGCCCTATTCGCGCCTTTCTCCGGCAGGATGGGCTGGAGGATTTCCTCGACAGTCGTTTTGACGGGGCGGGCGAGACCATGGAATTCGCGCATGCCATGCTGACCGGCCCGGCGCTGGAACAACTCCGGCTGGAGTTGCAGAGGGTTCGGGCGCGTCTTGCGCAATTGCATGACGAGTCCGCGTCGGCCCCTCTGGCACAGCGGCGTGGCATCGCCATGCTCCTGGCCGCCCGGGAGTGGGAGCCGGCGGGATTTGCGCAATTGCGCCAGCCAGTGCCTTCATCCGCACGCAAGCGCGTGTGAGAACTGCCGAAACAGGGCGGCGGAATGTCGGCTGGCAGATGATCCGCATAGGAGCACGCTGTCTCTTCGTAGGCGTCTCTTCGTTTTCCGGAAGCAGTCGCTCTAGACACGGTCTACGACCGGCCCCCGGCGTTCGAATGCTCTTGCGGTAGTCAGACTTTTGCGAGCGATTCATACAGCCAGCCTCACTTGCAGTCTTTTTCAAGCGAAGCGCTACACTAACCAAGTGCGAGACACCTGGTTGGAGAGGGCGCATGCAAAATCCGATCGAGCTGTATGGCGCCTTGACTGGCAACTGCATCCGGGCCGCGATTGCGCTTGAGGAGGCGGGCGTCCCGTATACGGTCAAACGTATCGACTTGGCAGCGGGCGAGCAACTGGGCTCCCAACATCGGGCTCTGAATGCGTTCGGCAAGGTTCCGGTGCTCGTTGAGCATCGGCGCGAAGGCACCTTCGTCCTAACGCAATCCAACGCGATCATGTTTTTTGCGGCGGAGCGTTCCGGAAACGGACTTCTGCCCGCGGATCCAGTCGCGCGAGCCAGGGTCTACGAGCGGTTCTTCTATTTCCTGACCGACGTCATCGCGGTAAGCCATGGTGCATTCCGGCTCGAGCAAATGGGCGCGAGGGCCCAATCCACGCACCTCAATGGCATGGCAATGGCGGCGCTTGCCGAGTCGGAACGATTTTTGGAGTCGACACCATTCATGGCCGGCGACGAATTTACTCTTGCTGACATTTCGGCATTCACTATCGCCAGTGCTTTTCGCGAGGATCTTCAGTGGGCAAGTCATCCTGCCCTTACGCGTTGGTTTGAGGCCGTCTCGATGCGACCTGCCGTGATCAACGGTCTCAAGGCCTTTGCCTAGGAGCCACGGCCCTCGATTTCAGGTCAGGTAATCCGCACTTTGCTTCGCAGGATCTTCTCTTCTTGACTTCCATTTGGATGGTGACCACCATCTATTTAAGATGGTTAGCGACCACACACAACAGGAGCGGCGAGATGAGAAAGACGAAGGTCGAGACGGCGGAAACCCATCGACGCATTGTCGAGGTCGCCGCGCGGGAATTCCGGCTGAACGGCATCCAGGCGACGGGGCTGAACGATGTGATGTCTCCGTTGAACCTTACGCAGGGCGGCTTCTATCGGCATTTCGCCTCGAAGGACCAGTTGATTGCAGAAGCGTGTTCTCAGGCGATGACGGAAGTGATCGAGGGGCTGACAACGGTCGCTCGCGACAGTCGGGCTGCCAGCGGTTTTGCCGCCATGGTCGAAGCCTACGTGTCTCAGGCCCACCGCGACACACGGACAGGCGGATGCCCTCTGGCGGCAATGGGAAGCGAACTCGCCAGGGCCGATAAACAAACGCGCGCGGCAGCCGCGCAAGGTTTTGACGATCTGGTTGACGTACTGGCGAAACATATGGCGGACAAGCCGTCGCAGGAAGCCAGGTCGTCTGCCGTGTTCGCTTTGGCGGCCATGATTGGGGCCGTCACGATGTCAAGAGTCGTTGAAGATTCCGACGCTTCAACGGCGATTCTGGAGGATGTGAAGCAGCACCTCGGGGCGATGTAAACCTGTCGGACACATTCACAGATTGGAGCAATTCATGGAACAGCGTAAATACCTCATCACTGGCGCCACGGGTAAGACCGGCGTCCACACCATCCGATTCCTGCTGAAGGCAGGGCACGCGGTTCGCGCCTTCGTACACCAGGAGGATGAGCGCAGCGCAGCCCTGCGCGAAGAGGGGGCAGAGATTTTCGTCGGTGATCTCCTTGAGCACGACGACGTGATTCGCGCCATGGACGGCGTGGACGGTGCGTACCTGTGCTATCCGGTGCGTCCCGGCTACATCCAGGCCACCTCATACTTCGCTGATGCCGCACGGCGTGCCGGCGTTGAGGTCGTGGTCGAGATGTCGCAAATCTCGGCACGAGAAGATTCCAAGAGCCATGCCGCGCGCGACCACTGGATTGCCGAGCGCGTTCTCGACTGGTCCGATGTTCCGACCGTCCATATTCGCCCGACCTACTTCTCCGAGTGGCTGACATTTCCGTGGGTGCTCGATCCCCTGGTGCAGGAAGGCAAGATCACGTTGCCCTACGGGGAAGGGCGTCATGCGCCGATTGCGGCCGAGGACCAGGCGCGCCTGATCGCCAGTATTCTCGCGGAACCCGCAGGCCATATTGGCAAGACTTACTCCCTCTTCGGCCCCGTCGAGCTGAATCAGCAGGAGGTCGCGAGCGAGATCAGCAAGGTGCTGGGACGCGAGATCACCTATGTGCCCTCGACCCTTGAGCAATATCGCGAACATCTGCAGAAGTACAACCTGCCTGAGTTCGTGATCCAGCATTTCCTTGAAACCGCCATCGACTATCAGAACGGAATCTTCTCCGGTACGGATGGCGTTATCGAAGAAATCACGGGCCAGGCGCCGCAGACTGTGGCTGCGTTTGTACAGGACAATCGTCAAGTGTTCCAGGCGTAGTTTCGGCAGGAACCCGCTGCCCACACAGTCGGATGATCGTATGGGCGGGCGGGGGACGTAGGTCCATGAAACGCAGTGGCAACTCTACATTTACTCAGCAGTCCCAAATATATGCGACAGATGGGGCATCAAAGAATGATCGAATGAGGGTGCGCTTTTTCTGCAGCCCACGCAGTTGTTGCTCGACGCGAATCTCCAGCTTCTCGCCGGTGCGCAGCGGATTGCGCGCCACGCCGGTGCGCTTGAGGTGACTCCATACCAGCTCGTCCGGATTGAGGTCCGGCGCGTAACCCGGCAGGAAGTGCAACGTTAATCTGCCGCCAGTGGATTCGACGTACTCGCGCACACTTGCCTTCTTATGGGCTGGCAAGCCGTCAATGACAAGATGCACCGGCTTGCGCCTGCCCCTCATCATCTGCCTGAGCAATTCGATGAACAGCTCCGCGGTGAGCGCGCCCTTGTACGTCGCGAACCAGAAGCCGCCCCGGGCGTTGACCGCCGAGGCTGCCGAGATCGATTGGCGCTGGCCGGGGCGCTCGATCACCGGACTCTGCCCTTTGAGCGCCCAAGTCTTGCCGTGCACCGTGTCGGCTCGAAACCCGGATTCATCCCAGAAGTAGATTTCCGCCCCACTACGTCGGGCCCTTGCTGCAAGGTCGGGATAGGTCTCACGCTGCCAGCGCTCAATCGCCTGGGGATCTCGCTGATAGGCGCGCTGCAGTGGTTTTTGTGGCGTCAGGCCCAAACGGGCCAGCAACCTCCCCACTGCGGTCAGACCCATGCGCACACCAAACTTTTGCTCAATCAAGGTGGCCACGATTTGCCGCGTCCACAGCCCGAAGTCCAATCCGAATTGCCGCGGGTCCCTGCCGTTAATCCAGCGTAGAACCTGGGCCTGCTGGCGCGCTGTGAGCTTGGGCGGTCGACCGGTGGCAGGCCGCGCTGCCAGTGCCCGCTCCCCATTGCCGCGCCCGCTGGCAGCCTTGAGCCATCGGTAGATCGAGGTGCGATTCATTCCCAGGGACTTCACTACCTCCGACGGCTTCTCGCCTTCCTTCACCCGGCGCAACGCCAGCAGCCGAAATTCTTCCTGCGTCGCGCGATCCAGTTGGCGGCCATCTCGTTTCATGGCTCATGAGACTACCGTCGATCCCATTCGTTCAATTTTTGTCGCCTTATTTTGGGACTGGTCAGTAATACGAGCGGTACGTCTGGCATTGGCTTCGAACCGCCGTTCAGGAGAACGAAGTGAGCATCCCTGTCACTATCGGTGGCTTCATCGCGCCCGATTCGGAACTGTCTCGAAAGGCCGCATCACTTGTCGAGAGCGTGCACTCGAAAGCGATGCTGAACCACGTCCACCGGACCTGGTGGTTCGCCGAGTTCCTTGGGCAAAGGCGGCAATTGAAGTACGACCGGGAGGTCGTTTACCTTGCATCCGTCCTTCACGATCTTGGCTTGACCCATGAGTTCGTTGCCGATCAGCGTTTCGAAGTCGATGGCGCCAATGCTGCCAGCAAATTCTTGCGAGGACATGGCTACCCGGCATCCAAAACCGATCTGGTCTGGGAAGCGATCGCGCTGCATTCCAGCAGTGGCATCGCCGAGCTTATGGCGCCAGAGATTGCCCTGGTCTTCATGGGCGCCCATGTTGATGTGCTCGGATTGAGTTATGACGAGGTGACGCCTTCCTTCGTCGATGACGTTGTTCAAGCGTATCCGAGACTCGGATTCAAAGCGGCATTCCAGGAAGCCCTGGCCGAAGTCGCCAGGAAGAAGCCACATACCGCGATCGGCACTGGACTGGCCGACATCGGGCACCGCCACGTACACGGATTCTGCATTCCGGACGTCTGCGACCTGATCAATGGCACCCCGTTTAAAAGTTGATACAGCCATTGCCGTATCGGTGGCCCTGCATCAATGAATGACTTTGGTGACATATCCTTCAACGCCAATACGACCGCATTTTCGCGAGTCCGCGCGCTTGGGAGTTGCCGGCGGCTGTTCAGGGGCGGCTACCGGCCCTTCTCCGACGTTCGGTTTGGCGAGGTGAACGGCCGCTATGGCCGACGAGCGGGGATCCTGGCTTTGCCTACGGAAGGTCCGGTGAGCGTCCGTCAGCGGTCATTCAAGGCGGTGCGTTGGTCGTCTTTTCACCTGGGCCGAACCGGGCCCTCGAAAATGCTTTGAAATATAGCGCGTGAACGCCCGCGCGGGAGACGGCGCGCAGCCGATCGATGACCTCGGCAGGAAGGGAGAACGACGTGAGCAGTTTGTTCATGCAGGCCCGTTCCGCTTTGTCCGTCAACTATGAGCGAGTAGCATGAGCAGCCTGGGCCGGAGCAAGGGCTTTTCTTAGGGAAATCGCCGTCCGCCTACCATGCCAACGACGCCAGTCCGCGGGCAGCCCCTGCCACATAGATGAACAGGGCAACCCAGTTCAGCCCATGGACAAGCGACATGCGCACAAACTGCGCCGAGCCGATCACGGAGCGGTAGCCGTGCAGGATGTTGCGGGCATTCAAGGGCTGACGGCGCTCTGGCGGCAGCGACTCTGGCAAGCGCGCATACACGATCAGCATCAGCCCGCCGACTACACCGAGAAAACCGAACACCGCGCGCCAGCCCCAGAGTACGGTGAGCCAGCCCGCCAATACCGGCAGGACGATAGGGCCTGCGGCCTGGATCAAGCTGGTGCGGGCGATCATTTTTTGTGCGACTTCGCCGCTGTACAGGTCGCGGATGATGGCGCGCCCCAGGATCATCCCCGAGCCCGCCGCCAATCCTTGCACCATGCGCAGCACCCACAAATGTTCCATGCGGGTAACCAGCAAGCACGCGAGGGAAGTCAGAGTGAGCACGCCAAGCGAGCCGAGCAGCACCACCCGGCGACCCAACGCATCGGCCAGCACGCCGTGCCAAAGGGCCATGAAGGCGCTGGCCAATAAGAACAGGGACACCACCTGCTGCGCTTCCGATGCGGACGCACGCAGATCCCGCTGCAGGGCTGGTAGCAGGGGAATCAGCATGTCGCTCCACAAGGGCATGAGCACAGCCATGATCCCCAGCAACAGCAGCATATGGGCGCCTTGATGGGCGTAGCCGGCGTGGGAGCTTCGTCGATCGTCGTGGTGGCGGTGGTCATGGCGTCGTTCGGTTAAGGTTGGCGTACACCGTCAGTTTCCCTGTGACGGTCAGCTCAGCGAGCCACTAAGAGGACCGCGGCAACCAGGATCGCGAGGAACGCGGTCTCGCTGACCATCAGTACGACCGGCTTGAATCCCACGGTCGCGATATCCTTCAGGTGCGACTTCATGCCGATCGCGGCCATCGAGACCACCAGCAGCCAGGTCGACAGCGTCTGCAGCGCGTGCTGCAGTGCGGCTGGAATCAGGCCGGCGCTGTTGATGGCGACCATCAGCGCGAAGGCCACCACGAACCAGGGCAGCATCGGCGGCTTCTTCGTGCCGGCCGGCCCGGCAACATGGTGCTTGCGGTACGACAGCGTGATGACCAGGATCACCGGCAGCAGCATCGCGACGCGCAGCAGCTTCACGATCGTCGCGATGTCGCCGGTCTCCTTGGACATTCCGTAGCCCGCGCCGACCACCTGCGCCACGTCGTGGATCGTGCCACCCAGAAAGACGCCGGCATGCTCGCTGCCAAAGCCAAGCGCCGAGACGATCATTGGGTAGAGCACCATCGCGGCCGTGGAGAGCGTGCTGACGCCAATGACGGTGAAGATGGTGGCGCGCTCCTTCACGTTGTCTTCTGGATGGGCGGGCATCACCGCGGCGATCGCCATCGCCGCCGAGGCACCGCAGATCCCCACGGCGCCGCCCGTCAGGACGCCGAACCGGTTTCGATAGCCGAGCATCCTGGCCAGCACGATGCCGAATCCGATGGTCAGCGCCACCGACAGCACGACCATCGCGATCGGCATCGCACCCAAGGCCGTGATCTGCGACACCGTGATGCGCACGCCGAGAAGCGCCACGCCGATGCGCAGCAGCGTGGTTGCGGAGAACTGGATGCCCGGAACGCACCGGCCCTCGGTCGACAGGAAGTTCAGGGCCATGCCGAGCAGCAAGGCAAAGAGCATCGGCGACACGTGGTAGTGCCCGGCCAGGGAGATGGCGGCCACCGCCACCACCACCGACACCAGGATGCCGTGGAAGTTCGTGCGGGCGGGCTCGCGCCAGCCGGACAGCGTCAGTGAGAGATTCATGGAGGAGGACTCGCGGTAGGGAGTTGCGTCGAAGTGGTCCCGAATGCGTTCAGGCCGCCGCTTGCGGCCGCGATTTCTTCCTTCGTGGCGCCAATTTACAGCGCCTTCCGGATATGACGGCGCGTGCCCGGTGCGTACAGATGCGTTCACTGCGATACCGAGAAATTCAAGCACCTTTCGGCTCGAGCACGCCGGGCACAGCGGGAGGCACGCCCATCACCACGAATTTCTCGGCCCACTCGAAGTATGGTCCATACGTGAATTTGCTTTTGACGATCCGGGAGATTGAATTTACATCTTGGGAGGGTCAGGGAAAACGTGATGTCCTGTCTATTACGCAGCGCCAGCCTCACCAACTACGTCGAAGTCGCACTCGCAAACTTACTGGCCCTTCCGCTGGGGAAAGCACCGGGAGGTTTCATTGCTCGTCAACATCAGTCCCCGACTTGCCGAACTGAAAGCGGCTTCGATATTGCCCGGGAGAAGAACCGATGCGCTCACGGAAGAGTCGGGAAAACGACGCCTCCCAGACAGCCCGACACGCCGGTGATGACGCCGACATGGTCGAGCAGGCGAGACCTCTTGCCTGTCGGTCCGACGACTTCGGTGTTGCGCAGGAATTCAAGGACGCCGTACGAGAATGCGGCAGCGCGTGTTCCGCCGCCCGAGAAGGCCAGAATTATCAGGTTCTCGTTGTCCGCCGCGTACTGTGGGCGCGTAAAAAGCCGATAGCCGGCATTGGGGTCAGCGTGGGTGATCGGAGGATTGACAGGCCGGCTGGCGCAGCCGCCCAGCAGGAGCAACAACGCAAGTATCAGCAATGCAGGCATCTGCATTCGTGTCGTGGATCCTCCGGATCGGCCCATGCATGCCTCGTTGTCACGAGCGAGCGTGCGAACCTGGAAATCGGTTGCGACCGCGAATTAGAATAGTCGGAAATCCGGTGTGTCTGCTAATGCATACACCAAATGGTTGGCGCTACCGCAAGGAGAATTCGATGCGATTCGGAATTGGAGGAAGCCAAACCTCGTTGGCGTCCCTCGGATATCGGATCAGTAAGTTTTTATCCGCACTCTATAGGGCTGCCCCCGGCTTTCCCCCGGTCTCGATCAGCGGAATCGCACCTTCCTTTTCCGCCAGTTCCGGCAGTTCGCGCATCGGGCCCGGGGGGCGGCCCACCAGCGAAGCGGTCAATGGGATCCTGATGTTCGGCGTCTCGACCTCGGTGATGACCGCAGCGGTGATGGATATGATCAAGCACAACATGGCCAGGCTGCCGCAGGGCGAACGGCCGTAGGTCAGAAAGGCAGAAGCCGGGGCCAGAGAGTCTTTGTGGTTCCCTTGAGTTTCACCGGCGTGTTTGACGACAACCGGTATTTTGACGTCTTTGTCGAATACGCTAAGGCGGCGCCTGAAGACGTGCTGGTGCGAATCAGCGTCTTCAACCGCGGCCCGGACGCGGCACCACTGCACCTGTTGCCGACCCTGTGGTTCCGCAACACGTGGTCGCAGCCGTGGGGCGGTTCGAAGCCGATCCTCGAGCGCGTCGCTGCCTCCGGGCAGGCGGCGGTCCGCGCGCGTCACAGCGACCCGTTGTTTCAGGAATCGCTGGGCGAGTATTACCTCTACTGCGACGCCGACGTGCCGCTGCTCTTCACCGAGAATGAGACCAACAACACCCGGCTGTTCGGCACGGGCAATGCGTCGCCCACGTGAAGGACGGCATCCACAACTTCATCGTGCACGGCGATGCCGCGGCGGTGAATCCCGCGCAGCAGGGAACCAAGGCGGCGCCCCACTATCAGCTCAACATCGGCGGTGGTGAGTCACAAGTCTTGCGGTTGCGGTTGACGACCCAGGCGCCGGGGGCGGCGTCCGCGCCCTTCCATGGCTTCGACGCGGTGTTCGCCGCCAGGCTGGAGGAGGCCGATGCCTTCTACGCGTCGATCACACCGCTCGCGATTCGCGATGACGCGGACCGTGTGAGCGTCATGCGCCAGGCGCTGGCCGGCATGCTGTGGACGAAGCAATACTTTTACTATGACCTTGGCCTCTGGCTCGACGAGCACGGCGCGGGTGCCCGCTTGCCGCAACTGGAACGCAAGCGAGTGCGCAACAGCGAATGGGCGCATATGTTCAACGACGACATCATCTCGATGCCGGACAAATGGGAGTATCCCTGGTACGCCGCGTGGGACCTGGCGTTCCACATGATTCCGCTGGGCATGGTCGATCCCGACTTCGCCAAGCAACAGCTCGACCTGATGCTGCGCAACGACTACCTGCACCCGAACGGCCAGCTCCCTGCTTACGAGTGGAACTTCGGCGATGTCAACCCGCCCGTGCATGCCTGGGCGACGATGCAGCTCTACTTATTCGACAAGGAGCGCAGCGGTGGCAGCGGCGATGTCGAGTTCCTCAAGTACGCCTTCGCCAAACTGCTGGTCAATTTCACCTGGTGGGTCAATCGCAAGGACCGCGCCGGTGCCAATGTCTTCGAGGGCGGCTTTCTCGGGCTCGACAATATCGGCGTGTTCGACCGCTCATCGCCACTGCCCACTGGCGGGTACCTGGATCAGGCCGACGGGACGGCGTGGATGGTGTTCTTCAGCGAGCAAATGCTGCGCATCGCGGTCGAGCTCGCGTTGCAGAAGCCGCTCTACGAGGAGTTCGTCGAGAAATTCTTCCAGCACACGGTGTTCATTGCCGGCGCGCTGGACCGCGTCGGTGAGCGGAACGACGAAATGTGGGATGAGGAGGATGGCTTCTTCTACGATGTATTGCGTTTCCCGGACGGCAGCGCCACGCGACTCAAGGTGCGCTCCATCGTCGGGCTGCTGCCACTGGCCGCAGTGGCCGTGTTCGAAGAAGACATCCTCGTAAAGCTGCCGAAGTTCCGTGAGCGTGCGGGACTGTTTCTGAGTCGCCACCCCGAGCTTGCCGCCAACATGCATTTGCCTCCAAAGCCCGGCGTAGCCAATCGCCGCATGCTGGCGATCGTTGGCGAGCAGAAGCTGCGCCGCATCCTGGGGCGCATGCTGGACGAGGACGAGTTCTTCGGCCCGCATGGCATTCGCGCGCTGTCGCGCTTCCACCTCGAACACCCCTATGTCTTTCACCACGCGGGTCAGGAGCATCGGGTGGCCTATGTGCCGGGCGATTCCGACACCGGCATGTTCGGCGGCAATTCCAACTGGCGCGGGCCGGTGTGGATGCCGATCAACTTCCTGCTTTACACCGCGCTGATACGCCTGTACGCCTATTTCGGCGAGGACTTCAAGGTTGAGTGCCCAACCGGCTCGGGGCAGATGATGACGTTGCTCGACGTGGCCAAGGAATTGGGCGAACGCCTGAGCCGGATCTTCCTGCGCGATCGCGACGGCCGCCGACCGGTGTATGGCGCGGCGAGCAAGTTCCGCGACGACCCGCACTGGCGCGACCTGGTGCTGTTTTATGAATATTTCCACGGCGACACCGGTGCCGGGATCGGCGCGAGCCACCAGACCGGCTGGACAGGCTGCGTCGCGCGTATTATCCAGGCGAATTCCGTGCTGTCGAAGGACATGCTGCTCATGCCGGGCGCGGAGGTGGCGGCCTTACGCGCCCCGCACACGCCCCCGGAGTCTGCCATCTCCGGCAATCCTGTCAATCCCGAGGAAGCTATCTAGGCCACCTAGGCCGCCCAGGCCATCGAGGCGACCGAGGCGACCGAGGCCATCCCGGCCGCGAGCGACGAAACCTGCAGAGCCCGCGCGATGCCGCGCCTGCCGGGCAACGGAACGAAGGAGTACACCATGGAAAGTTACTACGCCAGCAGAAACCTGCCCCATCCGACGATCCCGGCGCTGAAGCCCCTCGACTTGCTAAAAGGCCAGACCGCGCTGGTGACCGGCGCCAATTCCGGCATCGGTCGCGCCATCGCGGTCGCGCTCGGCAGAGCTGGCGCCAACGTGGTAGTCAACTACGTGGCTAACCCCGCAGATGCCGAGGCGGTTGCCGAAGAGATTCGCGGCGGCGGGCAGCACGCGATCATCGCACTGGCCGACGTAGCGGATGAGGCGCAAGTGCAAGCCATGTTCGCCGCGGCGGTGCAGGAGTTCGGTACCGTCGACATCCTCGTCAGCAATGCCGGCATGGAGCGCAACGCGCCGTTCCACGAGATGAGCGTGGCGCAATGGGACGCGGTGATCAGTGTCAACCTGCGCGGCGCGTTCCTGTGTGCGCGTGAGGCCGTGCGCGAGTTCCTCCGGCGCGGCGTGCGCCCGGGCATTTCAGTGGCGGCCGGCAAGATCATCTTCACGAGTTCAGTACACGAGGTGATTCCGTGGGCTGGCCACGTCAATTACGCAGCCTCCAAGGGTGGGTTGATGCTGCTGATGAAGAGCCTGGCACAAGAGGTCGCCGAGAAGCGCATCCGCGTCAATTCCATAGCGCCGGGCGCAATTCGGACGCCGATCAACACGGCGGCATGGTCTACGCCCGAGGCCTATGCCGAACTGATGAAGCTCGTGCCCTACAAGCGTATCGGCGAGATCGAGGAGATTGGCCATGCCGCAGTCTGGTTAGCTTCGGACTTCACCGACTACATTGTCGGCACGACGCTTTTCATCGATGGCGGGATGACGCTATATCCTGGGTTCGAAACAGGGGGTTGACGGCTGTGCTGACACCTCGCTATCCAGCGCTTTACCAGCTCAACACCCGGGTCTGGTTGAGCGAGTGTCGCTATCGCTCGGCCATGCGGCCACGCTGGATGATATCGCCGACACCGAACTGGACCGTCTGGTGGAGATGGGTTTCGACTGGCTCTGGTTGCTGAGCGTTTGGCAGACGGGGCCAGCCGCGCAGCGCATCTCGCGCAGCAACGCGGCGTGGCGGCGCGAGTTCGTGCAAACGCTGCCTGACCTGCGGGAGGAGGATATCGCTGGCTCCGGCTTTGCGATCACGCGTTACACCGTGCGCCGCGACCTCGGAGGCGACGAAGCGCTGGCGCGCCTGCACACTCGCGCGCGACAGCGCGGGCCGCGCCTGATGCTCGATTTCGTATGGGCTTCGCACGAGTGCATGTTCGTGGCCGTGAACTACTCGCCGCAGCAAAGCCAATGCTTCATGCGAACTCCCTTCAGGGAACTGGGGGAGGGGACCGTACGACTCCAGGACTGGCTTAGCCCGGCTGCCTATGATCGGCCGGGCGATGACCTGCGCGCCCGTGGTCTTTCCCTGGACATGCCGCCCTGGGGCTACCATGCCTTTGATGTGCAATGGATTGACTGACGGGGGGAGTTTGGCCGCGGGGACTGCATCAACTAGTCTCCGAGGGCGCGCTCCGGCGCGGTCGCCCCCGCCAGGCTGCGAGGGGCCGGACACGACTCACTGCTGCTTTCCTCCCTTGATGTTGCCGGCCACGCCTCCCGCGACGGCACCTACTGCGGCGCCAGTCCACCCGCTTCCTCCCGCGATGGCGGCAATGCCTGCACCGGCTAGTGCACCCACGCCCGCGCCGGTCACCGTCCCTTGTTGTTGCGGCGTCATGTTCGTGCAGCCGACAACGCCGGCGAGGACGAGCGCCATGCCAATCCCTTCGAGTCCTTTCATGTGTGTCCCCTACTTGTTGCTCTGCAGTCCGGGCACGACCATTTCGAACCATATCGTTTCGATGACCGGCCGCTGCAGCCGATCCGAATGCGCGGCGTACCAGCGGTCGAGTCCTTCGCGCACCGTGTCGAGCGTCTGGCCCTTCAGCCCCCTCGCAAGACGCGGAATGACGCTTTGCGAATCGGTTGGCGGTTTGCCTGCATGAAAGGCGATATCAACCTGGGCGAGATTGGCGATGCCGATGAGGTAGGCCTTTTTCGTCTGTTCCGATGACTCGGTCCACTGCTTCCCGGTGATCAGGGGGATTTCTTCCGCGCGGAGAGTGCCCGATACCATCGCCAGCGTCACGCATCCCACGGCCATCGCCGCGCGCAGTTTCAGTTTCATCAACATCGCGTTCTCCTCGGGACTCTGCGCTGCAATGGTCCCGTAAGCGGGCTGGACCCTGCGATACCGCAAAGCCCGGTTGCGCAGGTTCCTGGCCGCGGTGGCAAGAAATCGCGTCCAACCGCCAGCCCCGTCGACCTTTCGTTCCGCAGGCTCATTTCTTCGACGCGGGCTCGACCGAGACGGCCACCGCTTCGGTATAGATCGCCTGAACTTGGTCCCCCTTCTTGATGTTTTTCAACTGGTCTGGATCCCGAACGTTCAGGTCGACCGTATTACCTTTTGGTCCGCGCAGCGTAACGAGTTGCTTTTTCGTGTCCACTGCGACGACGTTCGCAACGATTGTCACCTCGCGGGCCGCGCTCCCGCCCGGCTTCGCGCCAAGCGGAGCCCGCTCCCCCGACTCGCGCTCGGTTTGTCCGGCAATGCCACCACCACCTTTCTTGAGATCCAGCGACAGCGCCTGCTTGTATTCGGCGACGACCTTGTCGCCTACCTTGAGCTGGTCGAAGTTTCGTACTTCTTCGCCCGCCACGAGATTGGATACCCCTTTCGGTCCCTTCAATGTAATGGTCCTCGTTGCCGGGTCGATGCCCACTACGGTTGTCGTCTCTTTCACGGTCTGGGAAAAAGCGGCCTTACCGGGCGCAGTCATCGACTGGCCCGTGGTTTCCTGCGCCGGTGCGATTACCGGCTGCGTGAGCAAGGCAAGCGTGGCCAGGGTGGGAAGTATCGTCATCCTCATTTTGTTCTCCCTTGAATGACCGAGCTCAAGCTCCACCGGCCTTCGCTTGTGGCAATGCGTTTAAGGGCGGCGAGCGCGTCATGTCCGTACGATGGCCCTGGCACACCGAGACGAGAAGCAATCTCATTGAGGTCGCACCGAATTCTAGGCCATGGGATTGATTTGCCTCGACGTTTAACTATAGGAGCCAGTCAGGCGTGGAGTTAATAAATCGCAAGGTTATAAGCACGCGGCCCCAAACCATTGATATGACGGCGACGGTACGCGGCTTCCCGATGCCGGATAAGCGCCGTACGTAATGCTTTTCGCTCGCCTGCCGAGACCGATTGAGCCTTGGTTCGGCAGCGCGCAGTGTGGGAGCCCGGCGCGGTGGATGCGCGGCGGGCGCTATGATAGCGCCCCCACGGCGTCGCGAACCTCTGAATCCAAGGCGCTTCTGTGCATCAACTTTCAGATCGCGCCATGCAAAGGACCGGACGCCTTGACGGCTGTTAGCGGCTAATCCCCCGTGATCCAACAACTGGCGCAAGACCGGTGGTTGTCATGTTCTAGACTCAAGGTATCGATGGTCAGGCGCGGAAGGGCTGACGGGCGCGCAACGGCCTTCACGGAAGGCTGGCGGCGCTCACCGTGTGGCTGGGCGTTGCCACCATGCGCACGGAGTTCTTCGTCATGAACGCGTCCCGGCTGGTCCATATCCTTGCTGGACTCCTGTTCATGCTGGCCTTTGCCTTACAGGGTGTCCAGGGCGCTGAACCGCAATCGCCGACAGGCGCCTCCGCTCCGGCCGCTCCCCCACCCGCACGCCAGTTCAGCCTGAATCACGCGCCCTGGCGCGGCGACTTCGACGGCATGCTTGAGCGGCGCTCAATCCGTGTGCTCGTACCCTACAGCCGCACGCTTTACACAACCGCGCGCGGTTTGCCTTCGCCAGCTACAACGCCGGCCCCGCTGATATCGCCAAGATGCGCAAGGAGGCCGTGCAGCGCGGGCTGGACCCTGACCAGTGGCTCAACAATGTGGAGATCGTGGTCGCCGAGAAGATCGGCATCGGGACGACCACGTACGTGCGGAACATCTACAAATACTACGCTGCCTACCGGCTCATCGTGGACGGCAAGGCAGAGCGGGACAAAGCCATCGAGAAGGTGCGCCAGTAACGTAGGCTCTTGAAGAGAAGGGGGAGTCAAGGTGAACGCAAAGAAGTCGCGGGGAAAAGCCAAGACGGCAATCGCCGAGGTGGAGGAGAACGCCCCGGTATTTCGCGCACGCGCAGAGCGTCTCGCCGCCGGTAAGGCTTTGCGCGATAGTGTTTCGCGCGTCAGTCACGCGGACTGGACACCGCCAGCCCATGGCCGGGACCCCATAGAGATTCTCGAAGCATCGAGTCAGGACCGACTGCCGGAACTGGTACCAATCCGCTACGGCCGCATGCTCCGTAGCCCTTTCACGTTCCTGCGCGGCTCCGCCGCACTCATGGCGCACGATCTCGCCACGACCCCAAGCACTGGAATTCGGGTGCAAGCCTGCGGGGACTGCCACCTGCTGAATTTTGGTTTGTTTGCGACGCCGGAGCGCAATCTGGTCTTCGATCTGAACGACTTTGACGAAACCCTGCCCGCCCCCTGGGAATGGGATCTCAAACGGCTGGCAGCCAGTTTTGCGGTCGCAGCACGCGACAACAAGTTGTCAGATGCGGATGCCCGGAAAGCCGCCCTGGAGTGCGTGCGTGCGTATCGGGAGCGTCTGCGGGAGTATTCCCGGATGGACCCTCTGGAGGTCTGGTACGCGCGCCTGGACGCGGAAACCATCATTGCGATGGCGCCCGATGAAAAGGCGAAGAAGTTCCGGGAGCAAATGGCTGCGAAAGCCCGCCAGCGTGTCGTCGAACACCTCTTTCCAAAGATTGCCGAGGAAGCGGGTGGGCGACTCCGCCTTGTCGACCAACCACCCCTTGTCTATCACGTCACTGACGCTGACATCGAGGAAGGGTTTCGTGAGGGGCTGATCGACTACCGGCAGACGCTTTCCGACGAGCGGCGCGTCCTGCTGGATCGCTACCGCCTGGAAGACTTCGCCCTGAAAGTGGTGGGTATTGGCAGTGTGGGAACGCGCTGCTTCATGGGACTGTTTTCCGACGAAGAAGGGCATCCCCTGCTCCTCCAGATCAAGGAAGCCTGCCGGTCTGTTCTTGAGCCCTACGCGGGCAAGAGCCGCTATGACCTACAGGGGCAGCGCGTCGTCATGGGGCAACGGCTGATGCAGTCCTCCAGCGACATCTTTCTGGGATGGGCGCGGGGGCGACAAGGCAATGACTATTTTTTGCGCCAGTTGCGCGACATGAAGATGTCTTTTCCCGTCGAAGGCATGGCCCCCGTGCAGTTCAACCGCTATGCCGAGGTCTGCGGCTGGACGCTTGCTCGTGCCCACGCCAAGTCCGGGGATGCCACGACCATTAGTGGCTATCTGGGCAAGGGCGACACGTTTGACCAGGCAATGGGCGCGTTCGCTCTTGCCTACGCGGATCAGACGGAGCATGACCACGCGGCCTTGGTGAGGGCGGTACGCACAGGACGGGTCGAGGCTCTTATTGAGGAGGAGTAGAGATCAGAACGCAAGCCGCCATGAAAGCCGCATCCAAAGAAGATCCTCCGGCCGCAGCGCCGCCTGGCTCCCTGACTCTTGCTGCAATGAGGCTAGGGTTGTGCATTGGGGCGGTGGCGCTGTTCACCGGTTGCGGGTCTCTCGGCCCCAAAACCATTCCCATGGATCGTTTCGATTACAGCACGGCGGTCGCCGATTCGTGGAAGCAGCAAATGCTCTTGAACATTGTCAAGCTGCGCTACATGGATTTGCCGGTCTTTGTGGAAGTCGCGTCCGTCGTTAGCGGCTACTCGCTGCAAACCGGCGTGACCGTCGGCGGCACGCTTTCGTCGGAGCGGGCGGTTCAGGGCAACTTCTTCTCGTCGGGGGTACAGGGCATCTACACTGACCGGCCCACCATCACCTACACGCCGGCGACGGGGGAGAAGTTCTTGCGTGGACTCATCACGCCAATTGACCCAAAGAACATTTTCTTCATGCTCCAGGGAGGTTATGCGGCGGACTTCATCCTGAGTCTGACCGTCGAGTCGCTCAATGGCGTGCGTAATCGCTCGATAGCTGGCGGCGCACTGAGGGAGGCGGATCCTGAGTTCCGGCGCGCGCTCGCGTTGTTGCGCGAAGTGCAGGCCGCAGGTGCGGTCGGGATGCGGGTGGAGGAGGACAAGACCAAAGGCTCGACCGCTGTGCTGTTCTTCCGGCGTGACGACCTGCCGCCTGACATCGTGGAAAAGACGGCTGAAATCCGGCGGTTGCTCAAGCTCCCGGCCGACGCGCAAAGGCTCACGCTCACCTATTCCCCGGCGCGTGGAGCGGCCAACGAACTGTCAGTGAACAGCCGCTCGATGCTACAAGTCATGATTGCCTTTTCGAGTTACTTGGACGTACCGGAAGCGCACTTGAAGGAACACAGCGCGCTGCCCGCGTTCGAGCACGCGTCCACGGAGAGCCGGGAGGATAGGGTTCGGATTCACAGCGGCAAGGACAGGCCGCCGGACACATTTGCCGCCGTGCACTACCGCGACTATTGGTTTTGGGTCAACCACGGCGACTTGCAAACAAAACGCGCCCTCACGGCGGTCATGTTTTTCTTCACGCTGGTCGAAACTGGCGGCAACGAGAGGCTGCCGTTAATCACAATCCCGGCACAGTAGGAGCACATACGGTCCCAGTGACGCAAGAAGCATGGCGATTTCATGCTGGACACCAGGGGCAGTGGCGCTCCAGCGCGGCCGGCTTCATCGCTCCTGCCGCGCTCGCCACTGAGAGACGCTGCAGCCAAAGTGCCCGTTAAACCAGCGCGAGAAGGCACTCAGGGACGAGAAGCCCAGCAGTGTCGCCACTTCGGAGAGCGGACGCTCGCGATTCTCGATATACCGTGTGGCCAGGTCGACCCGCACTGCATTGACGACCTTGGAATAGTTTTCACCGTATTGCTCGAGATGATGATGCACGGTCCGACGGTCCACACCGAGTTGCTCCGCCACGCGCTCGACCGAGCAAACGCCCAGCGGGAGCATGGCAATCACCAGTTGCCGCACCTTGTCGGGCATGCTGGCGTTGGACTGCGCAAGCATCGTGTCGAGATACCGTCGCACCTGGTTCGCCATGGCCGGTTCATAGGAGGGCAAGGGTACTTCCAGGTCAGCGGCCCGGCATACGATGCCGTTGAAATCCTGATTGAACATGACTGGCATGCCGAACACGCGCATGTGCGTGGCGGTGCTGACTGGCGCCGCGTGCGTAAAGCAGATGCTGCGCGGCCTCCAGGACGCTCCCACGAAGGCCTGCAGCAAGCGATACAGCACGCCAACCATCAACTCAATGGACTGGCGCAACGAGCCGGGAACCCCGCTCAGCACTTCCTCCCGGATCATGACAAGGCCTTCCGCTTCCTCGATGCGCATCGCCAGCGCCTCATTGTGCAACCGTAGGTAGCGGGCCATGGATTCGACCGCCTTGCGCAAGGTGGGCTCCTCACGCACCGCGAAGGCCAGCGGGCCAAGGTTGGCAAGCTGGCGTGTCTCGGCCATGCGCAAGCCGAAGTCCTCGGCGTCCGCCGCCTGCGCGGAGGCCTCAAGCAGGCTGGCCACCGCTTCAGCCGGGATCTTGATGTCGTGGTCCAGTAACGCGTAACGGCTGATTCCGGCAGCGCTCAAGTGCTGATAGGGATCCAGGCCCACGGCGCGTGCGACCTCGACATAGTTGGTGAGGCTGGCGCTGCGTAATAGGTAGGACATCGCGTTTTCCCTGAATCTCCCAAAATGTAAATTCAATCTCCCAAATCGTCAAATTGGAATTGGTGGTTGGCCAATACTTCGGGTGTCGCGCCGAACCCCTTGTAGATGGCAACGATTCGAAGGAGACGATGATGAGTAGTGAGAAAAGCAGCAGGGCCGAGCCCAGCCCCACGCCGGTCTGCGACCAGATGCGGGCCACGGGGAACTGGAACCCTGCCTGGGACGCCTTTGCCGAACTCGACCCGATCTGGGCCGAGAAATTCATGGTGATGGGCGTGCATCCCATTCTCGCGGGCGTGCTCGAGCCGAAGGTGCTTGAGTTTCTTGCTATCGCAGTGGACGCGTCGTGCACCCATATGTACGCGCCGGGCACGCGCCGTCACATCCGCAAGGCGCTCGAACTTGGCGCCACCAAGGAAGAAATCGCCGCCGTGCTCCAGGCGGTCAGCGTGCTGGGGATTCACACCAGCAGCCTGGGAGCGCCAATTCTTCTCGAAGAGTTGGCCGCCATGCAACGGGAACGCGCTGCTGACGACCGCGCAGCCGCCTGAAGGCCATCCCCAGATCCAATCACATTCTCAAAGAGGAAGACAAGACATGCATTTCCTAGACGACTCCCTGCTGCCCGAAAATCAGGAAAAGCTCGTGATCCAGGTCGCGCCCTATGGCCCGCAGTGGATCCCGGGTGATTCGGATGACATTCCGGTCACCATGGACGAGCAGGTCCAGAAGGCAGTCGACTGCTACAACGCCGGCGCGACCGTGCTTCACGTGCATGTGCGCGAGGCCGATGGCAAGGGCAGCAAGCGCCTGTCCATGTTCAACGAGATGCTGGCGCGCCTGCGCGAGGCGGTGCCGAAGATGGTGCTGCAAGTGGGTGGTTCCATCTCGTTCGCCCCCGAGGACGAAGGCCAGGCTGCCAAATGGCTTACCGACGATACGCGCCACATGCTGGCCGAGCTGACGCCGCGTCCTGACCAGGTGACGATCGCCATCAACACCAGCCAGATGAACATCATGGAGCTGATGACGCCCGCTGACGTGGCCGGCACCTCGTTGACCAATCCGGCGATCCAGGCGGCTTACAACGACATGATCGTGCCGTCGAACCCGTCGTGGCATGTGGAGCACCTGAAGCGGCTGACCGCCGCCGGCATCCAGCCGCACTTCATGCTCGGCAGCCTGACCCAGTTGGAAACGGTTGAGCGCCTGATCCGCCGCGGCGTGTACACCGGGCCGCTGGTCCTGAACTATGTGGCGATCGGCGGCGGCCAATCCGGCCTGCATCCGGCCGACATGATCGAGTTCGTGCGCCGCACCCCGGATGGCGCCGTGCTCACGCTGGAGACGCTTAATCGCAATGTGGTGCCGATGAACACCATGGCCATCGCCATGGGTCTGCACGTGCGGGTCGGCATTGAGGACACGCTGTTCGGGCCGGACGGCGAGCGCGCGACTTCCGTGCAGCAGATCGAGAAGATGGTGCGCATCGCACGTGAGCTGAATCGCGAGATCGCCAGCGGCGAAGACGCACATCGCATCTATCAGACTGGTACGTACTGGAACAGCACCGACGAGACGCTGCGGCACCTCGGCATGACGCCGAACCGGGCGCCCGCACAGCGCGGCATTCCGCTGCGCAAAGCAGCCTAGCAAAAATGAATCGGGGCGGCGCGCGGCAGCGTACCGCGTCCGCCCCCGGGGCGCTGTAGAGCGCTTCTGGGCGCAACTATCAGTCCCCCTCAGGAGACAAAAGATGTTCTGGAAAAAGAGTCCTTCCACCGTCCTGGCAGGCCTGCTTGTGATCCACCTGCTGGCGCACGTGGATCGCAATATGCTGCTGGGCTTCTCGCCGCAAATCATTGCGGATCTCAATATCAGCAACGCACAGTATGGTTTCCTGGTTGGCGCCGTCTGGGTCCTGAGTTTCGGATTCGTGGCCCTGTTCATGGGCTCGCTGGCCGACCGCTTCAGCCGCACGCGGGTCATCGCCGCCGGTGTATTGATCTGGAGCGCCTGCACATGGGCCTCCGGGCATGCCCAGAGCTTTGAACAAATGGTCGTGGCGCGCTTCTTTGTCGCCAGCGGCGAAGCCGCGCTGGTACCCGCGGCAGTGGCGTTGCTTGCCGAGTTGTTCTCCGCGAAGCGCCGCAGCTCGGCCATGGGCGTCTTCTTCGTGGGCATTCCGTTGGGCGTCGGCTGCAGCTTCCTGCTCGCGGGAACGTTCGGTGCCGAGCATGGCTGGCGTACCACCTTCTATGCATTGGGCCTCATAGGCGTGGCTATCGCGGTGCTGCTCGCTTTCCTGAAGGATGACCGCAGCCAGCTCCCGCCGCACGAGCGGGGCGCGCCCTTCGGGCAGCAGGTGCGTTCGGTGCTGGGAACCATTCATGATCGTCCTGCGCTGCTGCTCATCATCATCGGCTTCGTACTCGTGCACATGATCTTTGCCGGGCTCGCCTTCACGCAACTGTGGCTGGTCAAGGAGCGCGGCATGGACGCCGCCGAAATCGCCACCCGCATCGGCATGCTGCAGCTTGCGTTCGGCGCGCTCGGCTCCCTCGTGGGCGGCGTCATCGGCGACAGCCTGGCCCGAAAGTTCCGCGGCTCCCACGCCTCGCTGATGACTTTCCTGGTCATCCTGTGCGCGGCACCGATGATCGCCTACCGCTTTGCCGCCCCCGGCTCGGCCGTTTTCTATATCGGCATGTGCGCGGGCTTCTTCCTGCCACTTACGCTGTACGGTCCGGTCAACGCCGCCATCATGAGCATGGTGCCCCAGCAGACACGCTCGACAGTGACTGGCTTCACGATGCTGTGCATCAATGTGTTCGCGGTCGCCATCGGCAATCTGGCTGTGGGCTGGGCGATCGACTATCTCGATACGCACGGCGTGCCAGCGCCGCTCACCCAGGTGGTGCTGGTAACCGATGTGATCGCGATCAGTTCGGCGCTGTTCTTCGCGCTGGCCGCGCGCGCCGCGCGCAGTGTGCCCCTGACGGGAAACATCGTCCAAAGTGCGAGCCAGGGTTAGGGCGCGGCATTGCAATCGCTCGTCGCTTTTGATCGGCACTCCCATCCCAATATCTCAACATCACCCGCTATTTCGAGGGGGAGGCTTACATGCAGCAAAATCTCATCATCCCAACGCCGTCGGCGTACGCGTACCCGTTGCTCATCAAGCAATTGCTGGTCAACGCACTGAGCCTTTACGGCGATCAGGAAATTGCCTATCGCGGCGACATGCGCTACAGCTTTCGCGAGTTCCGTCAACGCATCGGCCGGCTTGCGTCGGCGCTAAGCACGCTCGGTGCGCGCCACGGCACGACGGTGGCGGTGATGGACTGGGATAGCCATCGCTATCTGGAGGGCTACTTCGGCATTCCGATGATGGGGGCAACGCTGTTTACCGTGAACGTACGCCTGTCGCCGCAGCAGATCCTCTACACGCTGAATGACGCCGAGGCCGCGATTGTGCTGGTGCATGCGGACTTTCTCCCGGTCCTCGAGCAGATCAAGGATGGCCTCAAAGGTGTGCGCCAGGTTGTGGTGATGGCAGACGGCCAGGCCATGCCGCAGACAGAACTGCCGGTGGCGGGCGAGTACGAGGCGCTACTGGGGCAGGCCTCGCCCGGTTTCACGTTCCAAGACTTCGACGAGAATACCAAGGCGGCGACCTTCTACACGACAGGGACGACAGGCGACCCGAAGGGCGTGAGCTATAGTCACCGCGATATCGTCCTGCATGCCCTCGTCACGGCCACGAGCCTGTGTGCGCAAAAGGATGGCCAGCGCCTGCACCGCGAAGACGTCTACATGCCCATTACGCCGATGTTCCACGTGCTTGCATGGGGCATGCCATATGTCTCCGTCATGCTTGGCCTCAAGACTGTTCTACCCGGCCGCTACGCCCCCGACCTCCTGTTGAAACTGCGCGAGTCGGAGCGGGTCACCTTCTCCCATTGCGTCCCGACTATTCTGCAGATGCTGCTGCAGGCGTCACACGATGGCACGCACGATCTGTCGGGGTGGAAACTGATCATCGGCGGCTCGGCGCTTTCACACGCCCTGTGCGAAGCGGCTCTCGCCCGAGGTATCGATGTGTTCGCCGGCTACGGCATGTCGGAGACCGGACCAGTCGTTTCGCTGGCACAGCTTCCGCCTGGCCTTACGGATGCTGATCCGCGCGACGAGGTATGGATGCGATGCTCGCCCGGCCGTCCCGTGCCGTTGGTGGACTTCCGTGTCGTTGACGACGGGATGAACGATTTGCCGCGCGACGGCAAGAGCCAGGGGGAGATCGTCCTGCGCGCACCCTTTCTCACGCAGGGCTATATTACTCAGCAGTCCCAAATATATGCGACAGATGGGGCATCAAAGAATGATCGAATGAGGGTGCGCTTTTTCTGCAGCCCACGCAGTTGTTGCTCGACGCGAATCTCCAGCTTCTCGCCGGTGCGCAGCGGATTGCGCGCCACGCCGGTGCGCTTGAGGTGACTCCATACCAGCTCGTCCGGATTGAGGTCCGGCGCGTAACCCGGCAGGAAGTGCAACGTTAATCTGCCGCCAGTGGATTCGACGTACTCGCGCACACTTGCCTTCTTATGGGCTGGCAAGCCGTCAATGACAAGATGCACCGGCTTGCGCCTGCCCCTCATCATCTGCCTGAGCAATTCGATGAACAGCTCCGCGGTGAGCGCGCCCTTGTACGTCGCGAACCAGAAGCCGCCCCGGGCGTTGACCGCCGAGGCTGCCGAGATCGATTGGCGCTGGCCGGGGCGCTCGATCACCGGACTCTGCCCTTTGAGCGCCCAAGTCTTGCCGTGCACCGTGTCGGCTCGAAACCCGGATTCATCCCAGAAGTAGATTTCCGCCCCACTACGTCGGGCCCTTGCTGCAAGGTCGGGATAGGTCTCACGCTGCCAGCGCTCAATCGCCTGGGGATCTCGCTGATAGGCGCGCTGCAGTGGTTTTTGTGGCGTCAGGCCCAAACGGGCCAGCAACCTCCCCACTGCGGTCAGACCCATGCGCACACCAAACTTTTGCTCAATCAAGGTGGCCACGATTTGCCGCGTCCACAGCCCGAAGTCCAATCCGAATTGCCGCGGGTCCCTGCCGTTAATCCAGCGTAGAACCTGGGCCTGCTGGCGCGCTGTGAGCTTGGGCGGTCGACCGGTGGCAGGCCGCGCTGCCAGTGCCCGCTCCCCATTGCCGCGCCCGCTGGCAGCCTTGAGCCATCGGTAGATCGAGGTGCGATTCATTCCCAGGGACTTCACTACCTCCGACGGCTTCTCGCCTTCCTTCACCCGGCGCAACGCCAGCAGCCGAAATTCTTCCTGCGTCGCGCGATCCAGTTGGCGGCCATCTCGTTTCATGGCTCATGAGACTACCGTCGATCCCATTCGTTCAATTTTTGTCGCCTTATTTTGGGACTGGTCAGTAAGAAGCCCGAAGCGTCCGAGGAACTCTGGTCAGGCGGCTATTTGCACACGCAGGACATCGCGGTCATGACGCCAGACGGATTCGTTCAGATCGTCGATCGCATCAAGGACGTGATCAAGACCGGTGGCGAGTGGGTATCCTCAATCGAGGTGGAAGGCCTTATCGCCGACGTACCAGGCGTGCAAGAGTGCGCCGTGATCGGCGTGCGCGACGAGAAGTGGGGCGAGCGCCCGATGGCGTTCATCGTTTGCAAGCCTGGTATTCGGCTAGAGCCAGGGGCAATCTGCGAACGACTGCTGGAACATGTCGAATCGAAGCGAATCAGCAAATATGCCGTCCCGGAACTGGACCGCATAGCCTTTGTTTCCGAAATTCCGCGAACCAGTGTCGGCAAGATCAATAAGAAAGAACTACGCGAGCGCTCGGCCTGATCAGGATGGGGCGGCTTTGATATACGTGGCCCCCTCAGTTTCTTCTCATCCAGCCCTCCCCTGCCGGTGAGGTGCGAAGAGCGGTCATCCAGGGGGAGGCTGGCAATCATCTCTCCCTCGGCCAAAGCGGTCGGCCTCCGGAGCGCATCATGGAACGGCCGAGTCTGGCCGGGAAGGGACCTCCGCCATCAGGCTGCCGGTCGGCGCTTGCCGACCCGTTGCCATCATTCGGGTTTCCGCGACGGCAACGTCCGGGCATCCCGCCTCATCGGCTGAGCGAGCTGTCCGGATTTCGCTTGCTTGAGCCGTGGATTGATATCAATGCAACGCCTCACTATTATGATTTGATGCGGCTGCTCGGGCAGGAGCCTGCGAGGAGAATCGTCATGCGGATGCTATGGAAGGCTGCGTTTCGGACATTCCCAGTCTTGCTGTTCGCCTCCGAGAATGCCGGCTGCTTCTGATCACAATGGTTCCGAGGGCAACAACCGAATCCTGCTATATTTCGGTTGGCTGACCCTGTTCGTCCATCTGGCAACGCCGGCCGGTTACCTGGTTGATATACAGACGTCGTACCTGCTCAAGAATCAGTTGCATGCGACGGCGACGGAGATATCGACATTCCGCCTGGTTACGGGCATACCCGTGTACATTGCGTTCGCTTTTGGACTCGCGCGCGACCATTGGAATCCGCTGGGATTGCGGGATCGCGGCTTCTTCCTGATTTTCGCTCCCGCAACCTCGGTGGCATTCATCTGGATGGCGTTTTCAGGTATCTCATACACGGGACTGGTCGTCGGGATGCTACTGGCAATGCTGTCGTCCCGATTTACTGCCGCAGCCTATCAGGGGTTGATCGCTCTGGTGGGTCAGGAGAAGCTCATGTCTGGGCGCCTGAGCGCTCTGTGTAACGTGGTCAGCTCCGTCCCCGTCGTCGCGGGAGCGTTCGCTTCCGGGTACGTCTCCGATCATCTTGCCGCGAAAGAGGCCTTCTTCCTGGTGGCGATGGTCACTTTTTTGATTGCCGTGTTTGGACTCTGGAAGCCCATTTCCGTCTTCGGCGATACGTACGAGAAGCCGCAGGCCAGGGGCGCAGATTTCGTTGGGAATATCAGGCGGCTGGTGAAGCATAAGGCCGTCTATCCAGCAGTTCTCATCTGCTTTCTATGGAACTTTGCGCCAGGATCGGCCACTCCGCTGCAGTTCTATCTGACCAATGAGCTGCATGCATCGGATTCCGTTTACTCGTACTACAACGGGATCTTTGCCGCCGCGTTCATCCCGACATTTTTCCTGTATGGCTTTCTGTGCAAGAAGGTATCGCTGAACAAGCTACTGTGGTGGGGAACGATCGTCGCAGTGCCGCAGATGATTCCGCTGGCATTTATTCACTCAGCCAATCTCGCGCTTGTATTGGCGGCACCGATAGGGCTGATGGGCGGTCTAGCCACGGCAGCATACTTCGATCTCGCGATGCGGTCCTGTCCGCCGGGCCTGCAAGGGACCTTGATGATGCTGGTGGAGGGCGTTCTGGCGCTCTCGGCGCGTGCCGGCGATCTATTGGGCTCATGGATCTATAGCAGCGGCGCAACGCACGGATTCACATTTTGTGTGGCCGCCACTACCGTGGTGTACGCACTGATCCTGCCCTTGATTCCGCTTACGCCGAAAGCATTGATTGCTACCAAGGATGGTGAACCAAATCCGGAGATCGAGGCCGAGGTGCTGAAACGAGATCCGGCGGATTGAGCCTACATAGACTTCCGCGGCTTGGGCGGGAGTAGGCCGGTTGATGGGGAAGCCGCCAAAAAAGGAGCGGAGTACGTGTAGGCCGACCCTCGAAGGGCTGGTCATAGCCGGCCTCGGCAGCTCAAAGCGGGGTGCTGGCCGTTCTGTGGCACATCGACGACCAACTTCCGGAGCCGACCCTCTCCGGACCCTTGGTCGAATTTTGCGAACGTCTCTACCCCGTTCAAAAGCGGCGGCTCCTGTCGGTACCGGCCATATTCACCAAGAATTATCCTGCTGCGGACATTTCCGGACGGATGCATCGGCACCGCCAGGTTGTCTGCCGAGTTCGTCGTCGTTCTCTACCGAGCCACACGTACAGCTTCTGCACGGAAGCGCACAAGAAAAATGTTTGATGAGAACCCCGCGAGCTATCTCGCCGGATAAAAAAACGCCAACCCATACGGTTGGCGTTTTGCTTGGGGTATTACTGGTATCAGAACTGGTTCATGGTGTTGTCTTTACCCGCCGCTTTCAGAGCCGCTTCGCCGCTGAAATACTCCTTGTGGTCGTCGCCGATGTCCGAGCCGGACATGTTCTGGTGCTTGACGCAGGCGATGCCCTGACGGATTTCCTTACGCTGCACGCCAGCCACATAACCCAGCATGCCCTGGTCGCCGAAGTATTCCTTGGCCAGGTTGTCGGTCGACAGTGCGGCGGTGTGGTAGGTCGGCAGTGTAATCAGGTGGTGGAAGATACCTGCTTCGCGCGACGCGTCGGCCTGGAAGGTCCGGATCTTTTCGTCGGCAAGCATCGCCAGTTCGGTCTGATCGTATTCCACGCTCATCAGCTGGGCGCGGTCGTATGCCGACACATCCTTGCCCGCGGCCTTCATCGCGTCATACGCCTGCTGGCGGAAGTTCAGGGTCCAGTTGAACGACGGGCTGTTGTTGTACACCAGCTTGGCGTTCGGGACGACCTTGCGAATCTCGCTGACCATGCCGCCGATTTGGGCGATATGCGGCTTTTCGGTTTCGATCCACAGCAGGTCAGCGCCGTTTTGCAGTGCGGTGATGCAATCGAGTACGCAGCGCGCTTCGCCCGTGCCGGCGCGGAACTGGAACAGGTTGCTAGGCAGGCGCTTAGGACGCAGCAGCTTGCCGTCGCGCTTGATGATGACGTCTCCATTGCCCAGTTCGTCGGCCGACAATTCGTCGCAATCGAGGAAGGAATTGTATTGGTCGCCCAAGTCGCCTGGCGTGTTGGTCACGGCGATCTGCTTGGTCAGGCCGGCACCCAGCGAGTCGGTACGGGCCACGATGATGCCGTCGTCCACGCCCAGTTCCAGGAAGGCGTAGCGGATGGCGCGGATCTTGGCCAGGAAGTCCTCGTGCGGCACGGTGACCTTGCCATCCTGGTGGCCGCACTGCTTCTCGTCGGACACCTGGTTTTCGATCTGAATGCAGCATGCGCCCGCTTCGATAAACTGCTTGGCCAGCAGGTAGGTTGCTTCGGCGTTGCCGAAACCCGCGTCGATGTCCGCGATAATGGGCACGACGTGGGTGACGTGGTTGTCGATTTTTTCCTGGATGGCGGCCTTGGCAGGGCCTTTGGCAGCGTCCAGCTCGCGGAACAGACCGCCCAGTTCACGGGCGTCGGCCTGGCGCAGGAAGGTGTACAGCTCGCGGATCAGCGCGCTGACGGAGGTTTTTTCGTGCATCGACTGGTCCGGCAGCGGGCCGAACTCGGAGCGCAGCGCGGCCACCATCCAGCCGGACAGGTAAAGGTAGCGACGGTCGGTGCTGTTGAAGTGCTTCTTGATGGAGATCATCTTCTGCTGGCCGATGAAGCCGTGCCAGCAGCCCAGCGACTGGGTGTACTTCGACGAGTCGGCATCGTAGGCGGCCATGTCGGCGCGCATGATCTTGGCGGTGTACTTGGCGATGTCCAGGCCCGTTTTGAACTTGTTCTGGGCACGCATGCGGGCGGCATACTCGGGATTGATGGCATTCCACGCGCTGCCGTGGTTCTCTTTCAAACCGGCAACTGCCTTGATGTCGTCTTGATACTTGGCCATGCGAATTTCCTAAGAATAAAGCGCGTTTGAAATAATTTGAGTGTGCCGACGGATGTCGAGGCAAGCAGCGTGACCTCATTGTAGGACCTTTTTGATGCGTCGCGGCCATGTCTTATATAAGACATAAGAGTTAATTTGTCTTTATTTTTCAATGAGATAGATGGTAAATTTCGCGATGTGGAACACCTTTTCAAAAAACGAAAAATACCGCTGCGGGAAACATGGAGTGAATTCCACAATGTGAAACGCGCTTTCAGTTGTCGGCGGGAGGGGCAAGCACGGATGGCTCGAGCAACGATAGGTGGGGGATTTTGTAGACGTCTGTTCCGACGAACAGTGTCCTGAGCAGGCGCGGCAACGTGTGGCTGTGTTCGTGTCCGCTTCGGTCATTCGATCACGAGCGATGGTCGTCGGAAACTGGCCGGGAGCGGCCGGTCGCCGCGGTATGCCGGTGTCTAGCCGCCTTCATCCAAGCCCGAGATGGAGTCCTATGGTAAGGTTGGCGGGATGAGTTCAGGACTTCAACTGGTGATGCATGGGCCGCACCTATGTGCTGGGAGAGTGATGGAGCGTGAGTGATGCGAAGCAGGAAACGCGGCGCACGCTGCGGACTGAGAGAGTTTCAATCAGCAGGGCGTTGCGCCTGAGCGTGCCGCCAGAGGCCAGGCCTGCGCCGGTCAACGGGAAAGACTGGCTGCGGCAGAGGAAAGAGCAATTGCAGGCTGCCCGTGCCGCTGCCAAGCAAAGGCGCGATCTACTAAGAGCCGAAATCATGTCGGCCGTGCAAGATGTCGCCCGAGAGGAACGCACTGCTGCGCGGCTAGAAGCTGAGCGCCTGAAGGCGGAAGCCAAGACCGCGCGGACCCACACGCGGGAGGACGCACGCGCCGCCGCCAAGTTCGAGCGCGGCCAACCAACCCGCTCGGCGTCCAAACGAAAGACGCTTTCCAATGAGAAACGCAAGCTGGTTTCTTACGCTGATCTGTTGCGGATGCGTGGGTGATCTGGCGGAAGTTCGCCAGAGCGGACTGCCTATCGATTTCGTGGAAAGCGGCTTCGATCTCGTGCGGGGTTAGTTCGAGAAGGGAGCATTGCAGCGGCTACGAAGTGATTAACGTTCAGCGGCCTTGCCGCCACAATCGGTTACACGGTCTCCCCGCCAGTCCCGCGCCAGCCCGCTACAGGTCAGGTAGAATCCCGCCCTATGTCGCGCGTGATTGCCATCCTCCTGATGCTGATCCTGCCGCTGCAGGCCTTGGCTGCAGCGCAGCGGCAACTCGTACATTCGGCCGGCTTCCCGCCGGACCATATGGCGGCGCACGCCGAGCATATCCCCCATCACCACGATGACGACGGGGAGATCGCGTTCGACGATTCCACAGCATCCGCGTCGCACCAACTCGACTTCGACTACGGCACCCACTTCCAGGCGCCGCTGCCAGCGGGCCTGCTGTTGCCGCTGTCGCAGCAGACGCAGCCCGAGCCGTTATTCCTCGCCGGCCGCATGCCTGATCCCCGCGGCAGTCCACCTTTACGCCCCCCTCACGCGCCCGCCTGACGGCGGGGCATTGACCTCCTGATTGCATGCCGTGGCGCAATGGCTTGCGCCGCGCCCCGCCGCATTGCCTGTGTCATCGCGATTTGCGTTGGGGATTCCATGCAGAAGTTTTTCATTTCCATTGTTGCGTCTGCGCTGCTGATGCCGTCGGCCCATGGCCAGCGTGCGCCGGCGGATCTGCACGCGCTTTTTAATACCGCGTGGGAGCGGTCCGTTGCATTCCAGGCAACCGAGGGGCGGCGCCTGGAGGCGGCGGCCAGTCGGGTCCAGGCGGATTCGCTGCTCGCCGGGCCACCGACGCTCGGTCTGCTGCACCGCGACGACCGCTGGACCGAGAAGCGCGGCCTGCGCGAGAGCGAGGTCCAGCTTGGCGTCCCGGTGTGGATGCCGGGCCAGCGCGCGGCACGCGGCGACTTGGCCGACGCACAAGCGGCCGAGGCTGAAGCCGGCGCCGCATTGGCGCGGCTGAACGTTGCCGCCGAGGTGCGCGAGCGTGTCTGGCAGCTCGCGGCCGCGGAAGGGGAGCGCGATGTGCTGCGGCTTCGTGTAGGGATCGCCGTGTCGTTGCGCGACGACGTGCGGCGGCGGGTCACCGCCGGCGACCTCGCGCGCACCGACCTGCTGCTGGCGCAGCAGGACTACCTGGCGGCGCAGGGCCTGCTCGCGGACAGCGAGGCCGGCCTGGTGGACGCCAGGGCGCGGCTGCTGCAAGCGACCGGAGTATCGGCACTGCCGCTGCGGTACGACGAAGCGGCAGCGCCTGTGAGCGATCCTGCCGCGGATGCCGTGAGCCATCCGCGGCTTGAAGCGGCGCAGCGGGCAGTGCTGCGTAGCGAGCGCCAGGTGGGCTACCTGCGCAAATCGCGCCGCGACCCGCCGGAAGTTGGCGTGATGTACCGCAACGACCGTGCGGGCGGCGGCATGCCCAGCGACCAGACTGTCGGCCTTTTCATCAGGATCCCGTTTGCCACCGACGCGCGCAACTTGCCACGCGAGACTGCTGCACAGACGGAGCTGATGACAGCCCGGGCCGAGCTCGATCGCACCGAACGCATCGTGCGCTCCGATATCGACGCGGCACAGTCGGCGCTGTCGCTCGCAGAGCTGCAACTCAAACTTATCGAAGAGCGCAGCGCCACGCTGTCTGAACGGGCAGCGCTGCTGCGCAAGACATTCAATGCCGGCGAAATCGGCTTGCCTGAAGTGCTGCGCGCACAGAACCAGGCCCTCGAAGCCGAAGCCGACCTGGCGCGTCAGCGTGCCCGGCGTGGCATCGCCACTGCCAAGCTGAACCAGGCTCTCGGAGTCTTGCCATGATCCGCCAGCTCATTCTCACCCTGCTCTTGTCCCTTGCCTGTGCCGCGCATGCCGCGCCGGGCGCCCATGGCCCCAATGGCGAGCATCTGGATGCGCCGGCGAGCACCGGCGCCGCGGCGAATGCCCAGCCCGTCATCGAAGCCAATACGGAATCGTTCGAGCTGGTTGGCACGCTGGCCGCTGATGAGCTCTCGGTGATGGTCGACCGCTACGCCACCAACGAGCCGGTGCTGAACGGCACGCTGGAGGTCGAGTTCAACGGCATCAAGGCACAAGGCAAGCTGCACGCCGACTTCGGCGACTACTCCTTTACCGACGAGAAACTTCTCAAGGCGCTGCGCCAACCGGGCAACCATGCGCTCGTGTTCACGCTCGTTGCCGGCAAGGAGTCGGACCTGATCGAGGGGACCCTGAACGTTGCCGCGGACGGGCACGCCCACGGCCTCGGGGCATTCTGGCGAGCGCGCTGGCTGTGGGTCGTCCTGCTTGTAGCGGTTGTCCTGGCCGCCGCAGTCTGGGGCGTGAGGCGCCGCAATATCCAAAAGAGGAACTGAGGCCCGACATGCTGAAGACATCCAGTTTCGCAACGATCGCCATCGCGCTGGCTGCCTGCGCAACCATGCCGGCACTGGCCGGGCCCGGTGCACACGGGCCCGGTGGCGAACACCTTGATGCACCGGGGGTGGTGTCCGGCAGCGGCGGCCTGGCTCGGCTGCCCGACGGCAGTGTCCAGGTGCCCAAGCTCGCGCAACGCCGCATGGGCATCCGGACCACAATGCCGCAGGAAGCCTTGCACCCCGTGACCGTAGAGCTGAATGCCGTGGTGGCGATCGACCCCAATGCGGGCGGGCGTCTGCAGGCAGGGCACCCGGGCTGGATCGAGCCGCCGCCGGACGGCTTTCCGGTGCTGGGGCAGCGTGTCAGCAAGGGCCAGGTGCTGGCCGTGCTACGGCACAAGAGCGAGCCCTTCGATATCGGCAATCAGCAGGCGCAGTTCGCCAACCTGAGCGCCAACCTGAAGCTGGCCCGGCAACGGCTGCAGCGGTTGGAATCGCTGCAGGACAGTATTCCGCGCAAGGAGATCGAAGCTGCCCGCGCCGAGGTCCAGAGTCTTTCCGGCCAGCGCGAGGCGGTGGGCAAGAGTCTGCACCAGACCGACTCGCTGACCGCGCCGGCCAGCGGCGTCATTGCCACGGCCAATGTGCTGGCCGGTCAAGTGGTTGCCGCTGGCGACGTGCTGTACGAAGTGGTTGACCCATCCCGGATGCTGATCGAGGCCAACACCGCGGATGCCTCGCTTGCCAACCGTATCCAGGGCGGGACCCTGGGCCGGTCGGACGGAGGCAAGCTGGAGTTCATCGGCGCCGGCCGCAGCCTGAAGAATGGCGCCGTGCCGCTGATGTTCCGGCTGACGGGCAATGCGGTGCCGCTTGCCGTCGGGCAGCCAGTGACTGTGGTTGCTACGCTAACCGATACGGTCAAGGGCATCGCATTGCCAAGCGAGGCCCTGGTCCGCAATGCCAGCAACCTGCCGGTGGTGTGGATCAAGTCCGGCACGCAGCGCTTTATCGCCCAGCCGGTTGAAGCTCGCGTGCTGGATGCGGGAACGGTTGTCGTGGTCAAGGGACTATCGCCGGAGAACCGGGTGGTGGTGTCCGGGGCGGCGCTTATCAACCAGATCCGCTGAGGGGCGCGCATGTTCAACTGGATCGTTCGCGCGAGCCTCGGCAACCGGCTGCTGGTACTAGCCGTCGCCATAATCCTGATGGTGTACGGCGGCGTGACCGCATGGCGCACGCCGGTGGATGTTTTCCCGGACCTCAACAAGCCGCTGGTGACGGTCATCACCGAGTCCGGCGGCATGGCGCCGCAGGAAGTGGAACTGCTGGTGTCGTTCCCGATCGAGGCCGCGCTCAACGGCATGCCGGGCGTCACCCGGGTCCGCTCGGTGTCGGGCGTCGGCCTGTCGATCGTCTACGCCGAGTTCGACTGGGGCAGCGATATCTATCGCAACCGCCAGCTTGTGTCGGAGCGGCTGGCGCTGGTGAAGGAACAGTTGCCTGGCGGGCTCACGCCCATCCTCGGACCGGTCTCGTCGATCATGGGCGAGATCATGCTGATCGCCTTGCCGATCGACCCGACCAAAGCCAGCCCGATGCACGCGCGCGAGTATGCCGACTTCGTGCTGCGGCCGCGCTTGCTGTCGGTGGCCGGCGTGTCGCAGGTCATTCCGATCGGCGGCGAGGTGCGCCAGCTCCGGGTGGAACCGGACACCGCCAGGATGGCGCAGTTCGGCGTGGCGTTGCCGCAGGTGGAAAGCGCGTTGCGCGACTTCTCCGCCAATACCAGCGGCGGCTTCATCGACCTGAACGGCCGCGAATACCTGATCCGCAACCTCGGGCGCACCAACCGGCTCGACGACCTGAAGGGGCTGGCAGTCGCCTACAAGGACGGCATCCCGGTGCTGCTGGAGCAGGTAGCCGGCGTGCGTTATGCCGCGGCGCTCAAGCGCGGCGATGCCGGATTCAACGGCAAGCCGGCAGTGATTGTCAGCGTGCAGAAGCAGCCCGCGGCCGACACGGTACGGCTGACGCGGGACCTGGAAGCAGCGCTCGGCGAACTGAAGCAGGGGCTGCCGCCGGGCCTGTCGCCGCCGCAGGTACTATTCCGGCAAGCGGACTTTATCGAGGCCTCGATCGGCAACGTAGTCGAGGCGCTGCGCGACGGCGCCATCATGGTGACCGTGATCCTCTTCGCCTTCCTGCTGAGCGCGCGCACCACCGCGATCTCGCTGGTGGCGATCCCGCTGTCGCTCGCCGTCACCGCGCTGGCTTTCCACCTGCTGGGCCAGTCGATTAACGTGATGACGCTGGGCGGCCTTGCCATCGCCATCGGCGAGTTGGTCGACGACGCAGTAGTCGACGTGGAGAACATCCAGCGCCGGCTCAGGCAGCGCGTAAGCATGGAGGACCCGCCGTCCGTGCTGGAAACCATCTGGCGCGCCTCGGTCGAAGTCCGCTCCGGCATCGTCTATGCCACGCTGGTGGTGGTGCTGGTGTTCGTGCCGCTGTTTGCGCTGCCGGGTATCGAAGGGCGCCTGTTCGCGCCGCTGGGTATCGCCTACATCGTGTCGATCCTGGCATCGATGCTGGTGTCGATGACGGTGACGCCGGTGCTGTCGTACTACCTGCTGCCGCGGATGAAGCGGCTGGAGCATCCGGACAGCCCGCTGGTGGCGTGGCTCAAGCGGGTCGATGCCAGGATCCTGGGCTGGTCGTTCCCGCGCGCCAAAACGGTGCTTGCCGCGGCTGCGGTCGCCGTCGCGCTGGCAGCCGCCACCGTGCCTTTCATGCCGCGAGCCTTCCTGCCAGCCTTCAATGAAGGCTCGCTGGTGATGTCGCTGATGTTCAATCCGGGCACCTCGCTGGCCGAAGCCAACCGCATGGGTGCCCTGGCGGAGACGCTGATCCGGCAGGTTCCGGAGGTGACGCAGGTCGGGCGGCGCACCGGCCGTGCCGAACTGGACGAACATGCCGAAGGCGTGCATTCCTCCGAGATCGACGTCGACCTGAAGCGCTCCGACCGCAGTCGGGAGCAAGTGATGGCCGCCATCCGCGCCCAGCTTGGCAGTCTCCCTGCGTCGGTGGCGATCGGCCAGCCGATTTCCCACCGGCTGGATCACTTGCTTTCCGGTGTGCGGGCACAGATCGCGCTGAAGATCTATGGCGATGATCTCGATACGCTGCGCGGCCTGGCGGAGAACGTGCGCGGGCGGCTTGCTGCCATACCAGGACTCGTCGATATCACGGTCGAGCGCCAGGTATTGATACCGCAAGTCAATGTGCGACTCGATTACCGGAAGGCCGCGCAATACGGCATCCCGGCGGGTGAGGCGCTGAAGGCCTTGCAGACGTTGTCGGATGGCACGCGGGTAACGCAGGTGATCGAAGGCGTGCGCCGCTACGACCTTGTGGTGCGGTTGCCCGATACCGGCCGTACGCCGCAGGACCTGTCCCGCGTCATGCTGGATTCGCCGCGTGGCGCGGTGCCGTTGTCGGCAATTGCCAACGTCGAGGATGGCGACGGCCCGAACCAGATCGGGCGCGAGAACGGCCGCCGGCGCATCGTAGTCTATGCCAATACCGACGGCTCGGATATGTCGAAGATCATCGGCGATGTGCGCAGCGCGGCCGCGCGCGCCGGGCTGCCCGGCGGCTATTTCGTCAGCATCGAGGGGCAGTTCCAGGCGCAGGAGCAGGCGACGCAACTGATCGTGCTGCTGTCCCTCGTTTCGCTGGCGCTGATCTACCTGGTGCTTTACTCGCGCTACCGCTCTGCGACACTCACGCTGATAATCATGGCGAACATCCCGCTGGCGTTGATCGGCAGCGTGATCGCCATGTGGATCGGCGGCCTGACGCTGTCGGTGGCGTCCATGGTCGGCTTCATCACGCTGACTGGCATCGCCACCCGCAACGGCATCCTGAAAGTCAGCCACTACATCAACCTGTGCCGCTTTGAAGGGGAAACCTTTGGTATCCCGATGATCGTGCGTGGGTCGCTGGAGCGGCTGACGCCGGTACTGATGACCGCGCTGGTCGCGGCGTTCGCGCTGGTGCCGTTGCTGGTGTCAGCCGACGCGCCCGGCAAGGAAATCCTGCATCCGGTGGCGGTGGTGATTTTCGGCGGGTTGGTCAGTTCGACCATCCTGGATTCCTTGCTGACACCATTGGCGTTCTGGTTGTTCGGGCGCCGCCCGCTGGAGCGGATCCTGTCGCAACCGCAGGGCGACGCGTACTGATTGCGGGCTTTGGCAGCGACGCCCGTAAGTCGCTGCACCAATGGAGTATTCGATGAAGAAACAGATCTCAGTCATGTTGTTTGCCGGCAGCCTCGCACTGTCCGGCCTCTCCGGCCTGGCCATGGCCCACGGCGCCAAGCCCGCTCAGTACGGCGGCATCGTGCAGACCGCCAGCGACCTGCAGTTCGAGTTGGTCAACAAGGATGGCGCCGTCACCATTTATGTCGACGACCATGACAAGAAGCTGCCGGTGGCTGGTGCCAGCGGCAAGCTGACGGTGCTGACCGGCGCCCAGAAGACGGAAACGGCGCTGAACCCGGGGACGGACAATGCGCTCGTGGCAGCCGACAAGCTGCAGCTCAAAGCCGGCTCCAAGCTGGTCGCGACGATCAAGTTTGCCGACGGCAAGACCGTGACGGCACGCTTTGTGGCGAAGTAATACAAGGACCGGCCGGCTTCATAAGCCACTGTGACCATCAGATGCCGGAGCGAACGGACATGCGCGCTAGTGAAGGTCCGGCCATCTGGGATGGAGATCATCAATCGTGAAGGCGTGCCGGTGGCTGTGGCTGCCCGTGCGCTCGCCTTCAGACAGGTGGTCCTCGAGCGCCGTATCCGCCGGATGGCTGTGGTCGAGGATATCGTGATCTGCGGCCGGCCACATCCGCCAGGCAATCCCCACACCAAGGACTGTCAGCGCAGCGAGGACGGCAAAGGTCGGCGCCATGCCCAGCCTCGCACCAAGCTGCCCGGCCAGCGGATACGTGACCAGCCAGCACGCATGCGACAGGGAAAACTGCGCGGCGAAGATTGCCGGCCGGTCGGCCGAGCTTGCCGAGCGACGCAGCAAGCGCCCGCTGGGCGTCAGCGTCATCGAGTAACCAATGCCGATGGTGAACCAGGCTGCAAGGAATGTCGGCCATTCAGCCGGCCCTCCCAGCCCCGCGATAGCGATGCCGGCCAGCAAGCCAAGCGCCATGACCGAAGCACCGGTTAGCATGGCGGGCCTGTCGGGCCGCCTGTCGAGGTACTTCGGCAGCAGCAATGCCACGAGCATCGATCCGCATCCGAACGCAGCCAATGCAATCGGAACGTCGCTGGCGGGCCGCTGCATTTTGCTTTGCACGTAGACGACAGTATTCACGAAGACCATCGAACTCGCCGCCGCAGCGGCAAGGTTCAGCGCAAGCAAGCCCCTGAGGCGCGGCGTCCGCAGATAGATCGACATGCCATGAGATGTCTTGGCGTAGATGCTTCCCGATCGCTCCACTGCCCGTGACTGAGGCAGGCGCACAGAAACAACCAGCGCAGCCGAAACGAGGAAGCCGATGACGGTACCGGCAAACAGCCAGTGGAAGCCGATCACCGTCAACAGCGCCGCGGCCAGCGCAGGGCTGGCAAGGCTTTCCAGGTCATACGCCAACCGCGACAATGACAATGCCCTGGTGTAGTCCTTCTCGTCGGGCAGAACGTCGGGGATCGTCGCCTGGAACGTGGGCGTGAACGCCGCCGACGCCGACTGGAGTAGGAAAATGAGGAGATAGATTTGCCAGGCTTCAGTCACGAACGGTAGCGAGACCGCGACACCGGCACGGACCAAGTCCATCGACACCAGGAACGCGCGCCGGGGCACCCGGTTCGCGAACGCACCGACGACCGGTGCGACACCGACATAGGCGACCATCTTGATCGCCAGCGCTGTGCCGAGGACGGTGCCGGCGTTCGCGCCAGCCAGGTCATAGGCCAGCAACCCTAGCGCAACAGTCGCCAGCCCGGTGCCAATCAGTGCGATAACCTGCGCGAGAAGCAGGTGGCGGTAGGTGCGGTTGGCCAGGGCATCCAGCATAACTGTGACTCTTACAGATATTTGCTGATGGACTTGAACTCACGCAGCGCTTCGTCCGCCGTGCGGGTACCGGCGCGAATCGCATCGTCAAGGCAATGGTCGATATGGTCATGGACCAGCGTTTTCTTGGCATTTGCCACGGCGGATTCCACCGCCTGCAACTGCTGCGCGACCTCCACGCACGGCCGCTCTTCTTCGAGCATGCCGATGATGCGCCTCAGATGGCCTTCGGCGCGCTTCAGGCGCTTGATGATTTCGGGGTGCGTGGCGTGCGTCGACATGGTGGCTCCTATCCTGGGGGGGAGGATAGCATTGATGTCCCTCGGCTGAGGTAAGGCGGAGCTAGCCCGAAGTTCACCAGCCGCCTGGGCGAGTTTCCCCTTTTGCGACAACCACTTGTCGTGATTCCCGTGTTCCAGTTTCTGTCTACACGCGGATTTGCTGAAGCAATTCCAGAGCCTGCTTCTGTTTCGCGTTGGCCGTGGTGACGAGTTCGAACGTCGGCACTTCAGCGCCAGCGCTGGGTGTGCGGCAGGTGTTACGCACGATCGTGGCGAGTTCGGCCATCAAGCTCGAGAAGCTGTGCACGGGCGTGCCGTCGTCAAGTGTGTGGCGCGCCGCCTTGGCCAGCGCTGCCGCAGAGCGCACGGCAGGCGCCACCGGATCACGCGTGGCCTTGGCGGCCTGATCCGGGTCGGCGAACATCAGTTCGCGCCAAGCCTCACGCATGTGCCATTCGACGTAGTAGGCCAGCATGCACAGCAGGATATGCGCACGCACCCGATCGGCCGTGCGGTGATGGATTGGCCGCACCTTCAGGTCCACCGTTTTTAGCGAACGGAACGCGCGCTCCACGTTGGCCAGCGCCTTGTAGTTGCGCACGCACTCGGCCGAGTCCATCTGCGCCGCACTCACCGAAGTGCGGATGATGTAGAGGCCGTCGAGCGCCGCCTCGCGGGCGATGCCCTCGCTGTTGCGGCTGAACGTGAAGGCCGCGTCGTCGATACTCAGCGCAAAGTGCTTGGCCACCTTGTACTTGTCGATCACCTTGCCCACGCGCAGGCCGATCTGATCGCGCCCGGCAAGCTTGCCCGCCTGCACGCGGGCAACGATCGGCTGCAGGCACGCCTCGGTGGCCGCCAGCAACTCTTCTCGCTTGTGGGCACGTAGCCTGGCCAGTTCCGGATTGCGGCACGCCACCAGCCGCTCGCCCGGATAGTCCGGTGAACTCAGCTCCAGCAGATTGCGCTCGTCGAACAGGCCAAGCTGCAGTTGCCCTTGCTCGAGCAGCGGGCGGATCGAGGCGCTCTTGAGCGCGGTGATCCAGCCCAGGTCACCGCCTTCACGCATCTGGTCGATGGCCTTGCTGGAGATCATGCCGCGATCGCCCACCATGACCAATCGGGAGAGACCAAATTCCTCTTGCAGGCGCCGCACCTCGGGCATGAAGGTCTGGCTGTCGGCCACGTTGCCCTCATGCACCGACACCGCCACTGGGCAGCCGCGCGCATCGGTGAGCAAGCCGTAGTTGACCTGTAGCAGCCCCTTCTTGCCATCGCGGCTGTAGCCAAGCTTGGCCAGCGGGCAGGTGCTGCCCTCGAAGTAGCTGGAGCTCAGGTCATACAGCACCAGGCCACCGGCGCTCAAGTGGCGCGCGGCGAGCTTCTTCTGGATTGTGCCCTGGCGCGCGAGCAGCCAGTCCATTGCCGCGTACAGGTCGTTCTCGTTGGCCTCGGTCACGCCGAAGTCCTCCGCCAGGGTGCTGGTGTGCCACCAGCGCGTGGTGGCCAGCTTCGTGTGCGGCGCCGCGATGCGCGCGGCCACCATCGCCAGCACCAGGTCGCGCTCGCGCGAAGGCTTGGAGGCGATCAGCGAGGCAAAGCCCAGACGCTGCATGGCCGTGGCCACCGCCTGCACGTGGCCGTGAGCGCGCGAGCGTGTCACCTCGAACGCCTCGCCCAGCGGCACGAAGGTCTCGCCCTTGAGTGAGCGGCGGATGATCTCGATCAGTGCCTCGGGCAAGTGGGACAGGTTGCCCAGCGTCTCGTTCTTGACCACGCCGTCCTCGCGGTAACTGCGCCGCAACAGGTGGGTGCGATAGATCTGGTCCTTGTACTTGCGGGTCGTCGTAACGACGTGAGCGGTTCCGTTTCGTGCTGGCATAGCCAGCAGAATAGGAGAAAACCCGCCAATGTCAAGAACTTTTAGTGACTACAAAATGAGGGCATCGAACGCCCCCCGATGAGCCGATTCCTCAATCGGGAAAAGGGCTTCGCGACGCCGCAGCCGCAGCGTCACCATGGAACTTCGGGCTAGCGCTCCTCATCATCCGACGACTCCTCGTCGTCCCTTTCCCACCACTATGGATCGGATACTTCAGCGCTGCGACAACGACGATCGCGGCCAGCACTGCTGTGATCCAGTCCAGTAGGTCCACATCCGGCTCCGATGGTCAGTTGAGTGGCTTGACCCGACGGAACGCGCGCAGCATCGCGAGGTCGTAGAAGATCTTCAGCAGGCCGCAGGCGACCAGCGGCGTGCTGGCATAGCCGTAGGCCATCAACGCGGCGGCGAGCGCAGGACTGAGGGCCGCAGCCAGGCTGCGCGGCACTGCGGTCAGACTTGCAGCCGCCGCCCGTTCAGGCGGGGTGACAACGGCCATCACATAAGCCGTCCGGGTCGGCACATCCATTTGCGACAGCGCGCTGCGAGCCAGCAGCAAGGCCAGGCTAAGTGTCAGCGTGGGCGCGAAGGCGGCTGCAATCAGGCACAGGCTGGACGGGATATGCGTAAACACCATCGTGTTGAGCAGGCCGATCTTTCGCGCCAGCGGCACCGCAGCGAGCTGGGAGAGCGTCGTCAGCATTCCTGCCAGGAAGAAGAACTGGCCGGTCGCGGCAGGACTCAGGCCGAAACGCTGCATCAGCCACAGCGACAGCAGCGAATTGACGACCAGCCCGCCCGCGAACGCGTCCACGCTGAACAGCATGGCCAGGCGTAGTACGATCGGACGGGACGGACCCAATGGTGTTGTCGCCGTGGTCGCCGCTGCATGCGGCTGCGTGACAGGTACGCGCGCATAGAGACGCCACAGCAGCAGCCCTATGATCCCGTAGAAGACGAACATCAGACGCATCGCATCGAGCGAGGACAGCCAGGATTGCTCGACTAGCCATGCCGGTATCGCCGCTGCCAGTGCCCCCAAAGCGGATGAAAATGCGCCGATCAGGCCGTAGCGGGCGAACAGCGCTGTCCGGGTGTCAGGCGATGCCGATTCCGCTAGCCGCGCGTGTTCCAACGGCAGGAAGACACTGACATCACCGGAGCCAGGGTTAAGCGTGCCGACGAAGGCAATCACCAGAAGCGGCCACAGCGTGGAGAAGCCCGCAAAGCCCAGGCCAGTCGCAAACATCAGGGCAGCCGCCAGCATCAGCAAGCGGCGTTGCGGGTAGCGGTGTCCGACGATCCCTATCAGGATCGTGGCGAGGGCAGAGCCGATCAGCGTTGCGCTGCTGATGAGCCCAACTGCCATCGAATCGAAGCCAAGCGCCAGCAGGTAGGTCGGCAACAGCACCGCAGTATAGCCATCACAGATGCCACGCAGCGCGCGGCCGGCAAGCAGCGGCAAGGCGTCAGGGTGAACGCCGGAGGGCAGCGCGATGCGTTCGAGCCAGCTACTGTTGGCGCTCAAGGGGTGGTCCTTATCCACAAACATGACGAGCCTGACTTGCCTGTGTGGCATCAAGGCCAGTTGGCGAGGGCGGACTGCTGCGTGGATTGCAGCCTGACATGGCGCCTGCCGCCTTATCTGGTGTCGTTGCTGCCAAACGAGATGGCATCAAAGAGGGTCACGCTGTCCGCCTTGGTCCAGACTCCGATGGCACCGGCGCCCGGGATATGCTCGTCCGAGGTGTCGATGTACAGCTTGCCATCGAGCGCCACCCGGATGCGCGGGCCGGTAAATTCCACGTGCAGCAAATGCCAGATGCCGGGGGCAACGGGCGCATCACGATAGCGGATCGTGTGCCTGCGGCCGCCCGTCGTGTAGTACAGCGACACATTACCCTCCAGCGCATTGGCCCGGGCGACATAGTAGTTGTTCCCATCCTTCCAGCGCCAGACGACGCCACCCGCTTGATCCTCGCGGCCGGCGACGGGCTTGAACCGCGCCTCCACGAAGCCGTCGGCCAGGGAAACGTCCTGTTTCACACACCAGGGGAAGTCGCCGGACCCCGATTGCCTGAGCACATTGCCGAGGTTTGGGCGCGTCGTGTCGCGTTCAATGGTCCAATTCGGATTGCCGTGCCCGGTGACGCCGCACACCCAACCGGCGGGCAATACGCCGGGGCGCTGCTGACTGAACAGGATGGTCTCGCCCATGGCCGGTATGGCCATCCCCAGCAATAATGCAATGAGGAGAATCGGCTTCATGTGGCAACTCCTGGCTGATGGTGGGCGCAGCGTTCAGGCAGGCATCTTCGGCGGCCAGCGGTGGGTCTCCGCTTGGCAGTGCTGACACCACGCATAGAGCGCGTCGTACATCACCATGCCATGGCCGAGCATCTCGTGATCGTCGGCATACACCTGCGAGAGGCCAAGGGAAATCGCATAGAGTCCGCTGGACTGTGGCGTCAGGTCGAGCTTCGACGTATCGGCGCCGCGCACGATCTCTGCCAGTTGCCGCAAGGCGGGATCGGGCAGGCCGTACTTGTCCAGGAAGGCATCAAAGCTGCATAGCTCACCGGCATGCGACAGCTCCACCCCGGGGATGTCATAGGGAATGGCGCCGGTCTCGCCTGCCACGCGCAAAACGTCGCCGGCGGGCACATAGAGAAATTCCGGCGCCTCGTCGATGAACCGGGCGATGAGCCACGGGCAAGCGATGCGGTCGATCTTGGGGCGCTCCCGGGTAATCCATTTCATGGTGGTCTCCGCTCTGGTTCGTCGAGGTGAGGCTAGGTCTAGGCGGTCGGAATTCTCCCTGACTATTTGCTCACCCCTCCGAAGCGATCGGCGACCCTTGCCCAATTGATGTTCTGCATGAACGCATCGACATAGGCCGCGGCTTTCGCACCATAGTCCATGTGGTAGGAGTGCTCGTACATATCCAGCGCCAGGATCGGCGTCGCGCCAGCCAGCGTATGGGCGTGGTCAGAAGCCCACTGGTTGACCAGCCGAGCGTCGCGCGGGGAGTAAGTCAGCAGTACCCAGCCCGAGCCGCCGCCAAGTGCCTTGCCCATGGCGGTGAACTCCGCTCGCCAGCGCGCGACAGAGCCGAAATCGCGCACGAGCGCCGCTTCCAGTTCGCCGCCTAGACTGCCGCCGTCGCCGAGGCTGTCGAAGTACACCTCATGCAGGATCATGGAGTTCGTTGCAATCAGTTCTTCGCGCTTCAGGCCGTTCAGCACAAAGACCGGTGTGGCTGCAACGTCGAGTGTTGACAGCTCTGCGGTAATCGCATTCAGTCGCTTCACCGCGCCGCCATAGTTGTTTTCGTAATGGCTGACGATCAGTTTCTCCGACAGGCCCGAAAGCCGGGCGGGATCGCATGCCAGTGGTTTCATTTCGTAACTCATGGTGTCCCCTGGTTCGTGTGGTTCAGTGATGCAGCACCGGATAAATGGCAAGGCCGATCAGCGCGGCGCAGATGATGATGACTGGCTCAGGCAGCTTCTTGAATTTCAGCAGCAACGCGACCGTGCCCAGCGCCAGCAGGATGGTCGGAACGTCGACAATCGAGCGCTTGGCCAGTACGAACACTGCACCGGTGATGGCGCCAATCGCAGCCGCCGTGACGCCATCGACAAAGGCCAGGATGCCCGGCAGCTTTCCGTACTTCTTGAAGTAAGGGGCCGGCAGTACCGTGAACAGGTAGCAGGGTAGAAAGGTCGCAAGTGCCGCCACGCAGGCGCCGGGCAGCCCGGCCACCAGGTAACCGATGAAGCCGACCGTGATGACCACCGGGCCAGGCGTGATCATGGCCACGGCTACCGCATCGACGAATTGCTTGTCGTTGAGCCAGTGATGTTCCGTCACGACACCGCCGTAGAGGAATGGCACGATGGCGAGTCCAGAGCCGAAGACAAAGGCGCCTGCCTTGGCAAAGAACACGCCGATCTGAGTGAGTAGCGGCCAGTCCAGCGTGCTCAGCAGGCCGCTCGCGGCCGGTACCTGCGTGACCGCGAGCGCATTGGCGCCACCCTGGCGCAGCCATTTGGGTGGGGCGCGCCAAAACCAGGCAAGCACGCCGGCTGCCACGAACAGCCAGGCGATTTCGGACTCTGTGACGATGGTCACTGCAGCCAGCACCAGGTAAATTGCCCACAGCAGTTTGTCCTTGCCCACGCTCTTTGTCGTCAGCTTGTAGGCGCTGATGGCGATGATGCCGATGACGGCGGCGCCCACGCCATAGAACACGGATTGCATCCAGGTCAGCCCGCCAAACCGGACATAGGCCCAGCCTAGCGCCAGCACCATCAGGAACGACGGCAGCACGAATGCCAGGCCGATCAGCGTGGCACCGAGGACTCGATAGTGGACGTAGCCGAGGTAGATCGCCAGTTGCGCTGCCATCGGCCCGGGCGCCAGTTGTGCGAGCGCTATGCCTTCCTTATAGTCGCCATCGCTGATCCAGCCTCGCCGCTCCACGAGGTCGCGGTGCATATAGCCGGCCAGCGCGACGGGCCCGCCAAAGCCGAACGTGCCCAGGCGAAGGAAATAGAGCACGAGTTGCCAGAGGGTGTAGGCGGGCCGTTCCGAGACGTCCGGCGGAGCCATGCCGGCTTGTTGCATGCGATTCATAACGGGATCTTGGACGAAGGTTGAAGTCAGGGCTTTTTGTTGGTGGAGAAGTGTGCGTAAAGCGAATCCAGCACCGTGCCGATTTCCGCCAGCAGCGCGTCGTCGTCCGCCAGGCGCGCTCGTGCGCCGGCCAGCATGGCTTCAAAGCCGCTGGCTTCCGGTACCGAAATGCCGCCAATGTCCAGCGCATGGACCATGGTGCCGAGCCGGCTAAGCCCGCGGTCGGACTCGAGGCCGAAGCTCGACAGCAGCACTTCAAATGAAACGCGCTCGCCCACATGCGTGAAGGTCGCGTCGTCGAAATCGAAGCCCAGCGCATCGTCAGGGCAATCGGCGGGGCTTCCCAGCCACAGGAACCGGGCGTGGGGATCGATGAAGCGCTGGATCAGCCAGGCGCTTGCCACGCGATCCACCCAGAGGTGGCGGCGCGTGGCCCAAAGCCGCCCTTGATACTGGGCAGGATCCCTACGAGCGATTGCTCGCGTGAGCGCCTGCGGTTCGCCCGGAGACTGGATGGTCTCGATGGCGCGGCTGAAGTCATTCCATTGGGCTTCGGCACGGGTCGACACCTCATTGGGGAAGAAGTCGATCGTGCGGATCGCTGCGTAGGCACGTCCGTGACGGCGCAGCAGGCGATTGAGTTCGGCGCTGCTTTGATCGGAAAGCGACTTGCGCGCATCTGACAGGGCAGCCTGAAGTTCGGCATAGTCAGCGCTGCGGTCGAACAACGCCCGGAAAGCGGTCTCTTCCTCCGGATTGGCGGCGCGGACATTCAAAAGCCAGGCCTGGCCGTCTTCCTGGCGGGCCTCGTCGGCCAGCTCGCGCAACTGGGCGATTTGCTCATCACCTGCGGGCAAAAGGTAGGCGCCGTCACGCAGTGCGGCGCAACCAATTGTCTTGATCGCGCGCCAGATCCGCATCCGGGCGGTGGCGCCGGAGGTTGGTAGCGTGACGATCAGCAAAGCCCAGGAATCGGTGAACGCAGTCATGAGCGCATGTTAGAGGGCCATAGCTCGCATTTCAACGATGTAGATATCCCTACATTAGAGACTTTTTCGCCATATTTCGGGCGGGGCTGAGAATGTAAGTACGCCCGCGGACCAGCGATGGATACGTGGACCGTCCATGGCCGCCCAGGCGGAAGCCGCTCCCCAACGACAGCCGGAAGCTGCCATTTGCGCTTGCCGCATGTAGAAAAGCAGCGGCCCCGTGCGAGAAGCATTGCGCCCTTCATCGATAGAGGGTCGGTAGTTGGTGCGCCCAGATCTGATTACCCAGCGTAAGGACGATCGCGCAAGCTCAAGTGCCCAGAAACGACCTCTACCTGTAGTAGCCAGCCGGCTACCTGCCACGATCACTTACCGGCCTTGACATCCTCTCCTCCCTAAAAAGGGAGGAGATTCCCTCTGCAGGCGATCGATGTCCCGATCGGGCAAGGATATTTAGCGCAGCGTTCACATCGCGATCATGTACAGCACCGCATCGACTGCATACCCACTGCCTTATTCCAAGGTCTGCGATACCTTTCGGCCTCTCCGGCGGCATCGTGTCACACGAAGAGCAGACCTGGGTGGTGAAACGTTCGTCGACTTCCTCGTACCACGCGCCATGCGCAATCGCCTTGTACGCGAGCATTGTGCGGAAGGACGACCAGCCTGCATCGAGGACGGACTTCGCCATGCTGGTTCTGGCGAGGCTGGCGGCATTCACATTACCCACCGCGATGTAGTCGAAGTCCCGCACGATGCGATGCGAGAGCTTGTGCAGGAAGTCACGCCGCGCATTGGTGATGCGCGCGTGGACGTTGGTGGCCTGTCGTTTCTTGCGCGCACGCTGCGCTTTGGCAAGGGCTTGCTCAAGTTGGCCAAGGTGGCGCGGATTCCCGATCTTCTCGCCGGTGGAGAGTGTGGCAAGGTCCTTCAAGCCCAGATCGATGCCGACGCCGCGTTCCGGGCAGCGGGCCTGAGTGTCGGCAACTTCAATCACGATGTTCAGGAACCAATTGCCCCGGGCGTCGCGCGAGAAATTCGTGCCGTCCTTGATCTTGCCCTCGGGAAGGGGCCTCGAGTTGAACACGCGAAATGTGCTGCCGGCAAAGCGGAATGCGTCGCCCGAGCGCTTGAGATCCCGGCCCTTGAGCGGCACCCAGCCGAGGGATCTGCGGCCGCGATAGCGCAAATAGGCCCGGCGATGCTGGCTACGCGACTTGGCGTACTGCTCGCAAACCGCATTGACGGTACCCGAATGGATGCCGAGCTCCTTGCTGCTGCCGGTCGTCAGCACGTTCAGATCGAAGCCCGTAGGCCATTTTTTGCCCCATTTGAGCGCGTGCTTCTGCGTATCATTGCAGAAGTTCCAGACGTAGTTCACTACGCGGCTCTGCTGATTGAGCAGGCCGTTCAGCGACTTCACCCGGTAGCGATAGACGAGAAGCATGCCGGCCATTCTAACTTGGGAATGCCGCCTGTCGGCGGCGCTCCTTTCACTCCCCGCCCTGAAGGCCCTGAAGGGCGGGGTTTCTCGGAGCAAGTCTGATGAACGGTCATCGGCCAAGCCTTCCGACCGAAATAGGACTTAGGCCAACGGTTGCTCACTGTCTTCTCGGTGCCCATAGTCGCCTTCGACGCGAGCTCCGACGTGCGCCGCCTGCGCCTGCTAATGAGTGACTCTGAGTCGTCGCGCGTAGCAGTGATCCGCGGCGATCGCTGACCTGCGGCGGACCTCCGCCCCTCCTTCGCGCTGAATATGACACTACTGCGCAGGAAGGCCTGATCGGCCGCCACCCGCGCACGCCGCTGCGTGATGCGGTGAGCGAGACGTACATGCAATTCCACAGCAATATCGCCAGCGGCGAAAATCGCGGTATTTGACGCTCCCCTGGGATCGTTCGGTATGGATTCAGATGCTGGGGATCCCGCCACTTCCGGCCGTCAGGGCGACGCCGCGGCGCTACTGGACCGACCTCCTTTGTCCCGCCTGCCATCCTCGCCCCGTGTACCACGAGCCGTGCTAAAGGCCCATTGCAAGGCGCCGCGTCCGCAGCCGCCTTCGTGTTTTCCCTTGCCGCCCCGAAATGTCAAGCGAACGTCCCGGCTTGTCAAATCTCCTGGCGCCATTGACGGCTATTTTTGCAGTGGAACTCGATTTCCTTGGTAGTGCAAAAGCCGCGTCACCGGTCTGCAGCAGTTAAACCGACATCTGGAACATATATGCAATTTCTCGACGATTCCCTGCACCCCGAAAACCAGGACAAGGTGGTCATCACCGTGGCCCCGTACGGCCCCGAATGGATGCCGGAGGATTTCCCGGAAGACATTCCGGTGACGATGGAAGAGCAGGTCCAAAAGGCCGTCGATTGCTACAACGCCGGCGCCACCGTGCTGCACCTGCACGTGCGCGAACTGGATGGAAAGGGCTCCAAGCGCCTGTCCAAGTTCAACGAGCTGATCGCGGGCGTGCGCGCCGCGGTGCCCGACATGATCATCCAGGTGGGCGGCTCGATCTCCTTCGCGCCGGAAGACGAAGGCCAGGCAGCCCAGTGGCTGTCGGACGACACCCGCCACATGCTGGCTGAGCTGGATCCGAAGCCGGACCAAGTCACCGTGGCGATCAACACCACGCAGATGAACATCATGGAGCTGCTGTACCCGGAATACCTGAAGGGTACATCGCTCGAACTTCCGGCCTACCAGGCGGCTTACCGCGAGATGACTGTGCCGGCTGGCCCGGGCTGGGTGGAGGAGCACCTGCGCCGCCTGCAGGCTTCGGGCATCCAGCCCCACTTCCAGCTCACCGGCATCCACGCCATGGAGACGCTGGACCGCATGGTGCGCGGCGGCATCTACAAGGGCCCGCTGAACCTGACCTGGATCGGCATCGGCGGCGGCTTCGACGGCCCCAACCCGTTCAACTTCTTCAACTTCGTCCACCGCGCGCCGGACGGTTGCACGCTGACCGCGGAATCGCTGCTGAAGAACGTGCTGCCGTTCAACATGATGGCGATGTCGATGGGCCTGCACCCGCGCTGCGGCATCGAGGACACCATCATCGACCAGCACGGCAACCGCATGACCTCCGTGCAGCAGATCGAGCAGTGCGTGCGCGTGGCCAAGGAACTGGGCCGCGCGATCGCCTCGGGCAAGGAAGCCCGCGAGATCTACCGTATCGGCACCTGGTACGACAGCGCCGACGAGACGTTGGCCGCCAATGGCATGGCGCCCAACCGGGCGACGGGGCAGAGGAACCTGCCGCTGCGCGTCGTGGCTTGACGTGTAGGCCTGGCCGGGGAAGGCGTATCCGCGGTCGGGCTCGGACACGAGCACAGCTACGACGCCGCCCTGTTCCCGATCCCGTCCATGTATTGGAACTTGCCGCACATTACCGGGGCCAAGGACGTTCTACACACTGTATCGACTACGGAGTTACTCATGCAACATTGCCGCGCCTTCTCCCGGATCCGCATGGTCGCCGTCGCCGCCGTCACGGCCCTGGCCATGCCCGCTGCGATGGCATGGACCACCAAGCCAGTCAGGATCCTCGTACCGGCGCCCGCCGGCGGGTCCATGGATGTGCTGGCCCGTGTGCTGTCCGATCAACTGACGACAGACCTTGGCCAGGCCGTGGTGGTCGACAACAAGCCCGGTGCCGGAGGCGGCATTGCCATCAATACCCTGCTATCGGCGCCGGCTGACGGGCAGACCATCCTGGTTGCGACCACCAACGTGCTGACCGAGATCCCGCATGTGATGAAGGTCTCGTTCGATCCCATGCAGGACGTGAAGCCTGTCGCGGCGGTCGGCAAGGCGCGCCTGGTGCTGGTCGGTTCGACCAGCCTGCCGCCCAGGGACCTGCAGGGCCTGATCCGCTACGTGAAGGACAACCCGGGCAAGCTGAGCTTCGCCACCTACAGCGCAGGCACGGTCGCCCACTATGCCGGTGTCATCATGAACCAGAAGTCTGGCATGGACCTGCAGCACGTGCCGTTCGCCGGCTCCCCGCCGGCGCTGGCCCAGGTGATGGGCGGGCAGATCGCCGTCATGTACGACGGCATGGTGTCCTCCTTGCCGATGATCCGGGCCGGCAAGTTGCAGGCATTCGCGATCGCATCGAAGGAGCGGTCGCCCCTGCTGCCCCAGGTGCCGACCTTCACCGAACTGGGCTATTCGGACCTGGACTTCAGCAACTGGGCCGGTGTTTTCGTCTCCTCCCACGTCCCGGCAGAACTGGTGCAGAAAATCCAGGCAGCAGTCGACAAGGCGGCGTCGACGCCCAAGGTGCGGGACCGGGTCGCCTCCCTCGGCTTCGAGCAGATGCCTGCCCAGACTCCCGCGCAGCTTGGCCAGGGATTGCGGACCGAGTACGAGCGCAATGCCGGCATCGTCAAGACTTACCACATCCTGCCCTGATGCGAGCAACGGCCCGGACCCGGTCCGGACCGACCGTTAGCGCTCTGCGCTTTGCTGCGTCCGTCGCTGATGGCGTGCCGCAGCGCCATCCCATCCGCGTAGCGCCGGCTTTTTCCGCTGTCCCGAATGGTCAAGGCGATGACCCCGGGCATCAACCGGTCAACCCTAAGCGCTTTCTAGAATCGCCACACATCCCTAACGATGTGAGCCGCCCCACCGCAGGGCAGCGTGCATCGACGAATCAAGGAGCCTGTCTTGCGTTCTTCATCCTGGCCGCTGGAGCCGGCCCACTCGCCGGAAGATGTCGGGCTTTCTTCGTGCCGGCTGCAGGCGATCGCTTCGGTGCTCCATCGCGATATTGACCAGGGAATGATCCCCGGCGCGGTCGTGCTTGTGGCGAGGAAAGGGCGAGTCGCCTGGTACGAGGCGGCTGGCTTCGAGGAGCGGGACGATCCGGCGCGCATGATGCAGCGCCATTCGGTCTTCCGGATCGCGGCGATGACGCGCCCGGTCGTCAGCGTGGCGGCGCTGACGCTGGTGGAAGAGGGCCGGCTGGCGCTGTGCGATCCGGTCGAGCGGTATATCCCGGAATTTGGCGGCCTGGAGGTTGGCGTCGAGCACGTCGACACGCGTACAGGGCAACGGAGCCTGATGCTGGAGCCGCTGTCCCGCTCGATCACCGTGCATGACCTGTTCCGACACACGTCAGGCCTTACCTACGGGCAGTTCGGCGATTCGTTGGTGCAGCGGCGGTATCGCGACAGCGATCTCATGCATCCCGGCCAGACCAATGCCGGGATGGTGGCAACGCTGGCAACCCTGCCGCTGCAATGCCAGCCAGGGACCGCATTCGAGTACGGCATGTCCACCGATGTGCTGGGGCGCGTCATCGAGATCGTGTCCGGCATGGACCTCGAGCGCTTCATCGCCGATCGCGTGACCGGTCCGCTGCGCATGCACGCGACCGGCTTCCGGCTGGCCGCACAGGCGGGAGCGGGCCTTGCGCTGCCATTGCGGCAGCGTGGCGGCGCGCCCGCTGCCTTATTTGACTATGACGAGCGCAATCCGCCCCGTTGGCATTCCGGCGGCGCCGGCCTGTTGTCGACAGCCGGGGACTACGCGCGCTTTTGCCAGATGCTGCTGAACGGCGGCATGCTCGACGGCGTGCGCTTGCTCTCGCGCAAGAGCGTCGAGCTGATGCTCTGTGACCACCTGCCGGCGGGCGTCGGCCACGGCGGCTCGACCCAGGGGCTGGGCATCAACGCGCCATTGCCCGAGTTGGGGCAGGGCTATGGGCTCGGCGTCGGCGTGCGGCACGCCGCAGGCCTGTGCCCCGTGCCAGGTTCGAACGGCGATTTTTTCTGGGGCGGAGCGCTCGGGACCTACTTCTGGGCCGATCCCCGGGAGGAGCTGATCGCGGTCCTGATGCTCCAGGAAAACGACATCGCCACGCGCGCCTGGTATCGGGCATTCCTGCGCAACGTCGTCTATGGGGCGGTGCAGGACTAATTCGCCACAATCTTGTCATTGCCGGGACGCCAGTCCCGGCCTGGAGGAATTTGATGAAAACGATGAATCGACGTTGGGTACTCAGGCACCGCCCGGTCGGCGACCTCAGCGAGGGAGACCTGGAACTCGTCGAGACGCCGCTACCGGTGCCCGGCGACGGCGAGATCCTGGTGCGCAACATCTACTTGATGGTGGCGCCGACCAACCGGGTCTGGATGAGCCATATCGACCAGTACATGCCGCCGGTGGCGATCGGCGAGGTCATGCGCGGCGGCACGATGGGCGTTGTCGTCGAGTCCAACCATCCGGACTTCAAGGCGGGAGACGTCGTCGAGGGCGGCATGGCCTGGGAAGAGTACTCGGTGAGCAGGACCGCGCGGCGCATCTCGCTGGAGTACGACCTGCCGCTGTCCGCGTTCGCGAGCGTGCTGGGCAACGCCGGCATGACCGCCTACTTCGGCATGCTCGACGTCGCCCGTCCGAAGGCCGGCGACACCGTCGTCGTCTCGGCGGCCGCGGGCGGCGTCGGCTCGATCGCCGCACAGATTGCCCGGATCGCGGGGTGCCGTGTGGTGGGCGTCGCCGGCGGGGCCGACAAGTGTCGCCTCGTCAGGGAGGAATTCGGCCTCGATGCCTGCGTCGACTACAAGGCGGGCAACGTGCTCGCCGACCTGCGGGCGGCATGCCCGGACGGCATCGACGTCGACTTCGAGAACGTTGGCGGCGACACCATGGACGCGGTGCTGACGCTGATGAACGTGGGCGCGCGCATCGCCCTATGCGGCATGATCTCCACGTACAACGCGCAAGGCGACTGGTGGAGCCCGAAGATGTTCCGCAACATCATCATGAAGCGGGCGCGGGTCGAGGGTTTCCTGGTCTCCGACTACCGTGCGCGGTTCCCGGAGGCGGTCGATGCCCTGGCGCAATGGATTCGTGCCGGGGAGCTCCGGTACAGGGTCGATATTGTCGATGGCATCGGGCAGGCGCCGGCCGCCCTGAACCGGCTGTTCAGCGGAAGAAACGTCGGCAAGCAACTCGTCCGGCTGTCTCCCGATCCGACCTTGGCATGATTCCCGCAGACAACATCGACTCGCCCATGATGCCCGAACCGACAGCCCCCCGACACGGCGAACCGCGCGCGCCCGGCGACGCGCAAGTCGCACTCGCCCGCACGGGCATCACGGATTTCCGCGGCAAGGCGGCCATCATCACTGGCGCCGCGTCGGGCATCGGCCTGGCGCTCGCCGAAGCACTGGCGGAGCGCGGCGCTGACCTCGCTCTCGCGGATGTCGACGCGCACGGGCTGAAGGCGGCCCGTGAGCGGCTGGCCGTGACAGGCAGGCGCATCTGCACGCGCGTTCTCGACGTATCGTGTGAGGCGGACGTCCGTGCTGCGGCATCGGCCTTCGGGACTGCCCTGGGCAGGATCCATCTCGTCTTCAACAATGCCGGCATCGACATGAGCGGCGGGCTGGCGTCACTGTCGGGGAAAGACTGGCAGCGAGTCTTTGGCGTCAACGTGTTCGGCGTGATCCACGGCATCCGCCATTTCGTCCCACTGCTGCGCAGTCACGGCGAGCCCGCCCATGTCGTCAACACGGCCTCAGGCGCCGGCTTCTGGGTGAACGGCGATATCCGTATGGGCGCCTATGCGGCGACGAAGTCATGCGTGGTCGCGCTGTCCGAGGCGCTCGAGCAGGAACTCGCCGGCTCCGCCATCGGCGTTTCCGTCCTCTGCCCGGGGCCGGTCAGGACGTCGATCGCCGAGCGCTCGCGCCATGCGAGCGACCAGTTGAAGGCGGGCATCGCCGCGGGAGAGCCGCCCGCGGCGGTTGCGCACCAGGTGCTGGAGGCGATCGTGCGCGGGGAGTTCTATGTCTTCACGCCCAATCGCATGCGCGCGGGCGTGCAAAGACGATTCGCGCGCATCCTCGATGCGCTGGACCGCATGTCTGGTGCTGCCTGATCCTGCCGGCAGGCCCACGGCTCATCCTGGCAGGCGATCCCGGATGCCGTGGTGTTCCTGCTGCGGCAGGGCTGGCGTCGGTCCTGCCTGCGCGCGCCACACGCTCGGGCTGCAGCCAAAGCGGTCGCGAAACCAGCGGGTGAACGCGCTGTGCATGGAGAAGCCAAGCAGTTCGGCGACGTAGCTGATCGGCCGCTCCCTCTGCCCGAGATATTGCAAGGCCAGCGCGGCGCGGACCTCGTCGAGGATGGCGCTGAAGGTGATGCCTTCGAGCAGCAGCCTGCGATGGATGGTGCGGCGGTCGATGCCTAGCTGGACGGCCACCCGTTCGATGCTGCAATTCCCGGTCCTGAGCAGCGAGAACACCATCCGCCGGACTTTTTCGGCGAGCGACTGGTTGGTTCGCGCCAGCAGCGAGTCCAGGTAATCCCGCGCATACCTGGCCAGGGTCGGGTGCGCGGCGGGCGGAACGGCATCCAGGTCCCTGCGATCGCACACGATCCCGTTGAAGTCGTGGCCAAAGGTCACCGCGCTGCCGAAGATGCGCAGATGGGTCGCCATCTGCCTGGGGGCACTGTGCGACAGGCAGATCTGCCGCGCGCGCCAGGCCGGGCCGAGCAGTTCCTGCAGCACCCGGTACAGCGCGCCGAGCACCATCTCGTCGGCCTGCCGCGTCGGCCCGATGTCGTCGAACAACAGGTACATGCGGAGCACGAAGATGCTCTCGTTCTCCTCGAAGTCGAGGAGCGCCGCCTCGCTGTGCAGCGCGAGGTAGCGGACCATGGCGGCCAGCGCCTCACGCAGCGTGGGGGAGTCCCGCACGACCATGCCGAGCGGTCCGAGGATCGAAATCTCGCGGCTCTCGCACATGCGCAGGCCGAAGTCCTCGGCGCCAGAAGCGGCTGCCGACTTCTCAAGGAGACGGCAGGCGGCACTCGCGGAGATAAGGCTGTCGGCGAAGTCCAGCGTGCTGCGGGGGATGCCGGCTTCGGCCAGGAGCGGCAGCGGGTCGAGCCCCGCCGAGCGCGCCACCTCCTGGTAACCGGAAAGGGTTGCACTGCGCACCAGACGGTTCATAAAGCTCTCCATGAAACTGCGGCCGCGCGGTGCCGGTTCAGATCACCGCCCCGCCGTTAGGGCTGATGACCTGCCCGACGAAGTAGTGATCTCCCGCCAGGAACGTCGCGATCGACGCGTATTCGTCCATCGTGCCGAAGCGGCCGGCGGGGATCACCTGCCAGAAGCGGCGCTTTGCCTCCTCGCCGATGCTGTCGAGGTATTGCTCGAAGAACGGCGTCGCCACGCCCCCCGGCGCCAGCGCGTTGACGAGGATGTTGGCGCCCGCCACTTCCGCCGCGACGGACTTCGTAAAGGCGATGACTGCGCCCTTGGTGGCGCAGTAGTGTGGGCTGTGCGCACTCATGGTCGAGTACCCGGCGATGGAAGCCAGGTTGATGACCCGGCCATATCGCTGTGCTTCCATCAGGCGCAGGGCCTGGCGGGTGCAGTAGAACATCCCGTGCACGTTCACGTCCCAGTAGCGCAGCCACTCCTCGTCGGTCAGGTTGCTGGTGAAGCCCAGGGACTGTCGCGGCACCGGCGTGGTGATATAGGCATAGTGCTTGTTGCGCCGGACTTCATCGGCGGCCGTGGTCGGCGCGCGCGCGGCATTGTTCACTAGCACGTGCAGGGTGCCGAAGCGCTCGACGATGCGGGCGAACATGTCCGCCACTTCGCTGCTCGAGGAGATGTCGCAGCGCAGTGCCAGGCACTCCGCACCGGTTGCCTCGACGGCGGCGCGAGTGTCTTCCAGCGCGGGCATGTCGACGTCACAGATGACGACTTTCGCGCCGGCGGTGCCGAGGTGCCGGGCGATGGCACCGCCGAGGCCGCGCCCGGCACCGGTGACCAGGGCGACCCGGCCGGCCAGCTTGCTGTGGTCCGCCGTGCCGGCCGCGTGCGCGGACGCGAGAGGTAGTTGCTGCATTGCTGTGTCTCCTCGTTGGAAATGGAATGTGTGGGATGGGCGCTGTGCACTGTGTCGCGGGCCTCAGGCGCGGCGCATGAGGCTGTAGCTCTGCGCGCTGGGGCCGACATCGGGCATGCTGGCCAGGAACAGGGCGAGGGGAACGACGTCCTCCGGCTCCTTGACCCACTCGCCGGGCGGCATCGTGGCGTCGCGCGTGAGCTCCGTCCTGACCGGCCCGGGGATCAGTTCGTTGACGCTGATGTTGAGCTCCTGCAATTCGACAGCGAGGGACTGGGTGAGCATCCACAGGCCGCTTTTGGAGCACGAGTAGGCTGAGAAGCCCGGAGCGGGGCGGTTGCGCTGGCCGGATCCGATCATGATGATCTTGCCGGCGCGGCGCCGGCGCAGGTGGGGGATGGCCGCGTGGGCGGTGTGGTAGGCGCCCGTCAGGTTGATATCGATGGTTTTGCGCCAGAGTGCCGGATCGCTGTCGGCGATCGGTCGCAACTCCGTCGCGACGCCGGCGTTGGCGACGACGATGTCGACCCCGCCGAATTCGTCGCTGGCGCGCCGGAACAGGGCGGCCACTGCCTCGTAATCGCCAACGTCGGCGCTCTGGGCAATGGCACGGCCGCCTGCTTCGCGGATCTTGCTCGCCGTCAGGGCGATCTCTGCCTCGCCACGTGCGCTGCAAACCACGGTGGCTCCTGCGCGCGCATAGGCCAGTGCGATGGCACGGCCAATGCCGCGGCCGGCGCCGGTGATGACGGCTACCTTGTGTTTGAGCAGGATGGGATCGGTATGGCTCACGGTTGGTAACTCCTTGGGCTGCTACGGTGTCGGGCCCGCTCAATACGGGCGGTCGCCGATGACGGTTGCGCGGTCCATCCGGCGATGGCACGGCGGATAGTCCATGACGGCGTAGTGCTGGGTCGAGCGGTTGTCCCAGATCGCCACGCTGTCCTTGGTCCAGCGCCAGCGCACCTGGTGCTCCGGGATATAGGCCTGGCTGATCAGGTAGCGCAGCAGCTCGGCCCCGCCCTGGTTGAGGTCCTGCCCGAAGCGCACGCGCTGGGGCGTATGGAAGTTGGTGAAGTGCGTGGTAAAGCCGTTGACGAAGAGCACCTTCTCGCCGGTTTCGGGATGGGTCCGCACGACCGGATGCTCGGCGTCGGGATACTGGGTCTTCAGTGCCAGGCGTTTCTCGATCGGCATGCCTGCGCCGAAGCTGGCCTCGATGCTGTGGCGTGCCCGCAGGTCCGAGATCTGTTCCTTGACGTGGGCAGGCAGGTTCTCGTAGGCGAGCACCATGTTGGCCCACATCGTGTCTCCGCCCACCGGCGGACACTCCCGGCAGCGCAGGATGCTGGCAAGCGGCGGCGCTTCGCGCCAGGTGGCATCTGTGTGCCAGGCATTCTCGTAGCGCGGACTGGGCTGGTCGGGGTTCTTGTAGATCCGGACAAGCCCGGGGTGCTCGGGATCGCTGCCTGCAACCGGATGGTCCTCCAACTCGCCGAAGCGGCGGGCAAACGCCACGTGCCCGGCGGCCGTGATGTTCTGGTCGCGCAGGAACAGCACGCGGTGCCTGAACAACGCCTCGCGGATGGCGGCGAACATCCCGTCATCGTGGATGGCATCGGCCAGGCTGATGCCGGTCAGTTCGGCGCCGATGGCGCAGGTGAGTGGCTCGACGCGCATGGGGGCCCCCGTTACACGGTAAAGATCGACGAACCGGTGGTCTTGCGCGCCTCCAGGTCGCGGTGCGCCTGCGCGGCGTCCTGGAGTGCGTAGCGCTGGTTGATCTCGATCCGGATCCGGCCTGCGGCGACGTGGCCGAACAGCTCGCCCGCGAGCGCGTCGCGCTCGGCATGGTCGACGATGTAGTCGGCCAGGGCGGGACGGGTGAGGTAGGGCGAGCCCTTGGTTGCCAGGATCTGCGGGTTGAAGAGCGGGAACGGACCGGATGCAGTGCCGAGACACACCATCAGGCCGCGCCGCTTGACCGAGTCCAGCGAGGCATCGAAGGTGTCCTTGCCCACGCTGTCGAACACGACGTTGACCCCCACGCCGTCGGTAAGCGCGCGCACGCGCCTGGCCACGTCCTCGTGGCTGTAGTTGATGACATGGTCGCAGCCGTGCGTGCGCGCGATCTCGGCCTTCGCCTCGCTCGACACGGTGCCGATCACCGTCAGGCCGAGCAGCCTGGCCCACTGGGAGACGATCAGGCCCACGCCGCCCGCCGCCGCGTGCAAGAGGATGGTGTCGCCCGGCTTGAAATTGTAGATCCGGCGCATCAGGTAGGACGACGTCAGGCCCCGCATCGTCATGGCCGCCGCGGTCTCGCAGGAGATGCCGTCCGGCAGCCGGATCAGCGGCGCGGCCGGCACGAGGCGCTCGGTGCTGTAGGCGCCGATGGTGTTGAGGAAGCCGGTGTACGTGACGCGGTCTCCAACCGTGACGTTCATGACGCCCTTCCCGACGGCCTCCACGATGCCGGCGGCTTCCACGCCCATGCCGGACGGAAGCGGCATGGGATAAAGGCCCGAGCGGAAATAGGTGTCGGCGAAGTTGAGTCCGACCGCTTCATGGCGCAGTCTCACCTCGCCCGGGCGGGGGTCGCCGACTTCAACCGTTTCCCAGCGAAGGACTTCCGGTCCACCGGTCTCGTGCATGCGAATTGCGTGGGGCATCTCTTTCTCCGTTTCGGGTTTCCGTTGCGCGCTGCATGGGTCATGCGTCACGGCATGCGGGCCAGTATTGGAGAAGGTGTGTCCGGCTAGTTGACATTCTGGGGCAGGAACTTTACCTTTTGGGGCACTCCGGGTAATTCCTATGTCGACGCTACTGCAACACGCAAGCCTGACGAACTTCGTCGATGTGGCCCTGAAGGCAGGCCTGGATCCCTACCGACAGCTCCGGCAGGCCGGCATCAGTCCCACGGTCCTGGTCGACCCGGATATCCGCGTCCCGACGAAGTCGGTGATGCAGTTGCTGGAGGAGTCGGCCCGGCTGGCCGGGCTGGAGGACTTTGGCCTGCGCGTGGCGGAAGCACGGCCGCTTGCCAGCCTGGGGCCACTGTCCATCGTGATGCGCGAGGAGGCGACGCTGCGCACGGCGCTTGAAGCGATGGCGCGTTATATCCGCCTGCTGAACGAGGCGCTGGACCTGCGGATCGAGGAAGTGGGCGAGACTGCGCTCATCCGGCTTGAGTTCCTGGTGAGCGTGCGAGGGTCCACGCGGCAATCGACGGAACTTGTTGTCTGCCTGTGGTTCCGCTTGCTACGCCTGCTGTTCGGGCCGGCATGGAAGCCGCGCAGCGTCATGTTCACCCACGAGGCACCGTCAAGCCTGGCCACCCACCGGCGCCTGTTTGGCGTGCCCGTCCGCTTCCGGCAGGATTTCAATGGCATCGTGCTGTCAGCCACCGACCTCGACGTGCCAGGCCCGGCCTATGACCCGGCGCTGGCCCGTCATGCGCGCGAATTCCTCGACGCCAAGCTGGCGCGATCAGACGACACCATGCCCGACAAAGTGAGGAAACTGGTGTATGCCCTGCTCCCGTCTGGAGAGTGCGGGGCGGAGCGCGTGGCCGAGCAACTCGGCATCGACCGGAAGACGGTGCATCGCCACCTCGCGCGCCACGGGCAGAACTACCAGTCTATCGTCGACGAAGTCAGGCTCGAACTGGTTTCACGCTATGTCAGGCAAGGCGAACGGCCCTTATCGGACGTGGCAGTCCTGCTCGGCTTTTCTTCGTTGAGCGCCTTTTCCAGATGGTTCTGCGCTCGCTTCGGCTTCAGCGTGTCGGCCTGGCGGCGGCGTGACAGGAGAGCAGAAGGGTAGCAGTCAGCGTCGCTCTCAATAGTGAATCTCGCCCGGCAGCCCGCCACCTACCGGGATGGCAGCGCCGTTGATGGCAACGCTCAGCGGTGAGGCGAGGAATGTCACGACGTTTGCCACCTCGCCGGCATCGACGATGCGGCCAAGGGTGTTCCACGTTGCGACGCGCGCCTCGGTGGCGGGGTCCGTCTGCTCCGTGCGGGTGGCGCCCGGATGGACGGCGGTGACGTTGATGCCCTTCGGGCCCAGTTCGTCGGCCATGCTCTTGGTGATAGCCGCGACGCCCACGTTGCGCAGGGTCGCCACGGGCCGGCCGGTGCGATAGATGGCCAGGCCACCGATGTTGATGATCCGGCCCCAGCCATTGGCGATCAGGTGCGGCGCAAGCGCGCGTGCCGTGCGCAGGTAGCCAATGACCTTGATGTTGATGTCTTCCAGCGCCTCCGCATCGACGATCTGTTCCAGCGCCGTCGCTGGTGAAATGCCGCCAGGCAGTGCCGCCGCGTTGATCAGGATATCGATGCCCCCCAAGGCACCGATGGCCTGTTCCACCATGGCGTCGACGGACGCCTGGCTGGCGGTGTCGACTGTCAGTGCCACGACGCGGCGTCCCGTCTGGGCCGCGAGTTCGGCCGCTGTCGCCTCCAGTGCTGCCTGCCCCCGTGCGGCGAGAACGAGATCTACCCCCTCCTGGGCGAGGTGGCGCGCGATTGCCTTGCCAATACCGCGGCTGCCACCGGTGACGATGGCGCGCTTGCCGGCCAATTTGAGATCCACGATTCCTCCTTGAGTCGATACATCGTGGGACTTATTGTGAGCGGCTTTTCCATGTTGCGCTTGATCCCAGATGCCACCGGCTTGACGGATCGGGACAAAGCTGGCCGGCCGAATTGCCGGTCAGCAGCCGGGTTGCCGCCGCGGCCGGAGCGCTTCGGGTTTGCGAGCAAGCCCAACCGAAAGCAGAGTTCGAACGCCCGCGTCTGCAGGGAGTAGGACCGCGTGAGCCGAAGGCAAAGCAACGTAGCTACCGATCATTTCAGAAGCTTACGGTTACATCAGTGCACCATTCGCGTTAGTTGTATGCAGACAGTCCATCGTCGTGACGACAGGGAGTCGGCTCCGATGAGCCAACTCCCGCCGACCGCTTATTGCGCCTTGACCTGCGCGCGTGCAGATTCCATCGAAAATACAACCAGCATGCCACCGAGGATGGCAATGTTCTTGAAGAAGTGATTGAACTGGTTCTGGTAGTTCGCGACGTCGGCACTCCAGAAGCCATGGAAGACCAGGCTGACGGGCACCAGGAACAGCGCCAGCACCAGGGCGCCCCAGCGTGCGTTCCAGCCGGTGATCAGGGTCAGACCGCCGCCGACCTCGACCGCGATGGTCATGACGAGCAGGACGCTTGCGAGTGGCAGACCGGCGCTGGCCATCCAGGCGGCAACCCCGGCGAAGCCGACAATCTTGAAGATGCCGGAGAGCAGGAACAGCACGCCAAGCAGGGCACGGCCGGCGGGGTAAAGACGGGTGATGGTCGAGTTCATTTGTAGGGGCTCCAGGGTTGGTTAGAGGAAGATCATCAAACCGTGTGAATCTGTAATTCCTCTTGGTGGGAAGGATGATAGGTTGGATGCCGTCGGCAAGGGGGAGCCATAATCAAGGAGATGTTCGAAATTTTTGAACATATGGAGGTTGCGTGTCCGACATGCCCGGTCATGATGGTCGATGTCTACAGTGAGGTACGCGAGGTGCCTCCGGCGCCGCAAGTAGTTGCCGACATAAGGAAAAGCTCAGTGGCAGCCAATGCCTGTCGACCAGTCGAGGACGGGCGCTAGGGTCGCGTCGCACGCATTGGAATCGGATCGAGGAGGGCTCATTAAAGTGCTTTATGCAGCATGGTTCGCGGCAGTTTGCTTCGAGACAGTCCGGCGACGATCGGCCGGACGACGCAGTCGGTGCTGGACGAACCTGTAGCTTGGCGGCTGACACTTGACCAGGATCATGCGAGGCCTCGTCCAGCGCCGCTACACTTTGCCAGTCGTAGCCCGACGCGCGTCCGACTCATCCTGATGGGCAGCTCTCGAAGCTGCCTTCGCCCCCCGCCATGAAGCCTGCAATCGCCCGACACACTCCCATCGAGAACTTGCAGGCACTGCTGATAGGCACGCTGCTTGTCGCACTGGCGGTAACCATGTTCAAGCAGGCAGGTTTGCTGTCCGGCGGTACGGCTGGTCTGGCATTCCTTGCCCATTACCTCGGCGGCGTGCCATTCAGCCTGGCGTTCATCATCCTCAACTTGCCTTTCTACTGGCTTGCGTGGAAATACATGGGCAGGACGTTCACCTTCCGGACGTTTGTGGCCGTGCTGCTGCTTTCCGTCGAAGCCGACTTGCTGCCGCGCTGGCTCAGCTTCGCCACGCTCGATCCGACGCTTGCCGCGACACTGGGAGGCGCACTACTGGGCAACGGATTCCTGATCCTGTTCCGGCACAGGGCAAGCCTCGGTGGTGTGGGCATCCTTGCGCTCGTGCTTCAGGAACGGCTCAACTGGCGTGCTGGCCATATTCAGATGGCGGTGGATGCGGCGATCGTCGCAGCGGCACTGCTGACCGTTCCATGGCCGCGCGTCGCCCTCTCAATTCTCGGTGCCGTTGTCCTCAACTTCGTGCTGGCAACCAACCACCGGCCGGGACGCTACGTGGTCCAGTGACCATGGCTGGCGGATTCTCTCAGTCACCCGCCGGCGGGAGTGAGCCTTCCCACCGCTGCTCACTCCTGGTAGAGAGCGTCTGCTATCTCTTCACTGCCCGGATCCCAAGTCGCCGCTGTCGAGTGGGGCCATCTCCGGGAGGGATCCATTTGGCCGGCAAGGGACGGTGGCCGGCAGGTAGCGGCCGGCCGCTTCAACCCTTCGTTGTCATTCGCCCAGGGCTCAGTAGGCGACTTAACGCGCTCCGCTAACGACTGGTGAGCAGGTATGCGTCCGGGAGACAGGCGCCACCTCGAAAGGGTGATCGAGTTCATCGACCATTATCGCGAGGGCTGCGAGAGGTTCGTGTCTGCGCGCAGGGAGGCGCGCGTAGGCGCCCGCGCCTTTAACCCCGCATGTCAGCAGGACTCCGCCGCGGGCAATTGCAGGCGTAGCGCATCCATCCGCGCGTAGAAGTCGTTCACCTGCCGCTGTGCGTTGCATCGCATCGTCTCGTTGCGCGCCCTCAGGCTGGCCGCGTCTTCCTGCGCCCCGGTCTCGCCGACTTTGCGCGAGGTGTCCTGCACGAACTTGCACAGGGGATAGCGTGCCTCACCGAAGGCTCGCAGCGTGGCCTCCACGCCGACGTCGCGCGACAGCATTTCCGCCAGCAGCACCGCGTCTTCGAGCGCCATCGCGCCGCCTTGTCCCGTGAAAGGTGTGGAGGCGTGCGCGGCGTCACCGATCATGATCACACGGCCACGGTGCCAGGGCAGTGGGGCGGCGACCTCTTCCACGGCGGTGTAGAGCACTTTGGCGTCAGCCGAGAGCGCGTCCAGGAACTGGCGCGCCGGGCCGCCGAACTCCGCAAAGCGGGCTTGCATCATCGCCGGCCAATCGTCGCGCTCATACCATTGCCCGGCGGGCTCGGGCAGCGTGCCGAACAGGTACAGTTGGTCGTCGCTGATCGGCATGATGCCGAGCCGCTTGCCGGTACCCATCATCATGATCTTCGCGGTGAGGTCTTTCAGTCGCGCATGCACGCTGCGCCAGACGCCGAGTCCGGTATAGTCCGGCTCCAGCGGGCCTGCGACCAGGCGGCGGACTGACCGGCCAGTCGATGTACCTGGCCGGCGTCGTCCCGTCAGGCCAATTCCAACACCAGGTTGCGATAGATCTCCCGCGCCCCCTCCAGTTGTTCCAGTGCGATCGATTCATCGATGGTGTGCGCATCCTCCTCGCACCCCGGCCCCAGGCCGATGGTCGGAATACGGCGGCGTCCGGCGGACTCGGAGCCGTTTGTGCAAAACGCCCAGCTCCCGACCTGTGGTGAGCGGCCCGCCTGCGCGATCGCACGCACGGCGGCTTGCACGAGCGGGGCGCTGTCCGGCTGCTGCCATGCCGGTAGCCAGCGGGTCGGTCGCGCCGATTCGCCGGTAAAGGTTCGCACTTCGTCGGCTGACACCGCCAGCGAGAAGTTGTGCAGACCGGCGGCACGCAGGCAGGCGTCGATCTGACCGAGAACGTCCTCGCGCGTCTCGCCGTCGAGGGTACGGCGGTCGAAGCGAATGGTGGTGGAGGTCGGGATCATCGAGATCGATGGATAAGGCGACGAGACGATGTCCGTCGGCACCAGCAGCGCAGCGCCAAGCACCGGGTCGGTCGGCAGTTGCAGTCCTTCCAGCGCGGTTAGCGCGCGCGCGGCGGCGATCAGCGGATTGACACCGAGGTGGGGCGTCGCGGCATGCGCCGGTTTGCCGTGGAAAGTCAGCCCGATCTCGAGCCGGCCCTTTTGTCCCGTCTTGACCTGCAGTTTCGACGGTTCGCAGATGACCACCGCCGCGGGATCGCACCGGCCCAGCACCGACGCCAGCGCGTGCCCTTCGATGACTTCCTCCAGCACGCTGGCGGAAACCGCGATGCGCTTGCGCAGCGGCCGTGTCCGCGCTGCCGCCGCGACGCCGCAGATCGCCGCGGCGATGCCGCCCTTCATGTCGGTGCTGCCGCGCCCGTGCAGTCGACCGTCGTGGATCGTGCCGCCGAACGGGTCGAAGCGCCACTGACCGGTGACCGGCACGACGTCCATATGGCCGTCGAACAGCAGCGCCACGTCTGCATCCTCGGGGCCGATCAGCCCGAGCACGCTGCCGTTGCGATCCATCGTCACCGACGTGAAGCCGGCTTCGGACATGCGGCGCATCAGCAGCGCGGCGAGGTCGCCCTCCTGGCCCGAGAGGCTGGGAATGCGCACCATCTCGCGCGCCAGCGTGGCGACGTCACTGATATTGCATGCTTGATCGATCATGTCGGATTTCTCTTGTTGTCAGCGGTTGACCAGCGTGGCCGGCACACGGAGCACCAGCAGTGCGCCGATCACGGTGAAGGAGGCGAGGAAGTACATACCCCAGTCGGTCGAGCCGGTCAGGTCCTTGATCCAGCCGATCGCGTAGGGGCTGGCGAAGGCGGCGAGGCCGGCGAAGGCATTGATCGCCGCGATGCCGGCCGCCGCGCTGCGGCCTTCGAGGAATGCGGTCGGCAGGCTCCAGAACAGCGGCGAGCAGACCATGCAGCCCGCCGCAGCCACCGACAGCATCGCCACCGCGAGCGTGGGGTTGTGGCTGAACAGCGTGCTGAGCGCCAGCCCGGCGCCGCCGACGAGGAAAGGCACCACCATGTGCCAGCGCCGCTCGCGCGTCCGGTCCGAGTGGCGGCACACCAGGATCATCGACACCACCGCGAACGCGTTCGGGATCGCCGTCAGCAGTCCCACGTCCAGCAGCGAGACCACGCCTGTCGAGCGGATCACCGACGGAATCCAGAACGCCAGGCCCGACAGGCTGGAGACCGTGCAGTAGCAGATCAGCGCCATGTGGATCACGCGGCGGTCCCGGAACAGCTTCAGCAGCGACACGTGTTCGACCTTGGCCGCCTTTTCTGCCGCGATGTTGTGCGCAAGGCGGTGCTTCTCGGCTGCGCTCAGCCACTGCGCGTCGGCGATGCGGTCGTCGAGATACCACACCACGGCAAGCCCCAGCACGATCGATGGAATCGCCTCGAGCAGGAACATCCATTGCCAGCCGGCAAAGCCGTAGTGGTTGTGCATGCTCTCCATGATCCAGCCGGACAGCGGCCCGCCGAGGATGCCGGCCATCGGCACCGCGGTCATGAATACCGCGATGACCGCCCCGCGGCGGTGCGACGGGAACCAGTAGGTGAGGTACAGGATGATGCCGGGATAGAAGCCGGCCTCGGCGGCGCCGAGCAGGAAGCGCAGCACGTAGAACTGCGTCGGCGTTTTCGTCAGCGCCATGCAGGCCGAGATGCAGGCCCACAAGATCATGATGCGCGCCAGCGTCTTCTTCGCGCCGATGCGGTGCATCAGAACATTGCTGGGGACCTCGAACAGGAAGTAGCCGATGAAGAAGATGCCGGCGCCAAGACCGTACACCGTGTCGCTGAACTTCAACTGGTCCAGCATCTGGAGCTTGGCGAAGCCGACGTTGACGCGATCGAGGAAGGCAGCCACGTAGCAGGCCATCAGGAAAGGCAGCAGTCTCCAGGCCACCTTGCGGTACAGCGCGTGATCGTGCGCTGCCATCGTGTCCGTGGTCCCGGTGTTCGGGGTTGTGGCCGGGGTGCGCAGCGTCTGCGCGGAGTGCAGGGAATCGCTCACTATGTTCCTCCTTTGGATTTGGCGAGACAACAACGCCCCCTGCGGGCGCCCGGAAGCGCCTGCATCACGTTATTTTTTTATTCGCGAAGGGGGCGGGGAAGGGTGCCGGCTACGCGGCCACGGCTTGCGGCGGCGTGGCGCCCCGCTGGCTGGTGATGCGGCCGTAGGCCTCGGGGCGGCGGTGCCGGTCGAAGTTGAACGTCGTGGTCTTGTACGACTGGCACAGGTCAAGGTCGCAGCGCGCGATGGCCAGCTCGTCGCCCTTGGTCGAGCAGGCCGCGACGATCTCGCCGGACGGCGCGATGATGCAGGTGCCACCGATCATCTCGCAGCCTTCCTCCTTGCCGGCCTTTGCCACGCCGACCACCCACGTGCCATTCTGGTAGGCGCCGGCCTGCATCACCAGGTGGTTGTGGAACATCGACAGGTCGTCGTGTTCCGGCGCGGGCGGGTTGTGCACGGGCGTGTTGTAGCCGAGCAGGATCATTTCGGCGCCCTGCAGGCCCATCACGCGATAAGTTTCCGACCAGCGGCGGTCGTTGCACAGCGCCATGCCCATCACGCCGCCAAACGCCTGCCAGACGCCGAAGTCGTCGCCCGGCTCGAAGTAGCGCTTCTCGAGGTGCTGGAAGGCGCGCCACGGCTCATGCTGGTCGTGGCCGGGCAGATGCACCTTGCGGTACTTCCCGGCGATCCTGCCGTCGCGGCCGACGAGGATGGCAGTGTTGTAGCGGCGCTCGACGCCGCCCTCGACCGCCAGTTCCGCGTAGCCGAGGTAGAAGCCGATGCCGAGCCGCGCGGCGGTCTCGAACAGGATGCGGGTCTCGGGGCCGGGCATCTCGCGCTCGTAGAAGGCGTTGAGCTCCTCGGGGTCTTCCATGTACCAGCGCGGGAAGAACGTGGTCAGCGCCAGCTCGGGGAACACCACGAGGTGGCAGCCCATCTCGTGGGCGTGGTGCAGGTGGCCCAGCAAGCGGGCGACGACGTCGCGGCGCGAATCGCTGCGCTGGATGGGGCCGAGCTGGGCTGCGGCGACGTGGACGAAGCGGGACATGATGGGGTGTCTCCAGTTATGCGGTGAATGTCATGCGGCCAGCTCGAGCATCAGGTCGAGCAGCACGTCGGCGCCGGCCTGGATGTCGTGGTCGTGGGTCAGTTCGGCGACGTTGTGCGAAAGGCCGCCCACGCTCGGCACGAAGATCATGCCGGCGGGGCACATGCGGGCGAGCATCTGGGCGTCATGCCCGGCGCCGCTCGGCATGCGCCGCACGCTGTGGCCGTGGCGGCGCGCGATGGCCTCGACGCGGGCGACCATGCCTTCGTCGAACGCCACCGGTGCGAAGTCAGCCAGCGTACGTTGGGTGAGGCGCACGCCCTCGGCCTTCGCCATGTCCTGCGCATAGGCCAGCGTGCGCTGCACGGCCCCGGCAAGCACCGCGCCGTCGGTATTGCGCAGGTCGACCGTGAACACCGCGCGGTTCGGAATCACGTTGACCAGATTCGGGAAGAACTGCACCTGGCCGACCGTCGCGAGCTGCGCGCTGCCAAGTTCGCGCGACAGGTCCCGCACGAAGCAGGCGATCCGCGCGGCGACAAGGCCGGCGTCGTGGCGCAGCCGCATCGGCGTGGTGCCGGCATGGTTGGACGTGCCTTCGACGGTGAACTCGGTCCAGTGGATGCCTTGCACGCCGGTGACCGCGCCGATGGTGATGCCCTCATGCTCCAGCACCGGTCCCTGTTCCACGTGCAACTCGACAAAGGCATGGACGCGGTTGCGGCCCACCGGCGCCGGTCCGGCATAGCCGATCCGGGCGAGGTTCTCACCGACCGTGGTGCCGTCGATGCCCTTCGTATCCAACGCCTGCCGCAGCGGAAGGTCGCCCTGGAACACCAGGCTGCCCATCATGTCGGGGGCGAAGCGCGCGCCTTCCTCATTGGTGAAGAAGGCCGCTGCCAGCGGGCGACGCGTGACGATGCCGGCGTCGTCGAGCGCCGCCATGACCTCCAGGCCAGCGAGCACGCCGAGGTTGCCGTCGTAGCGGCCGCCGGTGCGGACGGTGTCGATGTGCGAGCCGGTCATCACGGGCGGGAGGTCTTCGCGGCCGGCACGTACGCCGACCACGTTGCCGATGCCGTCGATGCTGATCGACAAGCCCAGCTCGCGCATCCACGACACCACCAGGTCGCGCCCGGCGCCGTCCTCGTCGGTCAGGGCGAGCCTGCAGACGCCGCCGCCGTCGATGGCACCGACTTCGCCGAGCGCGGCGATCCGCCGCAGCAGGCGGGGCAGGTCGATTCGCGCCGTCTGTTCAAGGTCGAGGGTAGCGTTCACGCTGCCTTCCTCACGTCTTCCGGCAGGCGGCCGACGATGCGCTCGTAGAGTTCCACGTCGGTCGCGCCTTCGCTGCCGAACACCAGCACCCGGCTGGCAGCAGTCAGGCCGAGCGGTTCGCGCACGGCGGCATCGGCCATCGCGCCGAGGCAGCCGGCCAGCCCCGCGACCGCCGATTCGCCGGCCACGATGGGCGTATCGCCATAGCGGCCGTCGGCCAGGAGGCGCACGCTGTCGAGCGCGGAGGCATCGTCAATGGTCAGGAAGGCATGCGCGCCGGGATGCAGGACTTCCCACGCCAGCAGCGAGACTTCGCCGCAGGCGAGACCGGCCATCACCGTGTCGAGGTCGCCGTGGATCGCCACCGGCTTGCCGGCGCGCGCGCTTTCATACAGGCAGGCGGCCTTGTCCGGCTCGACCACGATAAAGCGCGGGCGCTTGTCGCCGAGTACTTCCCAGAAGTGCGCGCACACGGCGGCTGCGAGTCCACCCACGCCGCCCTGCAGGAAGACATGGGTCGGAAGCTGGCCGTCCGGCAACTGATGCAGCGCCTCGTCGGCCATCACCGCGTAGCCCTGCATCACGTCCTTCGGCACCTCCATATAGCCTTCGTAGGAAGTGTCGGACACCACGAAGCGGCCCAGCCGCGCCGCATCGTCGGCCGCCTGGCGCACCGAGTCGTCGTAGTTGCCGGCTGTGCGGGCCACCTGCGCGCCGTACTGCTCGATGGCCGCCTTGCGGCCTTCGCTGACGGTGGCGTGGACATAGATCACGCACTGGCAGCCGAAGCGCTGCGCGCCCCAGGCGACCGAGCGGCCGTGGTTGCCGTCGGTGGCGCAGGTCACGGTAATGTCGCGGACCACGTCGGCATAGCGGCCCGACAGGAGATCGTCTACCGACACGTCGCTCACGCCTAGCCGGCTGGCGATCTCGCGCAGCAGCAGGCGGCTGACCGCGTAGGCACCGCCCAGTGCCTTGAAGCTGCCCAGCCCGAAGCGGCCGCCTTCGTCCTTGTAGAGGATCTGGGCGACACCGGCGGCACGCGCGAGGCCGTCGAGGGCGACCAGTGGCGTCGGCGCGTAGCCCGGCCAGCGACGGATCTGCGCGGCCGCGCGGGTGAAGGCTTCGCCGCCGAGCACGGCTTGCTGGCGGGACCCGTAGGGGGCGCCGGGCGTGGCGGCCGGGTTCAGGGCGCACTGCAGCTTCAGGTTGGGGAGCGGATGATTCAAGACAGTCTCCTTGGTTGGGATCTAGCGATGGAGGTCGCCGTAGTGGTCATGGAGTGACTCGATTTCCTCGAGCCGCTCGCGCGCCGCGTCGCCGAGGACCAGCGCGAGGCATGTGCAAAGGTGGTTGATCAGGCTGACGGCGGCGACGTAGGAGTCGAATACCGCGGCGCCGTGGTTGACGCAGCGGAGCACTACGTCGGAGCGCGCCGGCAGATCCGTCGCGCTGGGGTCGGTCAGGATCACGACCTTGGCGCCGACGCGGTTGGCGTGGGCGACCATCGGCCACAGCAGCGTCACGCGTCGGCGGAAGTCCATCACCAGCAGCACGTCGCCGGCGCCCAGGTCCGCCAGGTCTTCGGCGAGGTTCAGGCCAGCGCCCGGCGCTAGCGTCACATGCGGCCGCAACTGGGTCAGTAACGCCCACGCGTATTGCGCAAGCACGCGGCCGTTGCGAAAGCCCGCGATGAAGACCCGCCGCGCATCGGCGAATATCGCGACGGCGCGCTCGACGTCGGCCGGATTCAGGCGGTCGAAGGTGTGGGCGAGGTTCTGCATGTCGTTGGCGAGGTGGCGCGCCAGCGGCGCCTGCTCGTCCGCTGGGGCCTGGACGCCGGCCAACTCATACAGCGGTGAGCCGCGGTCGGATTCGTCGCGCAGAAGGGACCGGACCTCGTTGAAATTCTCGTAGCCAAGGCGGCGGAAGAACCGTCCGGCCGTCGCCTTGGAAACGCCGGCCTTCTGCGCCAGCTCGGTTGCCGAGTAAGCCGCAAGGTTGCCGATGCACTCGAGGGTGACGGCGGCCAGGCGGCGCTCGCTTTCGGTGAGCTGGTCGTGGAGCGCGAGGATCTTGTCTTGCAACGATGGGGTCATGATTGGGTCCGGATGAAACTTCGGTTTCAGAAATATAGGTGAATGAAACTTTAGTGTCAAACAAAATTAAACGTGAAACTTTGGTTTCAGAGTATGCATTTTTACGCACATGACGTTGTGGGGGCGGGCTGGTGCACACAGCCGAGTAAGCATGTCTTAGAGAGGTTTGCACGCGCCGGTCAGGCGACCAGATCGCCGTTAGCGTCTGGGCGCAGTGCACCACGGCAAAGGTCCGGTAACAGAGAAACCGGGTGTGCGGGGTCTTGGTGATGACCGGCGGCTGGCCGTGCGCGAGAACGTGCGTGCAGTGGGCGCGAAAGCTATAGAATCCAAGGCATCTCTTTGGGGGAAGCCCATGTCATTACCCTGCACTGCCAGCTATCGAGAGGTCTCGCTTGGTCTCCGGTCGCGAGACGAGCGCGAGTTCATTCCGAAAGGCAATGCGCAATACGGGGGCAAGCGACAATGAGGGCTGAAATGCAGGGTGACTTGCTGGAGCGTACGGCCGCTTTCCACAAAGCGGCCGTCGCGTGCATCGGGAATTCGCAGCCGAGCGAAGATACGAGGGCGGTATCAGCCTATCAATGTGCGCTCATGTCGGTTGAGCATGCCACGGGGGCACTTGCCTTGCTCAGTATCGGCCTGCCGAACGCAGCAATGGCGCTGTTTCGTCCGCAGTTTGAGACATTGGTCCGGGGCGCCTGGCTTCTGGAAGCGGCTGACGAGAAGTGGGTTCTCCAGTATCACGAGCCACTGTCTCAGGATTCAGGGCGTGCAGCCGAAAAGGCGCCGGGGGTGAACGCCATGTTCGACCAGCTCCTCAAGCTGGGGGAGCCGCGAGTGCAGGATGTTATCGCCAATCTTGACCAGTATCGCGCGCTGGACTGGGGTGCACTACATAGCTTCACGCATGGCGGCATGCACCCAATGGCAAGATCCGGTGCCGGGTACACGGATGAACTTGTTGACAACGTCATCCGCAACGCGAACGTGCTGGTCTGCCTGGCGGCGCAGATGGCGGCGCTGGTATCCGCCGACCCACAGGCATGCATGGTGCCCGTGCGAAAGCTGCATGAGGACTTCCGGGACTGCATACCGCTTGCCTGAGACCTTACGTGGGTGGCTGGTGCTAGATGCGGGTGGCGGTAGTGGAGATCGTCGAAGCTGCGCTGTCACAGGCCCAATCGCAATAACAAGATATCGGCGCGGCCAGACAACTCTCTTTTGGTCATTGCACAGTAATCAATACAACCGGGAGGTAAGGCGAGCGAGCCAACCGCGCAACTCATCTGCGCGAATATCTTGAAACTTCCCGCAGAGAACCAGGGCGAGATCCGACTGAAGCGTCCCGAACACGGCCGCTGCGTCGGACAAGGTAATGCCTGCGGCTCTCATACATACCGTAATGTCTTTCACGATTTCCGCCTTGAGCGGAATTTCCTCAGCGTCCGCGAAGCCAAGCTGCGCGTAGACATTGGTCGGCCCGTACTCGAATCGAAACATGTGGACCTCCTATGTTGTTGTTTTTGAACATGGCCATCGAGCGCGCTGTACCAATACAGTGCCGGCTGAGGGCAGGATTATTGGTGCATACATTCGATAAGACAATGGGGGAAACACTGAGACGCTTATGGCCACGGGTAGTTCACGGCGCCAAAGCGATTTCATCACCCCGTAACATTGAGCCAGGCAGCGCAGAGCATGGGCGACGGTGGAATGGGTCATGTCGCTTCCTGTGTGAGGGCCGCTGATCACCGCAGGGCAATGCCAGACGAGGCGATCACCGATGCGTATTTGGGCAGGTCGCGCGTGAGCGTGGCATCCAGTTCCTGCGCCGACGAGGCGACGACCACATAGCCCGCGTCTTCCAGTTGGCTGCGCGTAGCGGGGTCATGCAGGACCGCTGCCACATCGCGGTTGATGCGCTCGACCACGGCGGCCGGCGTTGCGGCGGGCGCAAGCAGGCCCTGCCAGCTCTCCACGGCAAAACCCGCCGCACCGGCTTCTGCCAGCGTGGGTACCTGCGGCAGCGCCTTGGAGCGGTAAGGCGTCGTGACCGCCAAGGCGGTGAGCTTGCCGGCGCGTACATAGTCTGTCACCGCCGCCAGCGTGATCAGCGTGGCGTCGATATGGCCGCCAAGCAGGTCGACAGTAGCCGGCGCGCCGCCGGGGTATGGGATGTAGTTGACTTTACTCAGCAGTCCCAAATATATGCGACAGATGGGGCATCAAAGAATGATCGAATGAGGGTGCGCTTTTTCTGCAGCCCACGCAGTTGTTGCTCGACGCGAATCTCCAGCTTCTCGCCGGTGCGCAGCGGATTGCGCGCCACGCCGGTGCGCTTGAGGTGACTCCATACCAGCTCGTCCGGATTGAGGTCCGGCGCGTAACCCGGCAGGAAGTGCAACGTTAATCTGCCGCCAGTGGATTCGACGTACTCGCGCACACTTGCCTTCTTATGGGCTGGCAAGCCGTCAATGACAAGATGCACCGGCTTGCGCCTGCCCCTCATCATCTTCCTGAGCAATTCGATGAACAGCTCCGCGGTGAGCGCGCCCTTGTACGTCGCGAACCAGAAGCCGCCCCGGGCGTTGACCGCCGAGGCTGCCGAGATCGATTGGCGCTGGCCGGGGCGCTCGATCACCGGACTCTGCCCTTTGAGCGCCCAAGTCTTGCCGTGCACCGTGTCGGCTCGAAACCCGGATTCATCCCAGAAGTAGATTTCCGCCCCACTACGTCGGGCCCTTGCTGCAAGGTCAGGATAGGTCTCACGCTGCCAGCGCTCAATCGCCTGCGGATCTCGCTGATAGGCGCGCTGCAGTGGTTTTTGTGGCGTCAGGCCCAAACGGGCCAGCAACCTCCCCACTGCGGTCAGACCCATGCGCACACCAAACTTTTGCTTAATCAAGGTGGCCACGATTTGCCGCGTCCACAGCCCGAAGTCCAATCCGAATTGCCGCGGGTCCCTGCCGTTAATCCAGCGTAGAACCTGGGCCTGCTGGTGCGCTGTGAGCTTGGGCGGTCGACCGGTGGCAGGCCGCGCTGCCAGTGCCCGCTCCCCATTGCCGCGCCCGCTGGCAGCCTTGAGCCATCGGTAGATCGAGGTGCGATTCATTCCCAGGGACTTCACTACCTCCGACGGCTTCTCGCCTTCCTTCACCCGGCGCAACGCCAGCAGCCGAAATTCTTCCTGCGTCGCGCGATCCAGTTGGCGGCCATCTCGTTTCATGGCTCATGAGACTACCGTCGATCCCATTCGTTCAATTTTTGTCGCCTTATTTTGGGACTGGTCAGTAATGCCGACCTGGCGCGAAAGCATTTCATGCGCGACGTGCGCGATGCCGCCATTGCCGGGTAGTCCCAGCGCCAGTTCGCCCGGCTTGCGGCGTGCCAGCGATACGTATTCCTGGAAGCTGCGCACGCCGAGATCAGGCCTGACCACCAGCACCTGCGGATTGACTACCGCCTTGGTGACGCCGCGGAAGGCGCGGCTGGTGTCATAGGGCAGGTTCTTGAACAGCGATGCATTGAGCGTTACGCCTTCGCCGCCGAGCAAGAGTACATGGCCGTCGGGTTTTGCCTTGGCTACCTGCGACGCGCCGATGGTGCCGCTGGCACCGACGACGTTGTCGACCACAACCGGCTGTTGCCATTTCTCGCTGAGCTTGGTGGCCAGCGTGCGCGCCAGCTTGTCGGCGCTGCCGCCGGGAGCGACCGGTACGACAATGCGTACCGGGCGCGAGGGATACACGGCGTCGGTGGCGAAGGCCTGCATGGAAGCGGCGGCCAGCGCGGCAGCGGAAAGACTCAGGGTGGCGCGAAGGAAGTTGCGGCGAAGCATCGTGATGGCCTGGAATGGGAAGCAGGCAGGCCGCCTGGCGCAAGTTTGCGCTGGGGCCTGCTCGGGACACCAGCATAAGAAGCCGGGCGCGCCGCACCAACGAATCTTTGAGCCTATGGATATGCGTTGATGCGGCTCGCGCTGAATTGCATGTCGATCCTTGGAAGCCTTCTTTTGCAGCGCTCGAGGGCGGCGTTACAGTCACCGCATGACCGAACAGAACCTATCCCCATCCGCGGTGCCGGGCAACGCTGTTGCCAGCCGGCGCCACGCGGCCGTGGCCGCCTTCCTCAACGAAGCCAGGCGCCTGCTGGACAGCGCGCCGCGGCGCGATCGCGAGACGCTGCAAGCGGTCGCAGGCGCGCTGGAGCGCCTGGGCCTGCAGCAAGACCTGTTCCCGCAGGCACACTTCCCGGTGACACCCGACAACCCGGCGCAGGTATATCGCTTGGCGGAAGACCTGGACGGGCGCTATGCGCTGTACGTGTCGGCCGGCTTGCCGGGCAAGGCGCAGCCGCCGCACGACCACACCATCTGGGCCATCATTGCCGGGATCCGCGGCAGCGAGCGCAACGTCTTCTACCGGCGCGAGCCGACGGCCAATCCGGCCCGCAACAAGCTGGTCGAGACCGGCAGCAGCGACGTGGTCGCGGGCACGTCGGTTACGCTGCTGCCAGAGGACGTGCACACCATCGAACTGACCGGCAGCGAGCACGGGCTGCACCTGCATTTCTATGGACTGGCGCTGGACCGGCTGAACGAACGCGTGGTGTTCGAGAGCACAGCGGGCGGGAGTTTCCGCCATTTCGGGCCGCCAGAACGCATCGCCCACGCGCTGATCGATCCGGTGGCGCTCAATGCCGCCCTCGCGGACGGTGAGGAAATTGCGTTGCTGGACGTACGCGAGACTGGTGTCTTCGTACGCGGCCACTTGCTGCGCGCGGCATCGGCGCCACTGTGGCGCCTGGAACTGCTGATCGACCGTCTGGTGCCGCGGCGCAACGCGCGCATCGTCCTGGCCGACAATGGCGAGGAGCGTGAGGGCCTGGCGCATGAGGCGGCCGCCAAGCTGGTGCGCCTTGGCTGGCGCAATGTGTCGGTCCTCGCCGGCGGCGTGGCGGGATGGGCCGAGGCGGGCTTCGAGGTTTTCAGCGGCAGCAATGTTCCCAGCAAGGCGTTCGGTGAAGTCATCGAACACCGCAAGCACACGCCTTGGATCAGCGCCGATGAACTGCAGCAGCGCATCGGGCGCGGCGACGACATCGTCGTCGTCGACAGCCGCACCACCGAAGAATTTGCCGATTTCAGTCTGCCCTTCGCGCACAGCCTGCCGGGCGCGGAGCTGGTGTACCGGATCGAGGAACTGGTTCCGCGTGCCGAGACGCTGGTGGTCGTCAACTGCGCCGGCCGCACGCGCAGCATCGTTGGCGCCCAGACGCTGATCGATGCCGGCCTGCCGAACCGCGTTGTCTCGCTCAAGGACGGCACCATGGCGTGGCTGCTTGCCGGCCGCGCGCTCGCCACAGGCCGCCATACCCCGCTGCCGGAGCCAAGCGAGGCGGCACGCGCCACAGCTCGCACCCGCGCCGAAGGCGTGGCCGCGCGCGCCGGCGTGCGCCGCATCGATGCGGATACGCTACAGCGCTTCGAGGCAGAAGCGGGCGAACGTACCTTGTATCGCTTCGATGTGCGCACCCGCGCGGAATACGAGGCTGGCCACCTGCCGGGCTGGCGCTGGGCACCCGGTGGCCAGCTGGTCCAGGCTACCGACGAGTACGCGGCCACGCGCCATGCGCGCGTGGTCCTGGCCGACTGGGATGGCGTGCGCGCGCTGACCACTGCTGCATGGCTGGCGCAGCTCGGCGCGCATGACGTGTTCGTGTACGCGCCGCCGCCGCACGCCGCGCTCGACACGGGGCCGGAACCGGTCCGCGTATTGTCGTCGCGACCGGCGGCGCGACAGGTGTCGGCCTTGCAAGCCGATTCGCTGCTCAAGGCAGGGCTGGCACATATCTTCGATGTCGAACGCCGCACCAGTTATGAGAAGCGCCACATCGCTGGCGCGCAGTTTGCCGTGCCGGGCAAGCTTGAGTCAATCCTTGACGGCCTGTCGCCGAAGGAGACGGTGCTGGTGACGTCGTCAGACGGCGTCCTGGCGCGTACGGTGGCGGCGGAGCTTGCGGCCCGCAGTGGACGCGATGTCAGAGCGCTGGCTGGCGGTACCCAGGCATGGGTGGCGGCGGGTCTGGCCACTGGCAGCGGGGCGCAAGGTGTGCTGACCGGGGACGATGACTACTGGTTCAGTCCTTACCAGCATAGCGATATCGCGCAGCGCAATGCCGGCTTCCAGGCCTACCTGGACTGGGAGGTGGGTCTGGTGGCGCAGCTTGAGCGTGAGGGTGATATTGGCATCCGGTTGGTGCCGGACGCGAACACTGCCGACGTGCCGGTTGTCGGCGAGCAGTCGAGGTCATAGGTCGCGGGCACTGGACGCAGCTGGCGCTGCGTCCTTAAGCCGCTCCTGCTACAAGCCAGGAATCCTTGCGAGCATCCCCTCTACCGACGTGGGGGAGAGGGGCGGAGGAGAGGGGCGGAGCATGAAGCGCGTCGGTATGCTTGCGCAAGCCTTCTCCCGACTTCATTCATCGGAAGGGCGTGGGCGCACAAACCGACAGCATCAGCTGACCGGTTCAGGAGTCCGGACACTGTCCGGCCCCTCGCCATCAAACGATAACCCGGTGAAATGCCTGATCCAGATCCACAATCAGATCCTGCGGATCCTCCAGGCCGACATGCAGTCGCACCACCGGCTCGTTCCCCTGCCATGCGCTATGCTCGCGCAGCCGTTCCGGCGCGGCAACCAGCGCAAGGCTCTCATAACCGCCCCATGACGCCCCCAGCGCAAACAGTCGCAGCGCGTCGACAAAGGCCGCGGCCTTGCTATCGGCATGGCGCAGCGTAAATGACACGAGCCCGCTGGCGCCACTGAAATCCCGCTGCCACAGCGCATGGCCGGGGTCATCCGGCAGCGCCGGATAAAACACACGTTCCACCTGCGGCTGCGTCTGCAGCCACTTCGCAATTTCCGTAGCATTGCGCTGATGCTGGGCCAGCCGCACTGGCAAGGTACGCAGGCCGCGCAATGCCAGGTAGGCGTCGTCGGCACCGATGGTCAGGCCCAGCGCTTCATGCGCCGTAGCGATTCGCTCGGCCAATGCCGCGCTGTCGACAATCACCGCGCCCTGCATCACATCGGAATGGCCGGCAATGTACTTGGTCGACGCCTGGATCGAGACGTTGGCGCCCAGCGTTAGCGGTTGCAGGAACCAGCCGCCGCTCCAGGTGTTGTCCACGGCGACCGGGATGTCATGTTCGCGCGCGATGCCGGCCAGCCGGGGCAGGTCCAGCACTTCATACAGCAGTGAGCTTGGGGATTCCAGGTAGACCAGCTTGGTCTGCGGCTGGATCAATGCAGCGAGATCGTCGCGACCGGGTGAAAAGTATTGCAGCGTGATGCCCAGCCGCTGTAGCAGCGTCTTGTCCACGCGCCTCAGCGGGGAGTAGACGCTGTCCGAGACTAGCGCATGATCGCCCGGCCCGAGCAGTCCCACCAGCACCAGCGTGATCGCGGACAGACCGGAAGGTGCGAGGAAGGCGCGATGGCCGCCTTCGAGCGTGCACAGCGCGTCTTCCAACGCCTGGTGGGTATCCAGGCCATGCCGCCCATACGAAGCCACGCGCTCGCCGGCCGCGCGGCGATGGTGGCGATCGTCCAGCTCGGCGTTGCTCGCGAAGCGCACGGTGCTGGTCCGGACCACGGGTACGTTGACCGGTCCGGCGCCATCGCGCAGCGACGGCGCGCCGGCGTGGAGCAGTCGAGTGTGCTTGCCGTCCACGCTCATGCCGCCACCTTGCTGGGCTGCATTTGGGTGGCGTTATAGTTCACGATTTCGCCGGTCTCCAACCGCACACCGTAGCGTCCGGTCAGAGTTTCCAGCGGTCGCCCATAGAGATGGAAGTGCAGCGTCGGGGTATCGCCGAGCACGTGGATGCTGTGGATGTCATCGGGCAGGAAGGCGATCGACGTACCTGGCTCGACCGTTAGCTCCTGCACCAGCTCGAGACGGGCGACGCCGGGCTCCTGGCCGTTGTCGGTGCGCCGGTAGACGCGGTTGTGCTCGCGGCCTTCCACGGCGACGATCACGGCCCAGGTGTCGTGGTTGTGCGGGATCGTGGTCTTGCCGGGGTTGATGGCATTCAGGTACAGGGCGATGCCGTCGTCGCCGTCGGCCGGGTTCAGGCGATAGCGCGTAGAGGCGCCGCTGCCTTCGGCGGCTGAGGGCGGTGGAAAGTCTTCATGTGTGAACAGCGTGCGCTGCGAGGCCAGCGCCAGCAGCCGCGTGGAAATCGATGCCAGTGTCTCACGGTCGGGCTGGGCGCCGGCGAGACGGCGGATCTCCGTCAGGGCCTCGGCAATCGCCTGGCGGCGCGCGGACTGGCGTTCTTGTGGTGTGGATTGGCTCATGGTGTCCGTCCTTCAATGGGCGAGTGGGGATGGGGCGGGAGAGAACGCGGCATCGAAGCCCGCCGGCAGGCGCGCTACGGCGCCCAGCGCGCGGCGCAGGAAGGCGCGCGTGCGCTCGTGCGTCGGTTGGCCGAAGATCTGTTCGGCGGGGCCGTGCTCGACGATCCGGCCTGCCTCGGTGAAATAGATCCGGTCGCTGATCTCGGCCGCGAATCGCATCTCGTGCGTGACCAGCACGCAGGTCATGCCGTCCTGCACCAGTTCGCGGATCACGGTTAAGACCTCGCCGACGGTCTCGGGATCGAGTGCGGAGGTGACCTCGTCGAACAGGATAAGCTCGGGCTGCATCGCCAGCGCGCGGGCGATGGCAACGCGCTGCTGCTGGCCGCCGGACAGTTCCCCGGGGTAGGCGCCGGCCTTTGCCGACAGCCCCACGCGCGCCAGCAGCGCATGCGCGTCGCGCTCGGCGTCGGCGCGTGGCCGGCCGATGACGCGGGTGGGAGCAATTACCAGGTTCTGCAGCACCGTCAGGTGCGGGAACAGGTTGTATTGCTGGAAGACAAAGCCCACTCGCTTGCGCAGCGCGATCAGCTCGCTTTCGCTGCGCAGCGCTGGCACATCGGTGTCGCCCACGCGGATCTCGCCGCGCTGTGGCCGCAGCAGGCCGGTGATGCAACGCAGGATCGTGCTCTTCCCGGACCCGGACGGCCCGATGATGGTAACGGCCTCGCCGCGCCGCACGTCGAGGTCGATGCCATTGAGCACGGCGTTGTCGCCGAAGCGTAGGTGCACGTCGCGCAGGCGTACCAGCGGGGCGGTGGCATGGATGTCGGGCGCGTGCGCATCGCTGCGCAGAAACGATTCAGTGGCGTTCATGGCGGCGCTCCAGCGCGCGGGTCGCACGCGCGATCGGGTAGCAATAGGCAAAAAAGAGGACCAGCAAGGTGAAATAGACCAGGATCGTGAAGTCGGTGCGTGCCACGGTGTTGCTGGCCACTTGCGCGGTGTCGACCACGTCGTGCACGCCTACCAGGGAGGCCAGAGACGTGCTCATGGTGATGCTGGCGTAGAGGTTCATCCATGGCGGCAGCATGCGCCGCAGGCACTGCGGCAGCACGATCAGGCGGAACACCTGGCGGCGCCGCAACGCGAGCGACTGCGCGGCTTCCCATTGCGCGCTGGGAATAGACTGGATGGCACCGCGGAAGATCTCGGCCACGTTGGCGCTGGCGGGCAGCGCCAGCCCGAGCACCACCTTGACCCAGTCCGGGAACGGCACGGTCCAGCGTAGCAGCGCAAGCTCGAACGGAAATACATAGGTGGTGAAATAGACCAGCACCAGTACTGGCGCATTGCGAAAGGCCTGGACCCAGAGACCTGCGGCGCCGCGCAGCACCCGATTCGGCGTCAGCAGCAGCGCGCCGATCACCAGGCCCACGGCGGTGCCCAGTGCCATCGCCAGCACGCTGATCTGGATGTTTGCCCACAAGCCGCGCAGCAGCGCGGGGGTCCAGGTCCACAGGCTGCGCAGTGCAGCCGGCGGTGGAACCACGAGCGTCCAGCAAACCAGCACCAGCAGCAAGGTGCCAAGGATCAGCGCCCAAGGCCCGCGCAGCCATGGTTGGGATCGGCCGCGGCCGTCATGCAGGGCGGTGTCACTGGCCATAACCGGGCATCCCTAAGCGAGCTTCGAGCCATCGGCCGGCCTTGCCGACCGGCCAGGTCAGCAAGCCAAACCAGGCAAGGATCAGCAACAGCAGTTCCAGCACGTTGTCCCGCTGGGTCCAGATCATGATGGATTCGTAGGTGACGTCGCCCACCGCGATCGCCGACGCGACCGCGGTCATCTTCACCAGGTCGACCAGGTTGTTGACCAGCGCGGGCAACGCAAAGCGCACCGCCAGCGGCAACTCGACGCGCCACAGCAACTGGCGCCGCGAGAAGCCCAGGGAGCGTGCCGCTTCCAGCGTCACGCGCGGCACCGCCTCGATGCCGGCGCGCAGTGCCTCCGCGTGAAATACCGCCTTATGCAGCCCGACCACCAGCACCACCCAGAAAAAGGGCGTGAGCGGGTTGCCCACGCCGCGGCTGTCCAGGTGCTGGGTGATCAGCATGTTCAGTACCAGGAAGGCGCAGTAGAGCTGGACCAGCGTGGGCGTGTTGCGCGTCAGTTCTACGAAGGCGCGCGCCGGTGCTACCAGAGCTCGCTGGCCACTGGTCAGCATCGCCGCAATGACCACGCCGGCCAGTAGGCTGCATGGAATGGTGAGCAGGCAAAGTTGCAGCGTGACGACCAACCCGCGCAGGAACGCGGCGCGCTCGCCTGGGTCGAGCACGAAGGCGTAGTTCAATCCCAGTGCCTTGAGTGCAGCAATCAGTCCGGGTAACCAATGTTCGGTCATGCCTCAGGAGGGATTCTTGAAACGCGACTGCAACTCCACCAATACCGGCTGCGGTGGCGTTATGCCCAGGCGCTTCTCAGTGGAAATCAGCCAGCCTGAGCGGTGCCATTCCTGCACCACCTTGTCGACCACCGCGATAATGTCGGTTTCGCCCTTGCGGGCCCACACCACCGACGGTGCGGGCAGAATCTCGGCGGCGATCGGGGCAGCGTAGTCGGCCCACTCCGGGTTGCTGCGCAACAGCGGGTGGATGAGCGTGGCGTCATGCACGGCCGCCACGCACTGGCCGCCGCGGAATGCCAGCAGCGATTCCGCGGCGGTCTTGTAACCGCGCACCTGCGCGCCGTACTGGTCTTGCAAGGGCTTGATATAGCTGCTGCCCTGCGAGGCACACACCGGCTTGCCGCGCAGGTCCTCCCACTGGCGGATACCGGTGCGCTTGAGCACGGCGGCGGTGCCGCCGACGCGGTAGAACGGCGTCGGCGCGTAGCTGAGCAGCTCGGCGCGCTCAGGGTTCAGTTCCATCGACGCGATAAGCAGGTCGACCTTGCCCTGCTGCAGGAACTGCACGCGGTTGGAAGGCTGCACATGGACCAGCTCGACCTCCGCACCGATGCGCTTGGCGAGGTCGCGTGCCAGTTCGGGGTTCCAGCCAACGAGCTGTTGCGTGGCGGGATCGATCGAGCCGAACGGGCCGCCGCTGGCGGCCACGCCGATGGTGACTTTGCCCCGCTGCTTAATGCGATCGAGCGTGGCGTCTGCCCAGGCGGTGTTCAGGCCGATGACGGAAAGTGCCATCGTGGCAAGCAGGCGGCGTGGGACGGTAATAGACATGAAGGCGAAGTAGGGAGCCGGAAAGGAGGAACGATGCTAGCGCGGCAGGGGCGCCGGTCCAACGAAGGCTTGCGGATATCGATATGGGTTTCTTTCGCTCCAGCGTGGCGTAGCGTTCCCTATCCTGTGAGGCCGTTGCTGGCGCTCTTCGAGTGCGCCTCGGTGGTGCGTGCGCAAACCCGTATATGGACGTGATCGCCGTGCGCTAGTCGGACAAGAATGCGCTGTGGGTGTCCGCGATGGGTGACGGCCTGGCAGTCCGAGGAATGCGCAAGTTCATCCAGGCCAAGTACAGGGCTTGGCGATCCCTCTGACCCGGTGCGCGCCGAGCCGCACTCAACCAGGGCTTCGCGCAACGCGAGCGAAGCTTTGCGCATGCCGATATGCGATCGCTGCGTCTATGCACATGCAAAATCGGCAGTTCGCCGGCACGATGCCTCACCGTACGATGCCGGCTGGCCGTCCCCCAACAGCGATCCGATACATGGCGGCCGAAGCACCGACGATACCCATGCCTTCCCTAAAGCTCCCCGCCTGGCCCCGCGCCTTCGCCTCTCTTCTGGTCGCTTTCTCCGTGGCCCCCGTCTATGCCGAGTCGAGCTTCCCGCAAAAACCCATTACTTATGTGGTGCCGTACACGCCGGGTGGCACGAACGACAACGTCGCGCGAATCATTACCAAGCGGCTTTCCGAGAAGACCGGGCAGCCGGTGGTGATCGAATACAAGCCCGGTGCCGGTGGGACGCTGGGCGCGGGCTTTGTCGCGGCGGCTGCCCCAGACGGCTACACGCTGCTCAGCACCTCGATCGGGAATCTGGCCATCGCCCCGCAGCTGATGCAGGTGAAGTTCGACCCGTTCACCGACCTGGTTCCGGTCTCCTATATCGGTAACTCGCTGGCAACCGTGGCGGTCAACCCGGCGGTGCCAGCGCAAACGCTGCTGCAGCTGATCGCTTACGCGCGCGCCCATCCCGGCACGCTGACGTACTCCAGCTCGGGCAACGGCACGCCCGGCCATCTTGCGGGCGAACTGCTCAAGCGCGTTGCGAATATCGACATCCGCCATGTCCCGTACAAAGGCAGTGCGCCAGCGGTGGCTGATGTGGTGGCCGGTCACGTCGATATCGTCTTCGATCCGCTGAGCGCGTCGTACATCAAGGCCGGCAAGCTTCGCGCGCTGGCTTACTTCGGGGGCGCCAAGGCACAGGGGCTGCCGAATGTGCCGTCGATCCGCGAAGCCGGCGTCAAGGGCTGGGAAGACGCGCTGGCCGGTGCCTTCTTTATCAGTGCGCCCAAGGGCGTGGCGCCGGAGGTGCTGGTCCAATTGCGCCGCCTGATTGGCGAGATTCTGAAGGAACCCGACACCATCGCTGCACTCAACCGCGTGCAGGTGGACGTGCAGCCGCTGACGCCGGAGCAGGCCTCGCAACGGATTCGCCAGGTCCACGACATTGCAGCGCGCGTGGTCAAGGACGGCGCGCTGCAACCCAACTAAGCGCCTGCCATTCCTGTTGTCTATTCATCCTAGCGTTTCCCCATGAAGCTTGGCCTGTTCCTGCTAGCCGCCGGCCACCACGCCGCCGGCTGGCGCTATCCCGACGCTGAATCCGGCACTGAAAACATCGACTTGGTGGTGCGCATGGCGCAGGCGGCCGAGCGCGCAAAATTCGACATGGTGTTCTTCGGCGACCGTCTGATCACATCCGCCGACGCGCACCCGTCGATGATCACGCGCCCGGACCCGCTGGCGATGCTGGCGGCATTGTCGATGGTGACCTCGCATATCGGCCTGGCCGGTACTGCATCGACTACGTACAGCGAGCCGTTTAACCTGGCGCGCACGTTGGCCACCGTCGACAAGCTGTCGCGCGGCCGCGCCGCCTGGAATATCGTCACCACCTTTGCCGACGGCTCGGTCAACTTCAGCCGCAGCCGGCACCCGGATCATGCCCAGCGCTATGAGATTGCCGATGAGTTCGTCACGGTGGTCAAGGGTCTGTGGCGCTCATGGGATGGCAATCCCTATGTGCAGGACAAGCGGGCTGGCATCTATGTCGATGTGGCGAAAATGCATGCGCTTAGTCATCAGGGCAGGCATTTCTCGGTGGCGGGGCCGCTGAACGTCACCGGCAGCGAGCAGGGCCATCCGGTGCTGATCCAGGCCGGCTCCTCCGGACCGGGCCAGGCGCTGGCGGCCCGCCATGCCGAGGTGGTGTTTACCGCCCAACAGGACCTGGAAGCGGCGCGTGATTTTGCCCAAGGGCTGAAGGCACAGGTCAGAGGGCAGGGCCGCAACCCGGCACATTGCCTGATCATGCCCGGGTTGATGCCGATCATCGGGCGCACCGAAGCCGAGGCGCACGACAAGCTCGCAACATTGCAGTCCTTTACCGACCAGTCCAATGCTCTGGCCATCCTGAGCGAGCAACTGGCCGTCGATGTTTCGGGCTACGACCTCGACAGGCCGCTGCCTCCGCTGGCGCCCGAGGAGGTGGTGCACAGCCGCAGCGCGCTGCTGTTGAAGCTCGCCGAGGAGCGCGGGCTGACGTTGCGCCAGCTCTATCATCTGGTAGCCAGCGCCCGCGGCCACCAGATCGTGGTCGGGACTGCGGAACAGGTTGCGCAACACATGATAGACTGGGTCGCCAGTGGTGCTGCAGACGGGTTCAACATCATGCCGGCGTACTTCCCCGGTGGCTTCGAAGATTTCACGGGCGAGGTTGTGCCGATCCTCCAGGCGCGCGGTGCCTTCCGGCGCGAGTATGAGGCTGACACACTGCGCGGTAATCTTGGTCTGCCGGTGCCGCCCGGCGCTGCCCTCACGGCATCCTCATGAGCGGCGGGCTCTGGGGCGCGTTGCGCTCGAGCGCGACAGTTCGTCGCGGCCTGGAGCGCACTCGCTGCTAAGCCAAGCCTCCTGCAAACCAACAGCAACTCGTCTGGCTTCTAAAACTCGCGTCGCGACACGCCACCTGCCGGGATCAGCGGGCACCGCTCGCAGATGTAACGGTCCTCGGCAGCGGCTGCGCGCGGGGAATCAGTCTGGGGCGACAGCCACACGTACCTGCTTCAATGCCTGGAACGGTTCCAACTGCGTTGCCGTGGCCGCCGCGTCGGTGATCAGCGTCCATGCGCGGTCTAGCGGCGTCCAGTGCTGCTGCTGTGCCCGGCCGAGCTTGGTGGCGTCGGCAAGCACGAAGATATCTGCCGCCTGGCGGATGATGCACTCCTTCAGGTAGGCCTGCTCCGCGCTGGCTTCGCACAATCCCACGCCCGCGACCACGCCGTCCGCGCCGAGGAACGCTTTGTCGACACTGATGCGCGACAGCGCCACCTGGGCCAGCGGGCCGAAGGTCCCCATGCTGGAAGGACGCACGTCGCCGCCGATCAAGGTCACGCGGATGCCGGGCAGGCCGGTCAGAGCGGTGACGGCCAGCAGGTTGGTGGTGTAGACATGGAGGTCCTCGCGCGCCCCCAGCTGCCGTGCCAGCGCAGCGGCGGTGGTGCCGCTGTCGAGCAACACGGCGTCGCCGTCCTGCACGAAGCTCGCCGCCATGCGGGCGATGGATTCCTTCTGCTCACGCTGCAGCGACTTGCGTTCCTCGAGCGAGGCCTCGGGCTCGTGGCCACCCACCTGCATCAGCGCGGCGGCACCGCCGTAGGTCCGCACAATGCGGCCTTCGCGGGCCAGCGCGGTCAGGTCGCGGCGCACCGTGGCCACGGAAACCCCAAGACTGCCAGTCAACTGTTCGACATTGGCGACCTCGCCCGAGAGCACGAGTTCGAGAATGGCGCGGCGGCGGTCGGCGGCGTTCATGGCTGGCGAAATCAAAATTGGGGATCCTCAACGATCCCCGATCTTACAGGAGCCGGCAGCCCCGGCGTGCGCCGATGGCTCAGGCGCGGCGCGTGGCCAGCTCGGCGCCCTGGCGCAGCGCCTCAAGCAGGCTGCGTTCGTCGGCGATCCCCTTGCCGGCGATGTCGAACGCGGTGCCGTGATCTACCGACGTGCGGATGACCGGCAGGCCCACCGTGATATTGACGCCGGCCTCCAGGCCGAGCACTTTGACCGGCCCGTGGCCCTGGTCGTGGTACATCGCCACCACCAGATCGAAGTCACCGCGGCCGGCGCGATAGAACAGCGTGTCGGCGGGCAGCGGACCTTCCACGTCCCAGCCGCGCGCGCGCAAGGCCTCGACCGCCGGGATGATCTTTTCCTCCTCCTCGCCGTGGCCGAACAGGCCGTTTTCGCCGGCGTGCGGATTGATGCCGCACACGCCGATGCGCGGCGATGCAATGCCAGCGCGCTGCAGCGTCTGATGGCCGCGCTCGATCGTGCGCTGGACCAGGCTCGGCTCGATCTTGCGGATGGCGTCGAGCAGGCCGATGTGCGTGGTGACGTGAATCACGCGCAGCTGCGGCGCCACCAGCATCATCGACACCTCTGGGGTGCCGGTCAGATACGCCAGCATTTCCGTATGGCCGGGAAACTTGTGACCACCCGCGTGCAGGGCTTCCTTGTTCAGCGGCGCTGTGCAGATCGCACTGATCTTCTCGTCGCGGGTCAGTGCCACCGCGCGCTCGATGTAGCGGAAGGCGGCATCGCCGGCGACGGCGGACAGCTTGCCGAAGGGCAGGTCTTCCGGGATCAGGCCCAGGTCGATGCAGTCGATGGTGCCGGGCTCGAAGCGCGCTTCCTCCGGGGCCTGGATGGCGCGCACCTTAAGCGGGGAGCCGACGAGCCGGCCGGCCAGTGCCAGCCGGCGCGCGTCGCCGATGACGAGCGGGCGGCATTGCGCACGAACGCTGTCATGCGCGAGGCTCTTGACGATGACTTCGGGGCCGATGCCTGTGGCATCGCCCATGGTGATACCGATGACGGGGAGGTAGTCGCTCATTTATGTGTCTCTTGTCGAGTGTGGCGCGGCGCGCCGTCAGGCTGACGGCGCGCGGGATTCAGTCATAGCCTGCCACGCAAGCCACAGGGCGGTCTCGGAGCCGAATGCGCCGGCCTTGGTAGCAACGCGGCGCGCGGGCACGCCGGGCAGCGCAGGCGTGTCGGACAACGGCACACCGGGCTCGACTTCGCGCCGCAGTGTCAGGGCGCCGATGCCGGCCGCCGAGAGCATGGCCCGAGCCGTCTCGCCGCCGGTGGCAATCAGGCCGCGCGCATGCTGGAAACCGGGCAGGGACAACTGCGCCAGCGCGGCGCTCAGGCGCGGCCCTTCGCCCGGGTCGAACGCGTCGTCGTGACCAATGCTGACCAGCAGGTCGCCGCCTGCCCGCAGGCATTCGGTAATCGATTGCTGCGCGGCGTCCCACTCAGCGTGGCCTGCACCTTCGCGCAGGATCCGCGGCGGGACCACCATCGATGGCATCCCGGTGCGTTCGCGCAGGCACGCGGCCTGTCGCCCGGAGATGCCCGAGAGGCTGCCGACCAGCGTCAGGACAGGGCCGCCCTCAGGGGCAGGCAGCGGCTGCGGCGCACCGCCCTCGAACAGGCATTGTGCAGCCAGCGCACGAGCCAGGCCGCCCGAGCCGACCCAGAATGCGGGGACGTCGAGCTGCGCCGTGGCCGCGGCCAGCGCCGCCAGGTCTTGCTCCGTCTGCGCATCGCAGACGACGGCCTGCACGCTTTCGCGCGCCAGTCCGGCGATGGTTAGCCGCAGGGCCGCGTCACCCGCGCGCACCGCATCCAGTGGCAACAGGGTTGACCGCAGCCCCTGCGCGGCCAGCAGCGCGACAAGGTCGGCACGTCCGGTAAGCCCTTCCAGGCGCCAGATGTCGGAGTCTTCCAGCGGCTGGCCGTTCACGAACATGCAGCCGCCGGCCGTGGTGCGGCCAGTGGCCGGGAAGGCCGGCGCGACGATGGCGAGGCCTGCCAGCGGCGGCAGCGCGGCGGTTTCGACAGCCCAGTTGCCTCGCAACGTGGAATCGATCTTCTTGTATAGCCGCCGCCTGTCGCCCTGGCCGCGATGCCAGGCTTCGAGATTGCGCGCCGCCGCCTCCTTGGGCGCCATGCGGCGGCTGTCGACGTCGCAAGCCACTACGTCGGCCGGCGACAGGTCGGCGCCCGCGGGCGCCGCCTCCAGCGTTACGACGGTGCGGGCGCCTGACATGGCGAAGCCGATCGCACAATCGGCGGCGCCGGAAAGATCGTCGGCAATGATGAGCCAGCTCATACGGCGGTCCTCACTGCCGCCTCGGCCCCCTTGCCCGCCACGCGGCGGGCGACCCAGGCGGTCACCAATGGCGTCAGGACGGCGGTGACCACCACGCAGGCGGCCACCAGGATCGTGGCGCTCCTGGCCGATTCGGCGTAGACCGGATTGGCCGCCGCGACCAGCGTCGGCACGGCGGCGGCATTGCCGGCGGTGCTGGCGGCCGCGACGCCTGCCACGCCCGTGCCGCCGGAGAGGCGGTCCGCGAAGTAAAGCGCGCAGCCGGTGACGGCCACCACGGCGAGGCCAAGTCCGAGGCCTAGCATGCCCGCCTGCCAAACCTTGTGCAGGTCCAGGCCGGCGCCGAGCGCCAGCGCGAAAAAGGGGATCATTACCGGCACGGCCTTGCCCAGGAAATTGCGCATCTCCCGATCCAGGTTGCCCAGCAGCATGCCCAGCATCAGCGGAAGGATGCTGCCGACCATCGTCGGCCACGGGAACGCGGACAGGCCGGCCACGCCTAGCGTCACCATCGTCAGGAAGGGACCGGACTCCAGCGACATGATGCTGTAGGCGCCCACGTCCTCAGGCTTGCCGTACTGGCCCATCAGGGCCATGTACAGGCCGCCGTTGGTGTCGTTCATCGCGGCCACCACGGCAAGCGTCGACAGGCCGGCGAACATGCCGGCACTGATTGGCGCCTCGCCCAGGAAGTGTCCCATGATCACGCCCAGCACCATGGCGGTGCCGACCTTGGTGCCGAACAGCACGCCGCCCTTCTTGAGGATGTATGGCGTGGCCTTGATGTTGATGCTGGCGCCCATGCAGACATAGAACACCGCGAGGATGGGCAGGGCGCCGGTAAAGAGCGCACCGGTGAACGATCCGAAGAACTTCGGCCCTTCCGGCGCGAACGTGGCAACGAGCGAACCGATCAGCAGCGGCACGATCATCATGCCGCCGGGCACGCGCTCGACGGCGCGCTTGATGGAAATCTGCATGTCTGTCTCCTGCCGCTGGGTGCGGCCATTGTATGTTTCGATCAAACACATGATCGAATCGATCATGTGTTGACAGGAGTGTAGATCAGCAAATTAGATTTGACCACTTCAATCATCAAGGTGATTGAAGTGGTCAAATTCGTGCGAGAGGCGGGCGAGGAGTCTGTTGCCCAGAGGAATAGCGGCGCTCATATCGCTCAAGTGGTGTTGAGCCGACAAGGATGAACTTGAGGTAGCAAGAGCTGCACGTTGCTGGAGCGGCTACTGCCGAGGCGGCGCTTGCGCGCCAGTTGCCAGCAGAATCGCCGCATGGCGCCGGGCGAGCGTGCGGACCGTAGGCAAAAGAAAGCCCGCTCAGAGAGCGGGCATGAACCCTTTAGGAGAAAGGGAGGAGACGGGCGTAAGTATAAACCCTTACGCGAACTCTTGCAGAGTGACGCATTGTCGTGAATCGGCATGCCGATATCGCCGCGATGCCTACGATTCCGCCGTGTCGCGTCCGGTTATCGGCACCGGGATGGCACTGATTTGGTCGCTCCGGTGCATTTCTATGTTCTCGCCAGCGGGTGCCTTTCGCTGACGACCCTCGTCAATGGGGGGTGCCCTTGTTCCAGTACCGTAGAATCGCTCGCGTCCCTTGTCCCGTCCCTGAACGTCATTAGATGCGAATTGGTCGCCCCGTCCCCGCTGCTCCTCAGCCCAGTTGCGACTACTGCGGTGCCAAGGCGCGTCTCGCTATCGCAGGCGATGAAGCGTATCCCTATCTCGAAGACTATGGTCCTGTGTGGCTTTGTTCGCCGTGTGAGGCATGGATAGGGGTCCGGGCACGTAGCAAGCGCCATGTGCCGCTTGGGCGGTTGGCCAACGCCGCGTTGCGTGATGCGAAAAGCCGCCTGCACGATGCGCTCGAGCCGCTGGTAGCCGCAAAAATGCGGCGCGATGGTGTGAATGCCTTCGAGGCCCGCGGCAAAGCAATGAAATGGGTGATTGCATCGTTAGGTTTGGAGGTCGAAACCCCGAGCATCCATGCGCTGTCGCTCGAACAATGCGAGCAGGCGATCCGTTACATCGCGGACTTCCGGGCGTCTCGCCGGCGCGATCCGCCGGCTTCCTAACCAAATGGCTCGGATTGGTCTCTCTATGGCCTCCGGCGTCAGCACGGCCACGCCTGGTGAAGACTGCGGCATTGAGTACGCGCAACCCCCTCTTACGCGCCAACAAGCGATTCCTTGATCTATACAGATTCGCCTTGCGATGAAACGGCTAGTACCGCTGCACAGAGGTTATGACAGTTTGGCTGGGTTGTAAGACAGGCAAGCAGTTGTGGTCAACGAGCAGTTCGATGGTGCGAGCGATGCCTGCTTGGCGGCGGATCAATCCATTGCGTTCGAGGTTGAGCACCATTTGATGGACGGAAGGAGCCGTGACGGCGAAGAAGCGCTGCATGTCGCGCTCGGCCGGAGAGCGGCCGTTTATCAAGCTGTAGGCCCATATGAAGGCGAGATACTGACCTTGCTTGTCGGTGAAGCTCGGACAGGCTGAGCGCTCGCCAGACAATGGAAGCGATTTCTGATTCATTCGGAACCCCCGCAGTCGAAGGAGGCCCCCCAGAAGGAGGCCATCCGAATGAATTTACGCTATCGAGTCGAGCTCGACCAATCCGAGCGTGAGGCGCTTGCTGCCATGCTAAGCGGCGGCAAGCATGCGGCACGCAAGCTCAAGCGAGCGCAAATCCTCCTTGCAGCGCATGCAGGCCAGGATGACGCGAGCATTGCAGCCACCGTGGCGGTTGGCGAATCCACGGTGTACCGCACCAAGCGCCGCTTCGTGGAGATGGGTCTGGAAGCGGCGCTGAACGAACAGCCTCGACCCGGGGCGCAGCGCAAGCTCAGCGGCAAGGAAGAGGCGCTGCTGATTGCCACCGCCTGCACCAACCCGCCACCGGGACGTGCGCGCTGGACGCTGGAATTGCTCGCCGACACGCTCGTCAAACTGACCGAGCACGAAGAGCTATCGCGCGAGACGGTACGCCGGCGCCTGGCCGAGAACGATCTGAAGCCCTGGCGCAAGGACATGTGGTGCATTCCCAAGATCGACGCGGAGTACGTTGCACGCATGGAAGACGTGGCGTCCTGGCCGACCGTCTGCGCCGGCTGGTGGAGGCCGGTGTCCTGACCACCCGACCCGCATCGGATGGCAGTGCATATCAGGAATATGTGCTGACAGCAAAGGGGGAAAGCCTGTTCCCCATCGTGGTGGCGCTGCGGCAATGGGGTGAACGCTATTTGTTCAAGCGCGGCGAGCGGCACTCTCAGTTGGTGGAGAAGCGCACCGGCAAGGCGGTGCCTTCCATGCTGCCCCGAACGGATGACGGCGGCGTGCTTGCGCCGGGCGAAGCCGAAGTGCGCAAGCCGTGATGACGAACGGCTGTCAGGCTTGATGCCCGCTCATCGGTTCACGGCTGCGACGGATGAAGGATCGTCATTGATGGCAACATCCACTCGCCACGAGCGCACGCGGCAAGACCATTGAACAGCGTCGTGAACAGGTCGGAGACAAGACCCGGTTTGCTAACCGACTGATCAACGCACTCAAGCAGTACTATCCTCAAGCCCTGGAGTGGTTCGAGGACATCGACTCAGTTCACACCTGTTGGCAGCCCTTGCCTCGCTACTGCCACTACGTTGCGATCATCGACGCAATCACTGCCTCGACCTGAGTCCGCCGAGGCAGTGGATCGACCGCGCCGTAGCCTTGCGTGCTCAGCGCCGCGGCAGGGCTGGCGACCCGCGCGGCATCGACCAGTAGGGTCACCGTGAGCGGCCTGCGCTGCCTCAATCGGCCGTGATGTTGTTTGCCTTCACTACGTCGCCCCACATCTTGTAGTGGGTGCGGGTCAGGGTTCCGAGCTGCTCCGGCGTGCCTCCGCCCGGCTCGTCACCGCGGTCGACGATGCCCTTGACGACGTTTGGATCCTTCAGCGCCGAATTCATGGCGCTGTTGGCTTTCTTGACGATGTCAGGGCTCAGGCCAGGCGGCCCATACAGGCCAATGAAGGAGATGATGGTGAAGTCCTTGATGCCGCTCTCGGTGGCCGTCGGCACATCCGGGATCATCGCCACGCGCTTTGCTCCGGTGACCATCAGCGGCCGCAGCTGGCCCGACTTGATGAAAGGCGCGACGACCGAAGTCGCATCGAACATCGCATCCAGGCGTCCAGCCATCAGGTCGATCATCGCCGGGCTGCTGCCCTTGTAAGGCACATGGTTCATTTTCGGGCCGCCCATGCGCTCGCGCAGCAGTTCCATCGTGACATGCGGCAACGCACCGGTGCCACCCGATCCGTAGTCAACGGTCTTGCCCGCCTTGTCCCGCGCCTTGACCTCCTCGACGAATTGCGCGTAGGTCTTGATGGGCGAGCTGGCAGGCACGACAAGGACCAGCGGGGACTGCAGCAGCACGCCGATCGGCGTCAGCTTCTGCGGGTCGACGATGCCGAGCTTGGTGTAGACGTGCGGCATGATCGTCATCGAGCCGTTGCCCACCAGCAGCTTGTTGCCGTCTGGCGGCGCTCGCATTACCTCTACCGATGCGATGTTGCCGTTCACGCCGGCCTTGTTGTCGATCACCACGGGCTGGCCGAGCGAGCTCTGTAAGCCATTGAGCAAGGCACGTCCTGCGAAGTCGGTCTGCCCCCCGGGCGGGAATCCAACCAACAGGGTAACCGGCTTGGTCGGCCAGGTGGTCTGTGCCCAGGCGGCCGTCGCTGTCAACGCGCCAAGACCGAGCGCAGCGAGGCCCAGGATTAGCGCTGAACGGCGCGAAGTCGCGAGAGAGTTCTTGATGATTTCCATGACAGGTCTCCAATTATGTTTTTTAGACAGGGCTGCAGTCTCACGGCTCTTCAGGCCATCTTCTCCATCGCTTCCCACAGCCCGTTGATGTAGACCGCACCCAGTGCGCGGTCATAGAGGCCATAACCTGGCTTGCCGGTCTCGCCCCAGATCATGCGGCCGTGATCGGGGCGAAAATAGCCCTGGAAGCCGACGTCATGGTACGCCTTGACGATCGCTGCGATGTCCAGCGAACCGCAGCTCGACAAGTGGGCGGTTTCTTCAAAATCGCCTTCCGGGGTGACCTTGACGTTGCGGATGTGGGCGAAGTGGATGCGTCCCATGCCGCCGAACTCACGCACCAGCGCCTCGACGTTATTCTGCGGGCCGGCGCCGAGCGAGCCTGAGCACAACGTCAGGCCGTTCGCCGGCGTGTCGACGATCTTGAGGATGCGCGCCAGATCGTCTCGGTTCTTGACGATGCGCGGCAGCCCGAAGATGGGGCGCGGCGGATCATCCGGATGGATGGCCATCTTGATCCCGCACTCCTGCGCAACCGGAATGACCGCGCGCAGGAAATGCTCCAGATGCTCCCAGAGCCTGTCTTCGTCGATCCCGCGATATTCGCCCAGGAGCGCCTGCAACTGGTCGGGCTGGTAGCTGGAATCCCAGCCGGGCAGGGCGATGCCTTGGCTGACGTCTATCTGTTCGACTTCCCTGGTGCTGAACGCCAGGCAGGTCGAGCCGTCATCGAGCTTTTTGGACAGTTCCGTGCGGGTCCAATCGAACACCGGCATGAAGTTGTAGCAGATGACTTCGATGCCGGCGGCGGCCAGGTTCCGGATGTTCTGCTGGTAATTGGCGATTAATCGCTCGCGCGTCGGCTTGCCGAGCTTGATGTCTTCATGGACCGGGACCGATTCGACTACTTTGAACTGCAAGCCTGCCGCCTCGATGGTGGACTTGAGCGCCAGGATCTTGTCCAGTGGCCATACCTCACCGACGGGTTCGTCGTAGATGGCAGACACGATGTGGGTCATGCCGGGGATCTGCCGGATGTACTCAAGACTGATCGGGTCGGACGTTCCGTACCAGCGGAAGGACATCTTCATGGGGGCTTCCTTGGGTCGACTCTGTTGATGAAGGAAGGGCGGCTCAAGCGACCCGCTTTGCGTTCCGAGGAGACGATCGACAACATGCCGAGCGTGAGTGCCAGTGGTGAACCACATTGGTTCACCAATTATGAACCGGTTGCCCAATTTTGCCCTCATGGTTTACCATGGGGCACATCAGGCACTGCGCGGCCAAGCCAGCCGACCGCCATAGCATCAGCCTGCGACACGAGTCCCGATATGTTCTCGCGCGGGTGGCCAACGGTTACGAAATGTGCGGCTACCGCCGCCCCCACGATGCGAAACACCACAAGCGAGCTTGCACCACCTCCGAAGATTGAGAATTCGCCTGGTGCCAGCGATCGCTCCTACCTGAGCCTGGCCGGTCAAGTGCATGCACTGATCGCATCCGGGGAGTTTTCTGCGGGCACGAGGCTTCCGTCCGAACGCAACCTGGCCGAGCGATTCAGCGTGAGCCGCACATTGGTGCGTGAGGCAATCATTGCGCTCGAGGTCCAGGGAGTGGTAGAGGTGCGCGTCGGCTCGGGCATTTACGTATGCGCGGCAGCGGCTGCGCCCGCTCCTGACCCGTTCGAACTGCCCTGGCGGCCGGGCCCGATCGAAACGCTGCGTGCCCGGGTGTTGATCGAGTCAGAAATAGCCGGATTGGCGGCAAGCGAACGCAAGGACAGCGACCTTGACCGGATGTTCTCGGCGCTGAGTCTCATGCGCGAGCATATGCACGACAAGCAAGCCAATGAGGCAGCAGACCGCCAATTCCACCTTTGCCTTGCAGAATCCACCGGCAACAAGGTCTTGCTGCATATGGTCACTGCGCTGTGGGACAGCGCGCGCAGCGATCCCTTATGGGACAAGATCGAGGAACACTTTCACACCGCGGAACTGCGGGTCGCGTCGCAAGAGGACCACCAACGGATCTTCGCCGCTGTGATGGCCCGTGACGGCGTGGCGGCGCGTGCAGCCATGCGAACCCACCTGGAGCGGGTGATCAGCGAGTTCACTCAGGCTTGGCGCTGATCCATAGTTCTTGCTGTCTGCCGCTCACCAGATCAGACTCAGCGCTCATTGGTAGCTTATCGACGGCAGGCGGAAACACGCGCCAGCAGCCGTCATCGTGTCGAAAGAAGAATAGTGCGCGCAAACTGCCCGGTTGCGAGGTCTCAACGTATACGTAACGTCGCCGGCCTGATTGGGTGCGGCTAAATTCCACTACGTGGACCGACGTCGTGGAGCCCGGTGCGAGCCACTTTTCGACCTGGAAACGCAGTGACCGCTCGTTCGTGCTTTTCATTTCCCCCTCCATTACCCGGCTCTTTATGCTTGCAGCGCCCCTGTGGCTCGGTAGCTGCAGAATCACCGGAGTGCACCGCTGCAATGTGATGTGTTTCATGGTGCACGTCGCATCGCAGCAAACTCTTGAGAAAGCACTTTAACTCTATGCCACAAAGGGGCGTCCCTGCGTACCCCTTGGCGTAATAGCAACAGCGGAAAGCGGGGATAGCGGGGTGGCTGCATGCGACGCTAATGTATTAGTCCTGATGCAGCGCAGTATGTGCGTCCGCCCCCAAGGAATCGCGTTACGTTCCAATGGGGAAACGACGGAGATTTGCAAAAGGTTGACCCCGGGCCGGGCTGTCAGCAGCATGCGCGTTTCGTCGGTCGGATCCAGTCCACGCCGCCACCCTGAACTGGCCTCCAATGGGTCGCGCAGGTCGTCGGCGTAGCTCCTATTGGAAGCGTGGCGTGGCGTGGCGTGGCGTATTCATCATACCGGACGAATGCTGATCGATCCCTGTCGCGACAGTTTTTCAGGCGGCATTGGTCTTGCGCCCCACGCTCCGGATCAGTTGCGTGACGCGCCCCATGTACAGGTCGAACACCTGGCTCGCCTGCGCCTGGCTGTCGATCGGCTGTGCCACGGTACGCCCCTCTGATTCCAGCTTCGCGCGGATCTCGGGCTTGTTCAGCGCTTCGCCGATCGCCTTGCGCAGCACCGCCACGCGGTCCGCGGGCGTGCCGTGCTTGACGAAGTAGCCGCCGCTGATTGCGTATTCGAAGTCAGGTACCTGCCGGCTCTGCGTGATCCGCGGGATGTGCTGAAGGGCTGGGGGTAGTGTCCTGGAGAAGCAGGTCAGTATTCTTAGTCGGCCCTGTTGCTGCATGGCGTCGAAGCTGGACTGGTAGGGCAGGATGGCAAAGTCCACTTCGCCACCGGCAAGGCCCTGCAGTGCCGGCGCGCCACCTTTGTAGGGCACGTGCAGGAAGGGTGTGCCGATGCGCGCGCCAAGCGCATCGCCCATCAGATGATAGATCGAGTCGATGCCCACTGTGGCATAGGTCAGCGGCTTGCCCTTGCTCTGCCTGGCATAGTCGAGGAATTTGTCCAGCGTGTCGGCGGCTATGCCGTTCCTGACCAGCAGCACGATGTTGGCATCGCTGATGGGCGCGGCCAGTATGAAGTCCTGTGGCTTGTAGCGCGCCGCCGGATTGAGCATGGGGGCGAGGAAGACCTCGTTGATCGAGCCGTGGAAGAAGGTGTAGCCATCGGCTGCTGCGCCGAGCACCTTGTTGGCGCCGATCAGGCCGGTGCCGCCACCGTAGTTCTCGACGATCACCTGCTGCCTGACGCTCTTGCTGATGGATTCCCCGAAGATGCGAGCGGAGGTGTCGCTGGCCCCGCCGGCAGGGTAGGGCACCACCAGCGACAAGGGTTTGGTGGGGAAGCTCTCTGCGGCAAGCGCCGGCAGGCTGGCGAGCGCGGAGCTGCCGGCGGCAAGGCCGGCGTATTGCAGGAAGCGGCGGCGGTTCAGTGAAGGCATGGATGTCCCCTCTAATCGTTGTTCAAACCAGGTAGCTTTGCGCCAGATGGGCCCAGAAGGCGGCGCCCACAGGCAGTGCCTTGTCGTTAAAGTCGTACAAGGGGTTGTGCACCATGCAGCCGCCATCCTCGCCCAGGCCGTTGCCGAGCCGGATGTAGGCGCCGGGCCGGTGCTCCAGCATGTAAGCGAAATCCTCGCTGCCCATCACCGGTGGGCGCTCCACGACGTTTTCGGCGCCGAGTAGACGGATGGCGGCTTGGCGCGCGTACTCGGTCTGCTCGGCATGGTTGACCAGCACCGGGTACTTGCGTTCGTAGACGACCTCGGCCTCCAGCCGGAAGCTCTGCGCCTGCGCGGCCACGAACTCCCCGATGCGCTCTTCGACCAGCGTGCGCACCTTTGGGTCGAGCGTGCGCACGCCGATCTTGATCAGCGCGCTTTCGGGCACGACGTTGTAGGTGGCGCCGGCCTGGATCGAGCCTACCGTAATGACAGCCGACCTGAGCGCGTCGATCTCGCGGCTGACGATGGATTGCAGGCCCATCACGATGCTGGCCGCGCATTGCATGGGATCGATGCCGTGATGCGGCATCGCGCCATGGGCGCCGCGGCCGCGCAGCGTGACCGTGGCGCGGTCGAACGAGGCCATGGCCGGCCCGGAGATGACCCCAATCTGGCCAACGGGCAGGCCGGGGGAATTGTGCAGCGCGTAGACCTCGTCGCAGGGGAATCGCTCGAACAAGCCGTCCTCCAGCATGCGCAGCGCGCCGCCTTCGTTCTCCTCGGCCGGCTGGAAAATCAAATTCAGCGTGCCGTTGAAATCCACTGACTCGGCCAGATACCTGGCTGCGCACAGCAGGATGGCCGTGTGGCCGTCATGGCCGCACGCGTGCATCTTTCCCGCGATGGTGCTGGCATAGTGCAGACCGGTCTTCTCATGGATGGGCAGCGCGTCCATGTCGGCTCGGATGCCTAGTGCGTTGCTCCCTTGCCCCTTCCGGAGCGAGCCCACCACGCCGGTCGTGCCCAGGCCGCGATGCACCCGGTAGCCCCATGCCGCCAACTGCTCGGCGACCAAGTCGCTGGTTTGACGTTCCTCGAACGCCAGCTCTGGATGCGCATGGATTCTCCTGCGGATTTCGACGAACTCTGGCGAGATGGCGTGGACGGAATGCCGGAGGTCGGCGAGTAGGGACTGGGTCATGGTTATCTCGGGGCGTATTCCTTCCCTCATTTTCCACGCGGGCGCTTGCTGCATCCATGACAATGATTGGCGTGAAACGTTGTATAAATGACAACATTACGGAAACTGCGCGGCGCTTCACTCATGGACGCCGGTGCAAGAAATAGGAGGAAGACATGGACGATGTGCTGGACCGGCGACGGGCGCTTTGCCTGTTGCAGATCATTGAAACCGGTACGGTGCGCGGTGCGGCTGAGGTGCTGGAATTGGACCCTTCGGTGGTGAGCCGCGCCGTGGCCAAGCTGGAGCAGGATACCGGCCTGACCTTGCTGGAGCGGCGGGGCCGGGGCGTGGTGGCTACCGATGCGGGGCGTCTGTTGGCCCTGTTTGCCCGGCGCCAGCAGGACCTGAACGAAACCTTCCTGGCCGAGGTCAATAACCTGAAGAACGCGCAGCGTGGCCATGTGGAACTGGTCTTTGGCGAGGGCTTTGTCGACCTGGTGCTCGAGCCTGTGCTGCAAGGCTTCTTGCATAAGCACCCCGACGTGACCTACAGCATCCAGGTGGCAGGCACCGACGAGACGGTCCGGCAGATCCTGGAAGATCAGGCGCATATCGGTTTCGTCTTCCAGCCGCCCAATGACGTGCGCCTGCGTTCGCACTACTCTCGGCTGTCGCCCATCCGCGTGCATGTACGCAAGGACCATCCGCTGGCGCGCCGGCGACGCGCGCTGACGCTGGCCGACCTGGCGCCGCATCAGGGTGCGGCCCTGGCGGAATCTTTCGGCGTGCGCAAGCATATCCAGGCGGCGGAGCTGGAAGAGCACATCACGCTGAAGCAGATGCTCGTCACCAACTCGTTCAAGGTGCTATGGGAATTTGCGGCGATGGGGCTGGGCTACATCATGACCCCGCGCTCGGTGCCGCTGAAGGGGCCCCAGTTCAAACAGCTGGTTTCGCTGCCGCTGGCCAATCCCATTCTCAACAACAGCCGCAGTCACGTCATCACCCGCGCCGGGCGGCCCCTGTCACCGGTGGCGGACAGCATGCTGCGTCATGTGATCAAGGCCTTTCCGCTGGTGTGAGGTCAGCAACAGCCGGCAATGTCGAATGTTGCTCGAGATGCAACATTCCGGCCTCTAGCCGTCATGGTTGCGCAGGAGCGGCTTCAAGCTTGCGTGGCGCCCCTCGGGGGGCAGCATCGCACTGCGCCACAGGTCTGGAAAAAATGCAATTAATCGCCAGGAGGCAAGATCGTCGAGCTGTTCTGGACCTTCGGGGGCGGGACGGCCCTGACTACTCCGGCACCGCCATCGCTTTTCACAGGATATCGACCGTTTTGTACCGGATTCGCAAAACCTGGGGTTTGTGACGCCGGGTTTGAGCGAGGCCGCGCAGAGGATCACGGGCGACTATGTCGAGCAAGGGAGTTTTGTGAAGCTGTCGCTAGCACACCAATAGACTCGGCCATCGTCGGCGCAACTTGAAGCGTCGGCATTCCATCACCTTATCCTGGCGGTTGAGAGCGCAGCGCTGTCGGTTCAATGCCGAACATGCGCTTATGCGTCCGAGTAAGATGAGCCGAATCCGCAAATCCTGCCTCATGCGCGGCGTCCGTCCAGGATGCGCCGGACATGGCCGCCTCGATTGCCAGATTGATGCGCAGCCATAGAAGGTACGCTCTGAAGGAGCTACCTGTCTCGGCCACGAACAGATGCCGAAAACGACTTTCCGACAGGGCGACCGCTGAGGCTACGTCACTCAGTGTGAGGGGATTCCGTATGTTTGCGCGGATATATTCCAGGGCCCGGCTAAGACGCGGGTCCAAGTCTTTGCCCTTGTCAGGTCTAGTCGCGGTCCCACACAACTCTGCGATGGCCGACGATGCAGCCTCGACCATGTCCTCGGCCAGCCGTCTCGACTGTAAGGCTTCGACCAGCAATTTGGCAGCCGCGCGGGCACTTTCGGCCGGAAGTTCAAGGACGGCATTGGAACCGAAGCGTGCTGTGAGCGCGCGCCCGGCCCTGCTTTCGGGTTCCACGAACAGGTGTGCCATGGTGGCGGCGCCATCAACTTCGAACTGGTGCGTGCATTCACTGGGGACGATGGCACCTTCGTAGTCAGTCCAGGCACCGTCGGCTTCGGTGCGGAAGCGGAACCTACCTTTCAACGCTACGACCAGTTGATGGGCATGGTGCTCATGCCACTGCGTTCTGCCCTGACCTTCACCTATCCAGAGGCTGCCGCCTTGCCAGAAGTAGACGCGGCCCGTGGACGTGACGGCCGAGAAACGACCGCGCCCGATAGACGGTTGTACCGAATCCCCATGTATTGCAGCCACGACGCTACCTCCTCAACTCAGCCGTTTCGTTCAAGTTCCTTCCGTCCGCGGCCCCGACAATCGCTCTCATACTAGCAATCTTGAGACGCACGATGAACCGCTCTGCCTTCGCCATTCGAATTCGCCCCTATGTCCAGGCAGAACTCGACGCCGCCGCGGCGCACGAAGCGCGGGACGAGCCAGGCGCGGCGTTCACTCACCTCGAGCGCGCCCACATCCTTGGGCAGGAATCCACTGGGAATACGTCCGCACACACTGGGCGATTTTCCGCTGGGCGCTTCGCCAGAACATTGCGGGCGAAGCCTTCGGCCAAGCCTGGCGAACCCTCGCCGCTGTGCTGACTACCTGGCTGGGTTGGCTGCCCATCGGAAATACCGGCGGCGCCAACGTCAGCGGCTTCAAGGCCATGCCGGTTCCGGCAGACCTGCAGCGCCTCATCGACGCCGCCCGCGCAGTGCCCTAGCGACACACGGCTCAGCCGTCAAAGACGCCACCCAACTCGCAACAGCCTCGTCAGGTGCCTCATCGCGGCACCCGGGCTTTACCTGCACCATCGTTGCTACAAAGGATTCAACCATGTTCAGACTGTCAGCCCCCACTGCGCTCGTCACAATCGCGTTCACCTTTCTCACCGCGGCCTGCGGCACCCCACCAGCGAACCTTGACCTTTCGCTGCAGCAGCCTAGCTCGGGAGGCAAGTTCATGGTGCGCATGGTCCCCCCGGTTTCGGGCCCCGCTGTAAATCAGATGCACGCTTGGCAGGTGCACTTGGGGACACTCGATGGGAAACCCGTGTCGCGAGCCACCATTGGCTTCGACGGGGGCATGCCGCAGCACGGTCACGGCTTTCCTACCAAGCCCCGCATCACTCGCGAGGTAGCGCCTGGCGTCTACGCGCTCGAGGGCATGAAGTTCAGCATGACCGGCTGGTGGGATATGCGTCTGGCAATTCAGGCCGATGATGTGGCCGACGGAGCCGTGTTTAACGTCATCGTCGACGACTCCGGAATTCAGCGCTAAGTGTCTTGGTTCAAGGCGACAGTTTCATGAGCCAGCTTCACAAATTTAGGCTACCTGGGTCCTGGCGGGCGAGCGAGTGCAGAAGGCTGGCGGGCGCGCTGGCTGCTGTGTTCGTGGCCTTGGCGGTGCTTCCCTTGCTCATCGGCCTCGGACGAGCTGCCGGCGCCCCGGACCTTGACTCGTGGTCGAAGGAAGAACGGGCGGTCTTAGCCTCGATGAGCCTGAAGAAGCTTCCGGCTCCGCCGCCCGACCCGTCGAACGCCGTGGCAGATAAGCCAGAAGCGATCGCGCTCGGCAAGCGGTTGTTCGCGGATGCACGCCTGTCTCGCAACGGCGCGGTGTCGTGCGCCAGCTGCCATGCGCCTGACCGCCAGTTCCAGGACGACCTGCCCGTTGGAAAGGGCATCGGAGTCGGAAAGCGCCGCACCATGCCAGTCGCGGCGACGGCGTACAGCCCGTTCCTGTTCTGGGACGGCCGCAAGGACAGCCAGTGGTCTCAAGCGTTGGGCCCGTTGGAGGATGGCGTCGAGCACGGCGGCAACCGCGTCCAGTTCGCCCGGGTCGTGCGAACGCACTACCAGCGGGAGTATGAGTCGCTGTTCGGCGCCCTCCCGAACCTGCAGGACCTGCCTGCCGACGCGAGTCCGCTTGGCAGCGCAACCGAGAAGCAGGCCTGGTTTCGGCTGACAAGCGAGCAACGCGATGCTGTCAACCGCGTCTTCGCCAACCTCGGGAAGGCCATCGCGGCATACGAGCGGACAGTGACCTACGGCGAGTCCCGCTTCGACCGATATGTTGAAGCGGTTCTCATAGGTGACCGCGCGGGCCAGCAAACGTTATCGAGCCAGGAGGTCAACGGCCTTCGTCTGTTTATCGGCAAGGCTCAATGCGCGACGTGCCACAACGGCCCGCTCCTGACCGACCAGGCCTTCCACAACACGGGCGTCCCGACCAGAGAGCCAGCACGGCCAGACCGCGGCCGCGCTCCTGCCACAGCCACGGTTCTGGCGGACGAGTTCAATTGCCTGAGCCGCTACAGCGACGCGCTGCCGCAAGTCTGCCAGGAGCTGAGCTTCATGGCGACCGACGAACCGGACTTGGAAGGCGCCTTCAAGACTCCTGGCTTGCGCAACGTAGCGCTACGGGCTCCGTACATGCACGCGGGCCAACTCGCGACCCTGGACGAGGTAGTGACGCACTACGTACGTTCGCCAGCAGCGGCTGTTGGCCACTCCGAGTTGGCCAAGGGCGGCAGGAGGGTCCGCTTGACGGAGCAGGGGATGCGAGACGTTGTCGCGTTCCTGCGAACCCTATCGGGTCCCATCATGGAGCGTCCTTCTCGATAAGAAGCGAGAGGATTGCTCAGTCATTTCAACCGCGTTGCACTGGTGAACATCGACTGCCCGCGGTTCGGTGTTGCCGGAGCAATCGAGGGGGCGCTGCGGCGCATAGCGCCGGGATCAGTTAGTGCCAGTTCCGGAGACCCTGCGGATCTCTTCTGCCACGATCGCGATCAGTGTGTCTGCGGCAGTGCTCAGTGGCCGCTGCGGATGGCTGACGCACACCAGATGCCGCACGATACGCGGCGCAAGGATCTGGTGCATGCGCAGGCGGCCCTCATCTACGGCGCCTTGCACCACGATGCGTGGCAGCACGGTGGCAAGGCGCGTGGCCTCGACAAACTGGACGATCGTGCCAAGGATGTCGATTTCGAATTTTGGTTGCAGCGTGACGTCGCCTGACACCGGCTGCGGCGTGAGCGGCGCGGCGTGACGCAAGGCGTCGATCGAAATTGCGCCAGGTGTCGGTCCACGCAAGTGAATCTGCCCCCTCGTCGTTGTTGGGGTCAAGTTTGGAAAATATCAGAACCCATAGGGAACCGTCGCCCACTCCTTCAGCACCTGGTAGTCCCACTCTGGCATCACAATTCGACCGTCCTCCGCGGCTTCTAGGATCGGATCGCCGATCCAGGCGCTAAGTCGGTTCCCTTGGAGCATGAAAAAAAACCACGCGAACGGATGGCCAGCCTTCACGTCGAAGCGAAGCAGCTCATTCCAGAGGCCAAACACAGTTCTGCCGCCTTTGTGCTCAATCCTGGGCAGCCGCTTGGTCGTCGTCCAGGCCGGAATCACGCTTAGATTCCGCTCACCGGTATCCGGGTTCATGTAGTCGGAGATCTCGAACACCCAGTGGCTGGATAGTTCGGCACCGCTACGTCCGGCACTTGATCGGTCCCAGTCGGCGAAGAACCGGGCCAGCCGTGACTTGTTGCGCCGCAGCTCCGGAAACTTTTCAAATATGCCGGAAAGGCGAACCTCACCGGATTCCATATCCTTGATGCGCAGCACCTTCTGCTCCACCGCGCGCTTCCTTGCATCATGGAGTGTTGCCTCTAGCCTCAGCACGTCTGCCAAGTTTGCCACGCTGTCCAGCGCATATAACGGGTCACCGTACGGGGCAGGATCGCTGAAGGGATAGCCCGCGCAGCGATCGAGCCGGCGCAGATCACCTTCGCTGGTAGGCACATTCCAATTGGAATCAGAAAATAATGGCCGTTCGACTTTCATCTGGATTTGTCTGATCACCAATTGCAGGAATGCGGCGGATCCCTCACCGTAGGGCGCTATGAGGCGGATCATGACGATGTCGGCGCCCGTCAGACGCAGAGTCGACCCTTTGTGCTTGTTCCAGACGGCGCGCCAATCGCCGTCGGCTGTAGTCAGTTCTCCATCGATCCAGTCGCTGTACCGGCCGAGTGACGTACCATCGGGCGCGAGCACCAGGTTGTGCTCGGCCATGCGGGACGATCCATTTCGTTCGTTTCCTAGCCGAACCGTATCCAGGCCAGCGGACCTACGCAGCGCTGTAATCAGGTGTTTGTGGCCATGAGATACCTCAGCCACGGCCACAACGGTCTCCAGGAGATCTCTGGAAAGGTCGGGTACGGTCTTCATGGTTCACCTCGTATGCAGTCGCGTCGCACTGAACATTGGCGCTTGCTAGTGCTATCTCCCGCGCCCCAGTTGCGGCGCCGCAGGCAGGAGAGAGGCTTGACACAGACCTGATATGTGTTGTTGGCCGCCGCACCGTCCCCAAGCGTCAGCTGATGACACGACAATCCCCTTCGTCTGGAAGTGAGCTGAAGCGGAAAGGGTACCAAGGCATCATTCAGGTGGCTGTCCCATATCAAATAACAAAAAAGGAACCCTCGGCGCCAGGGGGTTCCCAAGGGTAGTAAACGCGAGGCGAAAACACCTGCCCCGCGCATTCAATGCTGGCCGACAATGATTGAATCGGCATCCGCCGGAGTGTCTACACCGCTGTCCCAATAAGTGTGTTTCAACGGCGAAACGGCAGCTCCCGGGCCGACAGAGATGGTGTCGCCTTAGTTGTGAATGTGGCACTGACCCGGCCGCTGGAGTTCGTCCAGCGTTGGCGTACGCGACCGAGTCCGGCTCAGGGTGGGCGGTTGCCTCCGCGAGGGCGCGCTCCCGATCCAGCCGATTAATCAAGCGTTGCCGTTTGGACCTCGTCGCCGCGCAGGGGCCGGTACCCATCGAAGCCGCTGCGCGGTACCTTGGTAAAGCGCGCGTTGAAGTCGGCGATAAAGGTCGGTGGGTGAGACGCCCGCCTCTCCGGCGAGTGGGAGAGAGAAGGGCCGACTGTAGGACACTCAGCCTGGCCTCACTCGGTTGGAGCACGAAAATCCGCCCATTTGAGTAAACGCGTGCCGCAGATCCTGTGCATTTGCGATTTCTCCTGGTGCTGGAAAGGAGATGCGGTGCCCACTGCCGTCGCTTCCGCATCAAGAGAAATGGCAAAAAGCTTGTCTGAAAATCGTCCCGTCCGGGTTCGCCTAGGTGGGCAGCCGGCTTCGACCGAGCCGTGTGCCGAATATGTCACTGGAAAACAGCCGGAACATGGCCTTCGTTGTGTCGTCTATACTTGACACGAGATCGGAGATATCGCCATGAACCCCGCACTCCTGGGCAGCGCAATTCAACGCAAGCGGATCGCCCTTGGCCTGACCCAACAGCAACTGGCCGACATGGCCAAGCTGTCGCGTCAGTCGCTCAACGGCATAGAGCATGGCACCGTTAATGCGACGCTCCAGTCGCTCGGGCGGCTGATGGACGTGCTCGGCCTGGCGCTCGACATACAGGATCCTGAAGCCAGTCGTCTGGCCAAAGGCGCGCCGACCCGCGCGCTGTGGATGGCTGCGAAAGGTGCCAACGTGAGCTACACGGGAGAACTCACAGCAGGGGAACTCGAGCGCGCCCTGTCCACTGGCGAGGTGCCGTCGGAGTATCGCCCGCAAATTGCACAAATTCTGGATGAGGCGCCGCTGCAGCTCGTCACCAAGGTAGTGGCCGAGGTGGCGGCGAAGCAGCAACGGAATCCGGCCGACATCTGGAAGAACCTCCGACGCCTCGCGCAGTCATTGATGGCCACACGCGGGGGCCTGTGGGCATGAAGGTTGAGCCCCATGGCGATGTCTGGGAAAGCCTGTTCCCGCATGCCTTCACGCTGATGGAGGAGGTCAGAAAGCACGGGGGCATCGAGCCGTTCTGGACCTTCGGGGAGGGACGGTCCTGATGCTCCGGTGCCGCCATCGCTTTTCACGTGATATCGACCTCTTTGTACCGGATCCGCAATACTTGGGGTTCGTGACGCCGCGTTTGAGCGAGGCCGCGGAAAGCATCACGAGCGACTATGTCGAGCAAGGGCCGGTATGGCGCTAAGCAAGTTCGGCTTCTGACTGCTATCTGGTCGTGCGCCGATTACCAGGGGGGCGCTAAGCGACGACAAGAGGCTCCGCTACCTCATGCGAAACATCGTGCAATACGACGCGACCACGCCCCGCCTGCTTGGCCGCATAGAGTGCCCCGTCGGCAAAGCGATACGCAGTTTCGAAATCCCGTGCCGGCGGCAATCCGCAAAGGCCGATACTCACGGACACACCACTGCCGTCAGGCATGCGGATCGATTCAGCCTGAATGCGGATTCGCTCGGCCAGTTCAATGGCGTCGCTGCCGTCCACATTGCGCAGCACGATCGCAAACTCATCCCCGCCAAGGCGCCCGACCAGATCGCTCCCGCGTGTGTTGTGCCGCAGGACCTGGCCGATGCTTGCCAGCACGTTGTCGCCCTGGAGGTGACCGAACGTGTCGTTGATAGCCTTGAAGTCGTCCACGTCCAATAGCAGGAAAGTCATTGCCCTGTTCGCGCTGGCGGCCTCTGCGACGGCTTTCGGGGCCTGAATCTCGAAATACGATCGGGACATGACGCCCGTTTGCAGGTCGAAATTCGCCCGCCGTTCAATATCCTGATTGGCCGCGCGCAGGCGCTGCTCGTTGCGACTCTGGATTAAATAGAGCACGCCGCAGGTACGTAGGAAGGCGGCGAACACCGCGGTGAACGTTTGTAGGGGTAGCCACGTGTCCTGCTGCCAGGAGATCACCGTATCCATATGGCGCAGCACATAGACCATGCGGCCGAAGAGCGCGGCGCCGACCAGGAAGATTGCGAAAAGCAGCAGTCCCTGAACCATGCGAAGTCCGGGACCTCGCAGGCTCAGCACATATGCCAGGAAGAGTGTGATCTGTATAAGAAATGCAGCGGAAAACCCGATGACGCGCTGGGCGTAGGTCCATCCGTCAGTCCAGGTGACGATCCAGGCCAGGAAGATCAGCCCGGAGATGACCCAACGCAAGGCCAGCCCGGGCCAGATCGATTCGCGTCGAAACACCCGCAAGCCGGCTTCTATCGTGGGGACATTGCAGAAAATCAGCAAATTGGATCCCGCCAGGATGAGCCACGGTGGCAGCGTGCCCCATGAGAGCAGCAGCAGCGATGCGATTGAAAGCTGCAAACCATCGAAGATCCACCAGCCAAGCCCCTTGTCGGCTCGACCGGCCCGCCAGCAGCTTGCCAGGATGCCCGCCAGCAGCCCATGGGAAGCGAAGGCAAAGAAATAGCTGGTGCTGATATCCAGGGAGATCATTAAATCGGCATTCATGCGGGTGCCTGTGTCGCACTTGGGTGTGCTGCAGTCGAATCGGTATGCCTTCGCAAGCGACTCATGCCCCTTGCCGCAAACCAGCGGCAGCGATTCTACGTCTGAACGCGTTCTATTTGTAACGGAGGAACTGGGACTTCCTAAGTCGCAGAGCAGTTCAGCAGTTCGAGGCAGATTGCCTGCAATGGTCAAACGGGGCTCGCCAGGATTCGCGAAAGAATCCGGCGCAGCTCCGCTAAGCGGCTGATTTGACTAGAAAAATCGATCGATGGATCGAGTGGCGTGCCAACTCAAGGATTTGCCGGAACGCGGGCACCCGTCACGGACCAGCTCGGCCTGCGCCTGCAGGGCGGCATCAGGACAGCATGGCCATATCGGCTGTTGCAAGATAGCGCCAACCACGTGTTCGCATTCGCGCTGCGGCACTTCCCGACCTAATATAGGCCATGCCATCGGCGGCACGGGGGCTTCCTATGATGATCGATCCGCCAGTCTTGCCATGTTGACGCGCAGAGCCTTCCTGCTCGGCGGTGCGGGCGCCGCCGGTGTGCTGGTGATTGGATGGGCTTGGCTGCCGCCGCGCCAGCGCCTGGTGGGCGGCGAGCCGCTGGCAGTGCGCGACGGGCAATTCGCGCTGAACGGCTGGGTCAAGGTGGCGTCCGACAACACCGTCACGGTGGTGATGAACAAGGCCGAGATGGGGCAGGGCGTGCATACCGGCGCGGCGATGCTGCTGGCCGAGGAGATGGAGGCCGACTGGTCGCAGATCCGCGTCGAGCCGTCTCCCGTCGACAACCTGTACAACAACATCGAGGGCGTGGTCGCCAACTTGCCGTTCCGGCCGGACGATAAAGGGTGGCCCAGACACGCCGCGGAATGGTTTACGCGCAAGGGTGTGCGCGAGGTTGGTATGATGTTCACCGGCGGCTCTACAAGCATCAGGGACCTGTGGAATCCGATGCGCGAGGCCGGCGCCGCAGCCCGCATGATGCTGTGCGCGGCAGCGGCGAAGCAGTGGGACGTCAAGGCCGAGGAATGCCGCGCGCAGGGCGGCAAGGTGGTGCACCCGTCGGGACGCAGTGCCACCTTCGGCGAACTGGCCGCGGCAGCCGCGCGCGAGGGTTTGCCACGCAAGGTCGAACTGAAGGACCCGGCCAGCTTCAGGCTCATCGGCACCCGCACGGCGCGCCTTGATTCCCCTGCCAAGCTCCACGGCACGGCCAGCTTCGGTATCGACGTGGTAGCGGACGCGATGGTTTACGCCAGCGTGCAGATGTGTCCGGTGCTGGGCGGCAAGCTGCAGGGATTCCCCCCCGACGACGTGAAGAAGTTGCCCGGCGTGCTCGACCTCGTCGCGCTGCCTCCGTTCCCGGGCGGCAGCGGCGGGGTGGCGGTGATCGCCAGCGATGCGTGGATTGCCATGCAGGCGGTGGAAAAGGTCCAGTGCAAGTGGGACGCCGGGGAGGCGCAGAACCTGTCGAGTGCCGGTATCCGCGACACGCTGGTGAAGGCGCTCGACGCCTCCAACCCGCGCGTCTGGTACGAGCATGGTGACGGGCGCGCCATGAAGCAGGGCAAGCCCGCCATCCAGGTCTTGTACTCGGCGCCATATCTCGCTCACGCCGCGCTGGAGCCGGTCAACTGCACGGTACTGGTCCAGGAGGACCGCGCCATCGTGTGGGCCGCCACGCAGATGCCCGGGCTGGCTCGTCGCTGTGTAGCGAAGACGCTCAACCTGGACGCCGGTAAGGTCGAACTACGCCAGCAATCCATCGGCGGTGCATTCGGGCGCCGGCTCGAAGTCGACTTCATTTGCCAGGCGGCCGCCATCGCCGCGAAGCGCAAGGGCGTGCCGGTGCAGACAATCTGGTCGCGCCCCGAGGACATGCGGCATGACTTCTACCGTCCGGCCAGCGTGTCGCGCTTTGAGGCGTGGCTTGACGGGAACCGCAAGGTCATTGCCGTGCGCAATATCTCGGCCAGCCAGTCAGTGCTGGAGAGCACCGCGAAACGCAATTTCGGCCTGCCCGACATCTTTGTGTCGCGGCTGGACAAGTCCACGGTGGAAGGCGCCTTCGACCAGGCCTATGACTGGCCAGACATGTGGGTTGGCCACCAGACCGTGGACCTCGCCATCCCCGTGGGCTACTGGCGCTCGGTGGGGCACTCGCACCACGCCTTCTTCATGGAGAGCCTCGTCGACGAGCTGGCGGTGACGGTCGGGGTGGACCCGCTCGATTACCGCATGAGCCTGCTCAAGGATGATCGCCAGCGCGCGGTGCTGGAGCAGGTAAGAAGTATGTCGGCCTGGGGCCAGCCTTTGCGCAAGAAGCCTGGCATGGTGAAGGTGGGGCGCGGCGTGGCCCTGCACGAGTCGTTCGGCAGTGTGGTGGCGCAGGTGGCCGAGGTGTCGGTGGACAACGCGGGGCAGGTCCGCGTGGATCGCGTCTTCTGCGCCATCGATTGCGGCATGCCGGTCAACCCGACCCTGATCGAGCAGCAGGTAGAGGGCGGTATCGTGTTCGGGCTGTCGGCGGCGCTGTGGCAGAAGATCACGCTGGAGCGAGGCAAGGTGCAGGAGGACTACTACACCGCCTTTCCGGCCATCCGCCTGCGAGACTGCCCGGACATCCAGGTGCAGGTGATGCCTTCGATGCGCCCGCCACAGGGCGTGGGCGAGTCCACCACGCCGCCCATCGCGCCGGCGGTGGCGAACGCCTTGTTCAATGCCACCGGCGAGCGCTTGCGCGACCTGCCGCTGCTGAAAACCCTGCCGCCTTCCGGAGCCTGCGATGTCAAACAATCAGATCAGTGTCAACGGTAAGAGCATCGAAATCCGCTCTGACGGCTGCACGCCGCTGTTGTGGGTGCTGCGCTGCGAGCTGAAGCTGACGGGCACTAAGTTCGGGTGCGGCGTGGGGGTGTGTGGTGCCTGCGCGGTGCATGTCAACGGCAAGATGCTGCTGTCGTGCCAGCACCAGGCGAGCGAGATGGAAGGAAAGAAGATCGTCACCATCGAAGGACTCGACGGCCCCGAGGCAAGCGCCCTGCGGACGGCCTGGCTGAAGCACGAGGTCGTGCAGTGTGGCTACTGCCAGAGCGCGCAACTGATGGCGGCGAGCGCGCTGCTCAAGCGCACACGGAATCCGAAGGAGACGGAGATCGTCGACCAGATGAGCTGCGTGATCTGCCGGTGCGGCACGTATACGCGGATCAGGCGGGCGATTGCGGAAGCGGTGGGGATGTTGAGGGGGTGAGGGGCATTGGAAATGGCCGGCATCGCGCCGACATGCGCACGTGCCCCAGTCATATGTTGACGAGCTGGAAGTCTTAGGGGGAAGGCGATGAAGCATTCCGGGTCTGCGCCAGAGTCACCATATCCGGGCGGGTCGCAACCTGCGGCCCATGCTGCCGGCTCCGCGACGATCCCTGCCGCGTCTGCTGCAATCGGGCGCGTGGAGCTCTACACGCAAAGATCCATGGTGAACTGGCTGAGCCCGCTACAGCTTCCGTTCACCGCCATGCGCGTTGCCGTGGCGATGGCAGTCGGCGCCTTTGCAGACCAGCGCATGGTGCAAGCTGCACTCACCACACTGAATCCAAATCCACCGCTCCCGGTACCGGCTGACGAGCACGGCGGTGTCTGGGTCGACTATCTGGCCGACACAGGCGACGGTTGGGACTCGACATACTCCATGGCGTTGTGCGTCAGTCACGAGGTGACGCTACGCGAGCAAGGCGTGACGTTGCCGCGGTCAAAGGTGCTGTTGCTGGGCGGCGACCAGGTGTATCCGACGCCTGCCCATGATGGCTATCGGACTCGCTTCGTCGATCCTTTTCGTGCGGCGCTCCCTGCGCCAGTCGAGGCCGCGCGCCCCGAATACAGCGACCAACCGATCAAGTTGCCGGATGCGCCGTGGATGGTCGCCACGCCCGGAAATCACGACTGGTACGATGGCTTGCGCGGCTTCGCCCGGCTGTTCTGCAGTGGCAAGCCCGTGGGCGGCTGGGAGACGCACCAGCGCACGGGCTACTATGCCTTGCAGTTGCCCGGCGGCTGGTGGATCTGGGGCCTGGATTTGCAACTGGAGTCGGAAATTGACCGGCCGCAGCGCGAGTACTTCCAGAAGATGTGCACGGCGTTGCAGCGCGGTGACCGCGTGGTATTGTGCGCGCCCGAGGCGAGTTGGGTTGACGAGATGGAGCGCGTGCGCCGTGGGGAACGGCGGACCGCGCCGTCGATCGAGACCAAGACGCCGCGCTTTCGAAGCCTGAGCGAGATCGAGGGGATGCTGGGCGATCGGCTCGCACTTGTGCTGGCCGGCAACTCGCACCATTACGCGCACTACGTGCCACGAGCGGGTACGGCGGGGCCGCATCGCATCACCTGCGGAGGTGGCGGCGCATTTCTTCACGGCACGCATCTGCTGCCAGATCCACCGAGGCCTATCGTCGTGGGCCCGGCTAAACAGTCCTACGAGTTGAAGTCCGCGTATCCGGAAAAGGCGATCTCCCGGAAATTGCGCAATCGCGCGTGGCAACTGCCTGCGCGGAACCTCTCGTTCTGTGCGCTGCTGGCGATCCTGTACTTGCTGTTCGTTTGGATCATTCAAAGCGCGAGCCTGGTATCCGTGCCAGGGCGCGATTACCGCAGCTTCGTGCAAAAACTGGCCGGCCTCGAAGTGACATTCGGGAATATCGGCGAGGTTTATCACGAACTGTTCCGGGTCATGGCGCACAGTCCGGCGTCAGTGGTGTTCGCAGCGACCATTGTCTTTTGTAGTGCTGCGCTGTCGACCAGAGATGTCAGGCGCGGCGTCCGGCTGGCGTGCGTTGTCGGCGCATTGCACGGGCTGCTGCACCTGGCACTGGCTGTCGCGCTGCTATGGCTCATCACGCGCCTCAACATCCAAGGCTTTGGCGCGGACAATCCGCCAAACATCCTGGTGTTCCTCGTTGAGGCCATGCTGCTGGGTGGGGCCCTCGGCGGCCTGCTGTTTGGCGTGTGGATGGTATTGGGCAACGCCTTGTGGCGTCTGCACCCCGAGGAGGTGTTCTCCTCCCAGCGCATCGCCGATCACAAGTGCTTCCTGCGGATGCGGTTCGACGGAGCGCAATTGACGATCTACCCGCTCAAGCTGGAGAAGGTTTGCCGATATTGGAAGCTAGGTGAGGGCGTCAGGCGACTGGCGAAGATCAACAACACCTGGCGCGTACGGGCCCTGCCCGGCGCAGCCGGCCCGCGGTTCGTCCCGGCAGACGGTCAGGTATCGCCGCCGGAGGCGGTGCAGATGATTGAGGAGAAGGCAATCATCATCCAACGATAGGGAGCGTCATGATGAGTGATGCGCTTGCCTACGATGTCGTCGTCATTGGCAGCGGCTTCGGTGGTGCGGTCTCGGCCTGCAGGCTCGCGAAGGCCGGCCGCAAAGTGCTGGTGCTGGAGCGCGGCCGGCGCTGGAGCCCGGCGACCTATCCGCGCGACGAGAGTGACGCGTGGTTGTGGAACCAGGAGCGCGCACATCGCTTCAATGGGTGGGCCGATATCCGGACATTCTCTGATGTATGGGTCATCGCCGGGGCCGGTGTCGGTGGCGGCTCGCTGATCTACGCCAACGTTTCCGTGGAAGCCAAGCCGGAAGCCTTCGAGCACGGCTGGCCGAAAGAGGTTACCTATGCCGACCTGCAGCCCCACTACGAGCAGGTCGGGCGCATGCTCGCAGTGAGCGAAGTTCCGGATAACCAGTTGAGCGAGCGGGCCCGGCTATTGCGCGAGGGGGCGGAAGCATGCGGATGGGGCGGGCGCTTCCGCAAACTGCCGCTTGCAGTGTCATTTTCCGAGCATTGGGACCCCACACGGCAAGACGCCCGCGATGACCGTCATTCCGAGAAATTCCTGAATCAGCATGGCAGGTGGCAGGGCACTTGTGTCCATTGCGGCAACTGCGACGTTGGGTGCCAGGTATCGGCCAGGAATACGCTGGACCTGAATTACCTGGCGGTGGCTGAAGACAATGGCGCCGAGATTCGTCCATTGCACCTGGTGGACAGGCTCGAGCCGCTGCAGCAGGGCTGGCGGGTATGCTTCAGGAAAATCGACCCGGAAGACCGAACGACGAGCCCCGGCGAAGTCACGGCCGCCAGGGTGATCCTGGCCGCCGGCTCTATCGGCAGCACCGAGCTTCTGCTGCGCTGTCGGGATGAGCATCGCACTCTGCCCCGGCTTTCACCTCGGTTGGGATTTGGCTGGGCCCACAATGGCGACTTCGTGACGCCAGCCTTCTATGACGACAGGACGGTCTCCCCTTCTCATGGCGTGACCATCTCCGCCGCGATCGACCTGCTAGACCACAGCGGCCCGAACGGACAGGCGCTCTTCGTGGAGGACGGTGGAATCCCGAACCTCGCAGGCAACTTCATTCGACGCCACTTGAAGAAAGCGCGTTCCCGCAAGCTGCGCGCTGTTTGGAAGGAGGTCGGAGGACTGTTTGACGACGGCGATCCGATTGAGCGAATGATGCCCTGGTTCGGGCAAGGCGTAGACCCGGGCGATGGCCAGTTGAGGCTGGGCCGCATGTGGTACGCACCGTGGCGTCGTGTGCTGCGGCTCGACTGGTCCTATCAGGCATCGGTGGCCGTCATCGATGCCATGATTGCAGCGCATACGCAGCTCTCGGAAGCAACTGGCGGGGATCCGTGGGTGCCGCTCACCTGGCGACGATGGCACAACCTGATCACACCGCACCCGCTGGGAGGCTGCAACATGGGCACCTCCGCCGCGGACGGAGTCGTCGATGCATGGGGCAGGGCATTTGGCTACAAAGGACTGTATGTCATGGACGGTGCGATCGTCCCGCGTCCGCTCGGCCTGAACCCTTCGCGTACCATCGCCGCGCTCGCGGAGCGTAACGTGGTCATGCTCTTGCGCGAGCAAGATTAACTCTCGGCCCCGTCACCGCCCGGCCGCTCTATGCTTGAGTGGGAGTGAAGGCCAACCATGCACCATCGACACCTTCAGCCCGGCACGCTGTGGCCGGCTATCTTGCAACGGACGGCGCACGCCCTGCAGAGCGGGAGATCGCGCCTGGCATGCAAGGGGCACCATTGGCTGGTCTTTCGCTCGCTATTTGGGGTCATGGTATTTTTGTTGCGAAATCTGGCGGTAGCCGACTGGCGAGCCGTTTGCAGCAAAGGCTACGTGGTCACCGCCATTGTCTGCGTCGAGCATCTTGCAAGTCATTGATCGGCATGGATTGTTAGAGCCAAACCGCCAGTTTTCGCATCAAGCCGGACTGATGCGCGACCACCGGCAAGCGGTCCGCACGAGCCTTGGGTTTGGCTGGCTTCGGGCCCTGGTGCCGCACAGGCTGGCCCGAAGCCATCTCCCCTTTCTGGCAGGAGCGGGAGGTCAGCGTGATAGCGTCGTGCCTCCCAGCAGCGCCGCCACGAAGCTGTTGTGGAAAATTCCCGCCGGATCGCAGCTTCGGCGGTAGGCGTCAAAGGCCTTGGTTCGCGCGCTGCGGCGCTGGGCGAGATCCTTCAGGAAGGCCGGGTTGAATGGTGGGGAGAACGTTCCGGCAGCTTGGCCCGGGTCGTAGAAGCCGAACATCTTGCCGGTGTGGGGCATTCCTCCCAGGGCAACCCAGGCACGCTCGATGTCGGCGAAAAAATGGAGCAAGCGGTCGGGGTACTCGGACGCCGCGACGGCTGGCACGTACCCGATCAGGTCCAGATTGACGAAGGTCGCATCAGGGGCTTCGGTGTAGGTTCCAGCCAATGCGGTGTCGCCGCCGCGGACGAAGCGGAATTCCATCGGTGCGACCACCAGGAAGTCGGTGGATCGCTGGAGACGATCCATCACCGCATTCAGGCCCTGCCAGGCCTTGCCCAGTCCCGCGTCGTCGAGCGCCGGCAGTTCGACAAAATAGGACATGAAGATGACGCGGGACGCCTTAGTCAGCCATAGGTCGGAGTAGACCGCCGCTGCCTGATCGAAGAGCGTTTCCACCGTCAGGTATCCCGTATCGATGATCGTGCTTGCAGCAGTGGTGATGCCGGCATACTGCGCCGCGATCAGGGGAGGCTCGATGATGGGCTCCATCGGTATCAGATAGGGAGCGCCAAAGATATCCTCTCCCGCCAGGGTGCACGCATCTGGCACGCTTGGGGTCAGGTTCGGCGTCTTGGTCAGTGGGGACGCGTCCACGTCCCACCACAGGACGAGGAAGTTGTTGCTGTACGGGTTGAAGAAGGATTCTACGCGGTCATGGCTCGTGAGCAGTGGCTTGAACTGGGCGATGAAGGTCGTCTCGTCGGCACAGGTAATCTGGTTGTTCTTGCCCGAACGCAGCGTCGTGGCCCATGGGCGTGGCATCACATCCACGGTGACCGAGGTGACGACGCCCAGCGCACCGAGCGAGACGCGGGCGAACTGCAAGGGCGACCAACCATCCACTGCCGGAGTCCGTGCGTCGATGGTCTTCAGCTCGCCATCCGGACCCATGATGTCGAACGCCGAGACCGTTTCCGCGAAGATCGGCGCGTTGATTGTCGCGCCGTGCACGTCGACCGCCGTCATGCCGCCAAGGCTGAAGAAACCGCCGGCGGTAACCGTCTTGAGCATCATATTGTTGGCGGTGAGGAACGCATCCAGTTCGTCCTCGCGGACGCCGGCATTCACCGTGACCGTACCGGCCGATGGCTGCAGCACGATGGACTGACTGCCGCCGGCACCCAGGTCCTTGTAGCAGGAAAGGTCGATCAGCCACTGCTGGGGCGTGGGGGCGAGGCGATTGTCATCGGCGACCAGCGGCGGCTGTGCGTGCCGCTGGCCGGAAACGCGCACCGTCGCGCCGGCCTGCATGGCCTGGCGTACGATGTCTTGCAGTTCAGCTCGGCTCGTCGGGGAGAAGTAGTATTCGCCATCGATCGTCATCGCATGGACGATGTTCTGCGCCCAGTTCTTCCACGGCAGGGGCTGAACACTGAAGTCCAAGGTCGTGCCCGTGACTTCGTAAGCGGCTAGCCTATCGTTATTCGCCGCTTGCACCAAGGGGGTTCCCCGGATACTTTTTCCCAGAACCGCGGAAACGTAAGGCGCCACCCCTATCGCATCCGCCGGGACGCCGATCGACGCAAGCGGAGGACTGACCTTGTACAGGCCGTTGTCGAAGTTCCCACTATTCCAGTCGGAAGTATGCCAACTCCCTTTCGAATCAAACCATTGAATCGAAAAGTTCATCTTAAAAATGCCATTGTTAAGGCAACCGATTCTATTGACTTGTCTCATGGCAGTTTCTCCGGCGATGGTTTGGGAACTTGACCATCGGGCCAGGGGAGGCCCGGCGCCGACCTCCTGCTGGCGATGGATCGTAGGACGGTTGACGCCGGGCCTCGCGGGGCGGGTCTGCCGCCTACTCAATCAAATTGATGGCAAATCCGATGAAAGTCGTCCCGACCGCGTCATAGGTTGCGATCTGATCGTTCGCCGCGAACGCAAGGAACGGCGTGCCCTGACCGGACGTCCCGGCCACCGCATGCCCGTAGGGAGTCACCGCCAGCGCATCGGCCGGGACGCCGATGGTATCAAGCGGGGGCGTTGTCCTGGATTGCGCCACAGGGTAATTGCCGCTGTTCCACTCGGTGGTATTCCACTTGCCGTCGCTACTAAGCCATTGGACTGAGAAATTGAATACGTACGCGCCCTTGTTGTTGACGGTAATCTTCTGGACCGGTCTCATGGTGCCTCCCGCTACGAAAAATGTATTAAACAAAAAACGCTATATGCCACTGCCTGGTGGTGCGGGTATCTATGTCTTTTCTTGCATGATTCTCTCCTTTGGATTTCCGGCGCTGAAACGTTGTTGAGCAAGATCAAGGATGGAGGGGCATTTTTTCCGGGATCTGCCCTGGGGCGCCGGCGAGCGGGCAGTGCATCCGTGACACTGCCGCCAATCACGATCACGCCGCGGGCGCGGTGCGTGACGTCCGGTGCGGGCAAAGCGCGCATGTTGCCTCCGACAGAAGCCTGGGAGAGAGTCTGGAAAGCGCCTTTCGGCAGATGAAGCGACGGCTATCGCACGTGCAAGTCGGCGCGATCGTTGCACTCGATGACCCCTTGCCGCGTCTTGAAATGCTAGTGTCTATGGCGCGGTAGGGAAGTAGAAGATGCTTAAGTCTTACTTGCGTGGGGCGCAAGTCTGCTGCTGCCGATCAGTGAATCGCGAGCTACGCGCGGGAAGGCGTTTGCGAAATCCGGGGGCACTCCGACCTGAGCGTCGCGTATGAATATGCGATTGGAACAGCAATAGCGACTGGTCCAAGAGCGCTGGGACAGAATGGCTTGCGGCTGGCGCGAGCTTGCTTTTAAAAGTCCCCACCGTTCTTTTGCCATATGCATCCAACTACATCCTGAATCCAGCGCATTCGGATGCGAGTGGGGTTAGGGTCGTTGAAGCCAAGCGAGTCGACCACGCCAAACCGGCGGACTCAGGCCGCGCAGCGCAATTCGGAGTTGAAGGAAGGCGATTGCCGGCTGAGGATCGGATGCCATGCGCACATTCTAGTGTAGCGTTCTGTTCTTGATGGAACTTATATGAATTCGGCGTCTCCAATGCCCTACTGCGATACAGCGTGGAGAGAGCGAGTGCGAGTTGCCCCCGAGATCATGTTGACCGACGAGGAGCGAACCAAGTTGACGAGGCTGGTTCGGTCGAAGCTCACGAGCGTGAGGCTGGCGCAGCGCGCGCGCATTGTGCTGCTGGCCGCCAACGGATTGCAGAACAAGGACATCGCCGAGCAGTTGGGAGTCGGACGCGTGCAGGTCTCGCGTTGGCGTGAGCGGTATGCGCAATCGGGGCTGGCCGGTATCGAACGCGACTTGCCGCGCGGTGCGCCGCCGGTGAAGGTGGACACGGCGCGGCTGGTGGAGCTGACCACTCAAACGAAGCCCGTGGCGGCCACGCACTGGAGCACGCGCAAGATGGCCGCCGAGTTGGGCGTGAGCGCCAGCACCGTCATGCGCCATTGGCACGCCCACGGGTTGAAGCCGCACATCGTGCGCGGCTTCAAGGTCTCGCGCGATCCGCGGTTCGTCGAGAAGCTTGAAGACATCGTTGGCCTCTACATGTCGCCACCCGAGCACGCGCTGGTGCTGTGCTGCGATGAGAAGAGCCAGGTGCAGGCGCTGGATCGCACGCAGCCCGGCTTGCCGTTGAAGAAGGGACGTGCGGCCACCATGACGCACGACTACAAGCGCAACGGCACGACCACGCTGTTTGCCGCGCTCAACGTGCTCGATGGCCAGGTCATCGCCCAGTGCCAGCAGCGCCACCGCCATACCGAGTGGCTGAAGTTCCTGCGCAAGATCGACCGCGAGACGCCCAAGGACAAAACGCTGCATCTGATCGCCGACAACTACGCCACCCACAAGCATCCTGCGGTGCAAGACTGGCTGGCCAAGCATCCGCGCTTCAACATGCACTTCACGCCCACCTCGGCGTCATGGCTGAACATGGTCGAGCGGTTCTTTCGCGACATCACGACCGAGCGACTTCGCCGCGGCGTATTCACCAGCGTGCCGGAACTGGTCGACGCCATCAACGAGTACATCGCTCACCACAACACCAACCCCAAGCCGTTCATCTGGACCAAGAGCGCTCGCGACATCCTACAGAAGGTCATTCGCGCCAACCGCCGCTTAAGTTCCAAACAGAATGGAACATTGCACTAGTGGTACCTGGGCCGCCCGGCGGCATCACTGACCAACTGGGCCGGCTGGTGGCCGCCAGGCTGACGAGCAGTTTTGGCGTCAAGGTCATCGTGGATAACCGCCCGGGGGCCGGCGGCAACGTGGCAAGCGAGATCGTTGCGCGGGCCGAGCCCGACGGCTACACGATCCTGCTGGGCACCCAGGGCACCATGGCGACCAACCAATATCTGTACAAATCGCTGCGCTTCGACCCGGCGAAGGATTTCGTCGCGGTACATGGACTGATGTCGGTGCCGAACATCCTGGTGGTCAACGGCCGTTTGCCATATCAATCCGTCAAAGAGCTGGTGACGTTTGCCAAAGCGCATCCCGGCAAGCTGACCGTGTCATCCGCGGGCAACGGCACGGGCACACACCTGGCAGCCGAACTGTTCCAGGCCCAGGCCGGCGTGAAGTTCGTGCACATCCCGTACAAGGGCAGTGCACCCTCGATCAACGACCTGATCGGCGGACAGGTTGATATGACGTTCGACTACCCGGTGTCGACGCTGGCGCAAGTCCAGGCCGGCAAGCTCCGCGCGCTCGCCGTGACAGGGCCCACGCGTCTGCCGCTGCTGCCGCAGGTGCCAACCATCGCCGAGGCCGGCTATCCCGATGCGCAGTCCACCTCCTGGATCGGGCTGTTTTTCCCAGCCCGCACGTCGACGCCGATCGTCAAGACATGGCAGGATCAGGTGGGGCGTGTGCTGCAAGACGGCTCGGCGATTGAGGCGATCAGCAAGATGGGGGCCATGCCGCTGCCACTAAGCGGCGAGCGGTTTGCCAGCTTTGTGCAGGCGGAGCGCATCAAATGGAAATCCACGATTGAGCGTTCTGGGGCAACTATGGATTGAAGGCGAGGGGTCAGCTTGAATTTGAGATCCGCAGTCTGATGACATACTGCGCTGAAGCGCGCCTTTACATAAAGAACTGCCTGCTGTGAAACTCGACGGTGATGGCGACGGCATTCCGTGAGACACCACCTCTGCAGTGCAGTTACTTGCCTGGCGCTTCTTGTGGCTAGACCCGTCATGGAACCTCACCTCCGCGCGCAGCGCGTCGGCAATGACGTGGTAGCTGGTGTGGATGATGCTGCTTTCGGTCACGACCACGCGGAGCCGACGTGGCGGGCTTCGCGCTTGCCGCCTGGCCCGGTCTTGCCGCCAGGCGGTTCGTTCTTGCCGAGTTCGTCGCGCGGGGTGGGGCGGGATGGTGGGGAAGATTTCGGGCGTGTGGCACGGAGATCACGGCTGGCCTGCGGCGCGGACGCCGCTCGAGACCCATCCGTAGATCGTTACCCGTTTCATTGCTGGCCCCGAGGTCCCGTCCCGCCGTGGAAAATGCAGTACCATCGTCTTACCCACGCGCCAAGGAGCAGGGCATGCAGTTTCTCTGGCCGCAAATGCTCTGGCTGCTGCTCTCGCTCCCCCTGCTGGCAGCCGCTTACCTGTACCTGATTGCGCGGCGCAAGAAAATCGCCCTGTTGTATGCCAGTCTTGCGCTGCCGCGCGCCGCGCTGGGTCGCAACCAACGACTGCGTCGTCACATCCCGCCGTTGCTCTTCCTGCTCGCGCTGGGCGCGGCCCTGCTGGCTTGCGCCCGTCCTACCGCGACCATCACGCTGCCGTCCGACACCATCACCCTGGTACTGGCCATGGATACCTCCCGCAGCATGGAGGGGACCGACGTCGCGCCCACCCGGATCAGCGCCGCCCAGCAGGCTGCGCGGGATCTCATCGTCGGGCTGCCGGCCAGCGTGCGCCTGGGCATTGTCTCTTTTGCCGCCACGGCGACCGTGGTGCTGCCCCCCACCGACAACCGGCAGGACATGCTCGACGCGATCGATCGCTTCCAGCTCCAGCGCGGCACGGCGACCGGCAGCGGACTGATCCAGGCGCTGGCGGTGTTGTTCCCCGACGATGGCATCGACCTGGAAGCGATCCTCTTCAGCGGCGAGTCGCTCGCACCCGGGCCCGGCGGCAGATCGCTGACAGAGGCCGCCGCGGCGGACGCCGTCCGCAAGCGCGAGCAGGAGCGGCCGGCGGCGCAGCCCGGCTCTTACCGGCACGGTGCGGTGATCCTGCTCAGCGATGGTCGCCGCACCACCGGCCCCGACCCTCTGGACGCCGCGCGTATGGCCGCCCAGCGCGGCGTGCGCGTCTATACCGTGGGCTTCGGTACGCCGCAGGACGCGGGTGCGGCAGTGTCGAGCCTGTCTTACTACATGCAGCTGGATGAAACCGCCTTGCGCGCGGTCGCGACGCTCACTGACGGCGAGTACTTCCAGGCTGGCTCGGCCGCGGACCTGACGCAGGTGTATCGCAAGCTGAGTGCCCGCTTCGCGCTCGAGCGCAGGGAAATCGAGATCAGTGCCTTGCTGGCGGCGGCCTCGGTCCTGCTGCTGGTGGCGGCGTGCGGGCTGTCGCTGCTGTGGTTCCGGAGGTGAACTGAAGCGCAGGCGACCGGTTCGGCACCCGCTTCGCGAACCGTCCTGTTGCCTCCGACATGGGTGCAGGGACACGCCTGCACACATCCATACGTTGAGCCCGCTTCCTCAGCGCACATGCCAGCGCGCATGGTCCGACCTGCCGGCAGGCAGGGGATGGGCACATGGCTCGATGGGCGCACGCGGCACGGTCGCCGCCATTTGCGCAAAGCGCACGATCTTGCTTGACTTACGCCACGGCAGCCATGCGGCTCCGAAATGCGGCAGCAAAGTCTGCGGCATTGCCGATGTGTTCACGCATGCGTTGTTCAGCGAGGTCCGGATCGCGCGCTTCGAGTGCATCAATAATTCCCTCAAGCTCGGCGACTGCGTCCTTCATACGCAACGGTGGCGACGGGGTCATCTTCTTGAGCCAACGAAGCTTGTCTAGCAAGTTAAGCAGGCTCTCGGTCATCAGGCCATTGCCAGCGGTACGGTAAATGGTCGAGTGAAACATTGCATCCAGCTCGTTGAACTCGTCGAACACATCTTCCTCGAAATCCGAATCGCCCTGGGGCATGAACCGCCGGAAGGCTACCCTGAGTTTGCGCAGTGTCTCATCAGTGATGCGCGTTGCGGCGTGGCGGGTGACGTAGGTTTCGAGTAACAGGCGGTACTCGAAGATCTCGTGAATCTCCTGTTCGGTCAGGGACCGCACGTAAGTTCCACTCTGAGGACTCACTGCGATCCAGCCATCATTCTTAAGCTGCGCAAAAGCCGTGCGTATCGGCGAGCGGCCGCAACCTAGCTCGTCGGCGAGTCGGGCCTCAGACAGCTTCTCGCCTGGCGGATAGTGCAGGCTAATGATGCGCTGCTTGATTTCCTTGTAGACGAGAGTCGCGACCGCGGAGCTTTCCGGGATCTTCAACTCGTTGCCGATTTTCACTTGCATCTCCTGGTTGGCAAGCGTTTCGCTGCAGTGTGAAATTGTATCAAGGTAGTTGTCCAGTTTAGCGCACGCACGATTCCCCGGTGCCGGTCCTTTGTGCATATTACACCGCTTTAGTGCCTAGAAAACATTCTAGTTGACTAGTTTGGTAATTGATCTAGGATAGTAACGCCCCCACGTAGAGGAGAAACCTTATGTCCTTCAGTCGTGTCGTCCGCGGTCTGGCGTTGGCCGCCGGGCTGCTGTCCTCGGTTGCTCAAGCCCAATATCCAGACAAGCCGATACGCTTTATCGTGCCGTTCCCACCGGGAGGTGCGGTCGATGTCCTCGGTCGTGTGTCCGCCAAGTTGATCAGTGACGCGACCCATCAGTCCGTGGTGGTGGATAACGTTGCCGGCGCGGGCGGCGCCATTGGTTCCAAGATCGCCGCACAAGCAAATCCGGACGGATACACCTTGCTGATGGGCTCCACAAGTTCGTTGTCCATCAATCCGCTCTATCAGAAGGTGGGCTACGACCCGGTGAAGGACTTCACGCCGATTGCGTTGGTCGCCTCGGTGCCGCATGTGCTGGTCGTCGATCCGGCACTGCCAGTGAACACCCTTCAGGAGTTCATCGCATATGCCAAGGCGAGGCCCGGCAAGCTGAACTTCGCTTCGTCAGGCCCTGGCACGCCTCATCATGTAGCAGGCGAGATGCTCAACCAGCTCGCAGGGGTCAATCTGGTACACGTTCCTTACAAGGGTACGGCGCCAGCATTGGTGGACGTGATGAGCGGTCAAGTGTCGGTGATGTCCGTCGAGATCCTGGCCGCAGCTCCCCAAGTGCTGGCGGGGAAGGTGCGAGCTATTGGCATCGCCGCCGACCAACGCAGTCCACTACTACCTAACGTACCAACGACGGGCGAAGCGGGCCTGAAGGGATTCGAGGTGACTTCGTGGTACGGCGTTGTGGCACCGGCTGGCATTCCGGCGACTGTGGCTAAAAGGCTGTCGGCAGCAGTGTCGCAAGGCCTGACGTCCCCGGAGGCAGTCGAAAAGCTGAAGACGCTTGGGGCCAGGCCAGTGGGTGGTACGCCAGACCAGTTCCATACATTCCTGCAAAGTGAAAATCAGAAGTGGGGCAAGGTCATGACCGCTTCCAACATTTCGAACAAGTAGACCTTTTGCTGCAGGCGCTCGCGTACCTGCTGCGCGGGCTGCAGCGAGTCCGCCAACATCCCGTGTTGCCGCTTGACTCCTAAACCCCAGTACCTATTCTCATAATTATACTGGTCGACTAGTTCTCCAGATGGTGCAAAAAGCTCAAACAAGCTACTCAGAGCGCAGCTCAAAAACCGAGGATGACAGATGACTCTCGACATTTTTTCGCCCGAACATTACGCCGCCACCCGCCTGCCGCTGCATGAAGGTTCGCCCCTGCCGGGCTGGTGCTATACGTCGCCCGAGTGGTATCAGCGGGAAGTTGACACGATGTTCCGCAAGGATTGGCTTTGCGTAGGTCGTGTGGAGCAGGTGGCCGAGCCGGGCAGCTACTTCTCCATTGAAGTCCTGGATCATCCGCTGATCGTCGTGCGCGACGAAAACAACGAAGTCCGTGTCCATTCGGCACTGTGCCGGCACCGGGGCGCCATCATCACCGAGAGCGCAGGCAAGTGTCGCGCCTTCACGTGTCCGTACCACAGCTGGACCTACGCTCCGAGCGGCAAACTGCTTGGCACGCCAGGTACTCCGCCGCCGATGGCTGGCGTCGCCGGCTTCAAGGCATCGGAGCACGGTCTGCGGTCGATCCGCAGCGGCATCTGGGCCGGCTTCATCTTCATTACGTTCAATGCGGACGCCGAGCCGCTGATGACCTGGCTGGGTGATTTGCCGGCATACATGGCCAGCCACAAGCTCGATGAAATGCAATGGACGCACCGCGACGAGTATGTCGTCGACTGCAACTGGAAGGTGTGGCTCGAAAACGCCTTCGAGAACTACCACGTCCCGACCATTCACCGGAAGCACGTCGATCCCAAGAATCCGCAGAACTGGCAGTTCGAGAAGACCCAAGGTCCGTGGGAAGCGATGTACAGCAGGCGAAGCATCGTTGCTTACTCCGGGCTGCCTGAGGTCCCGGGGATTGATGCGGACAAGGCGAACTGCCTCTTTCACATCTGGGTGCAGCCGACTCTGCAGATCATCGTGACTTCGTCCTACATGAAGTTCCGACAGTACTTCCCCGAGGGTCCGGAGAAACTCCGGCTGTACGAAAACTGGACATTCCCCCGCAGTACCGTGGAGCGCGCCGATTTCGACGAGATCGTCGGGCCGGCGTACTACGAGAAATACTCACAGGTCGTCATCGAGGACCTGAGCATCAATCCTAACGTGCAGAAGGCAATGCGTACCGGCGCCTACGAACCTGGCCGCTTCTCGCTCGAAGAATACATCGTGCACCGCATTGCCAACCACGTTCTCGATCGCGTCGTTGGGCCCGACTCCGAATCCTCGCGCCAGAACCGTGAAGGTCCTGCATTGAAGGCTGCTTGAGCAACGCATCTCGCCCAACTCTCGGAGAAATATCTATGTTGTCCACCGCAATGAGCCGCCAATATTCGGAGGCGGATCCGCTTCACGTCCACATCGAGAACTCGCGCACGATGATGCCGGTGTTCACCGTGCGACCCGACCAATACGAGGCGGCACTGTCGCGTCATCCGGACGTCGCGAAGCGCATCCGCACGACGTGGGGCAGTGATCAGGACATCTATCAGGCTGCGATGCAGACCGCCGATGCGATGATCACTTATCGGTTTCCGTACAAATCGCTGGGCAGCGACGCCAGGCGATTGAAACTGCTGCAGATCCTGGGCGCTGGCGTGGACTACCTGCTGCCACTGGACTGGGTGCCGATGGGCATTCAAGTGCTGACTAACAGTGGTGCTCACCTTCCCAAAGCCGCGCAGTCCGGCCTGATGGCGCTCCTGATGGTCAATGCGCGGATGCCGGCGCTCATGTGGAACCACCGTCGGCATGCCTGGGACCGTCAGTTCACGTCCGCCCTGAATGGCAAGACGGTGCTGATCGTGGGCGTGGGCTCAATTGGTGGGGGCATCGCAGAGCTCGCCAGGCAGTTCGGTATGCATGTCATCGGCATCCGCCGCAGCGGTGCGGCCCACCCTCATGTCGACAGCATGCATAAGCCGGAGGAGCTCCATACACTTCTGCCGCAGGCCGACTTCGTGCTCCTGAACACGGCTCTTACGGATGAAACGCGTTTCCTGATCGGTGCCGACGAAATCGAACGCATGCGTACCGGCGCTGGCCTGATCAACATGTCTCGCGGGGGCCTGATTGACCCGGCTGCGCTGGATGTGGCGCTACGGGCCGGAAAGCTTAGTGGCGCCATGATTGACGTAACCTATCCAGAGCCGCCGCCCGCCGATTGGCGTTACTGGGAAACGCCCAACCTGGTGATCACTCCCCATGTGCTGTCCGATGACATCGAGCACTACATTCCCCATACGCTGGATCTGTTCTTCAGCAATATTCGGCGCCACTTCAATGGCGAGCCGCTGACCAACCTGGTCGATGTGTCGCGCAGCTACTGATAGGAGTCAATATCATGAGTCAGGCTACCGACGAGCTTCGCCTGGTCAAGGTCGCGGCGAAGCACGAGGTCGCGACCGACATTGTGCAGTTCGACCTATGTGCTGCGGACGGTCGGCCCCTGCCGCCGTTTGCCGCCGGCGCGCACATCGATGTGCATACGCCGTCTGGTCTCGTGAGACAGTATTCCCTGTGCGGATTGCCAGGCAATACCGAGCGGTACAAGATCGCAGTCAAGCATGAGCGGGGCGGTCGTGGCGGTTCCGCTAGCTTGCACGGCAATGTCGAGGTGGGCAGTGCGTTGGGCATTTCCGCACCACGCAATCATTTCCCGCTTGCCGATGATGCGGCGCACACGATATTCGTGGCGGGCGGCATCGGCATCACGCCCATCCTCGCGATGATCTCGAGCTTAGAGCTGGCCGGAAAGTCCTGGGAACTGCACTACTGTGCGCGATCGGAAAGGCATGCTGCGTACCATGCAGAACTGATGGAGCGCCATCCGGACAGCGTCACCGAGTACTTCAGCGAGACACCCACCTTTCCGGTACAGGAGGTCGTCAGCAAGATGGCGGCATCGCGGGCGAACGTACATCTGTATTGCTGTGGTCCGGCCGGACTGATGCATGCCGTAGAAGCCGCGACGCCTGAGACCATCGCGTCGCGTGTGCATTTCGAATGGTTCGCCGCGCCGCAAGGCGCTGGCACGCCCAATGAACCATTTGAGATCCAACTCGCGTCGAACGGGAAGGTGTTTCCCGTATCCGCGGAGGAGACGGCGCTGGAGGTGCTACGCGCCCATGGCATCGACATCCCGAGCAGTTGTGAGGAGGGGGTATGTGGCACCTGCGAAGTTCGCGTGCTGTCAGGATGCATTGAGCATCGCGACGTGCTCCTCAGTGAGGCAGAACGCCAAAGCAACAAATGCATGATGACTTGCGTGTCCCGCGGCCAGCGCGAGCGCATTGTCCTCGACCTTTAGACCGGCCGACTGGAGAAATGATGGAATCCACCACACCAAACGAGTACATTCCCTCGCTGCGCCGCGTCGGTCATACGGTCTATGTAGGTATGCAACTGCCCGTCTCCGCAAGCGGCGAGATCGACATTGCCGAACAGACCGACCAGGTCTTCCGCAGTCTTGTTGCGCGCCTCGAAGAGGCGGGCGGCAGCATGGCGGACCTTACCAAGCTCCATACGTACTACTTGTTTGAGGGAGATGGGGCAGCCATTACTGAGTATTGGGAGCGTATGACGGCAGTGCGCCTGCGGCATCTCGTCAATCCCGGGCCGGCGGCTACTGCGCTGCGTGTCCAAGGGGTAGGGCGAGAACAAGCACTGATCGCAGTCGACGGCATTGCAGAACTCAGCAGCGACAAGGAGCGCATCATGCCTGAGCATGCGTGGGACTGGAGTATTCCGACGCCGTTCTCACAGGGCTGGCGCGTGGGCGAAAAGGTGTACGTCGGCGGTCAGATATCGGCGGACCGGCAGGGCCGTACGATCGCCCCGGGCAGTGTGGTCGAGCAAACGAAGAACACGCTCGAATACATCGAGCATGTTTTGCGCGACGCGCAGACGAACTGGTCCAATGTGTGCGCATTGAAAATAGCGTACAAGCATGGGACTGACCCCGAGGCATCCCGGCAGCTCGGCGAGCAGATACTTGCGGAAGTCGTGCGTCGCCTCCCGGCACATAAGCCCGCTATCACGATCATCGGTGTCGACCTGTTATACGAAGGTCTGCTGCTTGAGATTGACGCGGTTGCGTCCAAGGACATCGGTCTGCCGATCTGGCCAGAGATCGAATCTTCGCCGCAGACGACTACCCGGACCTCCTCACCCGGATGGCTCAGCGGTGGCGAGTTGCACGTTGGCGCTCAGGCAAATCCGGATGCCATTGATCTGGGGACGCAGCTCGAGGGGGCGCTGTCACAGGTCGCGGCAGTGCTGCGAGCGGCAGGTGGTTCCGTTACGGATCTTGTCAAGCTCAACGTGTTCCTGTTGCCGGGCGAATCTGCCGACGCGGTCCAGCAGATGCTCAAGCAATTCCTTGCGCCGGGCCGTACCGTAGTCAGCATCGTCCAGGTCGCCGGCTTCCTGCTTGACGGCCAGCGTGTGCAGGTTGATGGTGTGGCCTTACTGGAGGAGGGGGCATGATCGATGCTGTCAGCCTTACCCAGGAACTGGTTAGGATTCCGTCAGTCAATCCGCCTGGCGACGAAGAGCGCTGCGCACGCTATCTTGCAGGGTTGCTGGCCGACGCCGGCTTTAGTGTGGAACTGGATGTCTTCGGTCCGCAACGATTCAACCTGGTAGCAGCGCTGCACGGCAAAGGCGACGGCAAGCCGCTCGGGTTCACCGGGCACCTCGACACCGTGCCCCTCGGTGCGGCGCGGTGGGCGCGCGACCCCTTTAGCGCCGAGATCATTGATGGCAAGCTGTTCGGCCGCGGCAGCAGCGACATGAAGGCCGGCATTGCCGCGTTCGTCGTTGCGTGCTGGCAGGCGCGCGAAGCGCTTCGCGAAGGTAACGGTGTGCGCCTGCTACTGACCGGCGGGGAAGAAACTGGATGTGATGGTGCGCGTGCGCTCGCCGCCAATGGAAAGGCTGGGCAGCCGCTCTCTCTCCTCATCGTTGGCGAGCCTACGGCCAACTACCCGTGCATCGGACACAAAGGCGCCCTTTGGCTTGAGGGCGTTGCGCTCGGAAAGACCGCACACGGTTCGATGCCAGAAAAGGGCGAAAATGCGATCTACAAGGCCACGCGAGCCATCGAGACATTGCGCGAGATGCGGTTGGAAGACCATCATCCGCTCATGGGCCGGGCAACGCTGAACGTTGGTACGTTCCACGCCGGCCTTAACATCAACTCCGTTCCGGACCGGGCGACGTTCACCGTCGACCTGCGGACTGTACCCGGTATGGAGCACGATTGCCTGTGCAGAAAACTCAGAAGCCTGTTGGGTAACGGCATAGCGGTTGATCCGCTTGTCGACGTGCCACCCCTGCATTCTGAAGCCGGGGATCCGGCCATTGCTGCAGTGTTCGGCATCTGCGCGCAGTATCACGATGCACCGCTATTCCCGCGTACCGTTCCTTTCTTCACAGATGGCAGCACGCTACGTCCACTTACAGGTGACCCTCCGACCGTAATTCTTGGGCCAGGCGAGCCGGCAATGGCGCATCAAACCGACGAGTACTGTCATACCGCTCGCATCGACCAAGCGGTCGGCATCTACCAATCAATCATCGAGGCCCGGTGCTGAACACTGGATAGCAGTATGGCCAGCGGACCGCTCACGCCCTGGTCGTGCCGGCTTCTGGCTGAGTCCCGCAATGACAACCAATTTCTGGAGAGTGAGACATGAGCAGGCGGAACTTTGGATTCATGGGCCTCGGTAGCGGACGCGAGCCGGCGCGCTGGCGACAGAGCCCTTGCAGATTGAGCAGATGAATCAGAGATTTGGCCTCGTGCGTCGGTGGCTTCATATGAACCTTGGTCCGCGTCGCAGGGTTGACAGCAGCGATTCGCGCGCCCGTGCGCTCAATGCGCACTTCCTTGGTCGGCGCGCAGAACCGGTCCACGAGTGTACCTGCTCAAGCGACGGACAGCCTGAGGGGGGCTGCCCAATGGTACGCACGAATGCGCGCCTCATTCGCTCCCGGTCAGAAAAACCCACTTCGTGCGCAATCACGTCCAGCGAGACATGCGGATCGCGCTTACCTTGCTAACTTCGTTATTCGCGTTCGGCGGGTTCCTGATGGTCTACACGTATGCGGGCGTGGTGCTGGAGCCCGTGACGCGCGGCGACGAACGCATTCTCGCGGGGATGTTCCTGTTGTGGGGCGTCGCCGCGACGGTCGGGAACCTGCTGTCCGGCCGCCTCGTGGACCGGTTCGAGAGCCGCAACATTATCAATGCGATGCAATGGGTCGCCATCATCAATTTCTGTGCGCTGCCGTGGACCGATGCGCATGCGTCCAGCGCTGTCATCGCGCTGGCCATCTGGGGGATATGCGGATGGGGGCTCATCGTTCCGCAACAGCACCGACTCGTGCAACTGTCGCCGCATGTGGCGCCGCTGCTGCTCGCCCTGAACAATACGGCCCTACATCGGACTTGCCTGCTCGGGCGTGCTTGGCGGTGTAGTGCTCCGGTCGACAGGCGGGCAGTATCTGAGTCTCATCGCGGCCGCGTTGATTGCGATGGCTTTCGTTCTCGTCGCGGCCGCACATCGTTGCATGGAGCGGCCGCGTATGCAGCATCGCGCGACGGCCAGCCGCGAGACCGCGCCTGTCTGATTCGTCGACGCCGCCTCGCTCTCAAGCGCCGTTACAACCAACGCTTATGGCGCGCGTTGGCGGTTCGCGCTCACGCCCAGCGGGCCCTGCTGTTCGACGTGGACAATGCCATTTAGAACCTGAACCAAACAGGTGCGGACGACCGGGCGCGGCTGACGTTGATTCGCTGCCACCACAACCTGCTGAGGCAGTGGGGCGAAACCTGAACGCAAGCCTCGGTCGGTCAGCGAGTCGAGTTTGCGCCCCCCCGAGATGTGAACGAGGCCTCACCGGTGCCTGACCCGGCCGCGCCGTGCGACCCCGGCTCGTAGCAACGCTCACAGCGACTTCAGATACTCGGCCAGGTCGGCAATATCCTGGCTGCTCAGCCCCAGTCCCTGCTTCGTGTTGTAGGTCTTCACGACATCCGACAAAGTCGCCGCAGACCCATCATGAAAATAGGGGGCGTGTTGCCACACGCCCTTTAGTGGCGTGGTCCGGTATTGCTTGGTCGCGGAGCGTGAGGCGTAGCTTGGGGTTTCCGGCTCGGCCATAGAGTCGGCAGGCGGATGCAGGACCGAGTTGGCATCTGTAAATGCCGGGCCACTATGGCACGTGGCGCATCGGCCCGCCCCTTCGAAAACAATCTTACCTCGCAATGCCGCCGCGGAGTCGAAACTGCCTGCCGGCGCCGGTGGAGCGCCCAGGGATAGCTGGTACGCTTGCAGGGCCGGAAGCTTACTAGTAAGGAGATCTTCCGATCCATGCGTGATGGAAAGATTCAGCCGTGGCTCGGATACGGAGCCAAGGCCGCCCATTTCGGCCACGGCGACATAACGGTTCCAGTACATGAGGTCTTCGCCATCGCCGGTATAGGTAATGCGATGAATGCCGTCCAGCCCGAAGGCGGGAGGTATCACGACCGGCTTGCTGAGGCCGTCGACATTGTTCCGGGGGTCGAACTTGCCTGCGCCCCAGGCATTGAGGACCGTCTTCATGGCGTCGTCAACGGCGGGCGACAGCGCGATGATGGCGCCGGGATTCAGATCGCGATTGGGCCATCCGTCCAGTCGCTTGCCGATGCCCGGCGCGAACGAGTTGTCCACCGTCGAATGGCATAGCGCGCAGGTAATGCCGACCCGAGTGAGCTTGTCCACCCCATTGACCGTCTCGACGGTCCCCTTGATGCCGACGACCGCGTTCAGTTTCAGCAGCGCCACCGTCGTGGCCGGACTATTGAGGTCGATCGTGCCATTGCGGATTCCATTCACGACCGCCTCGGGCAAGGCCTCGGCGTCCACCTTAAGCCCGACTGACATTGCGGTCACGGGATCCACCGCGCTGGCGATAACCTCGTGCATCTTCAGGTTATCGGTCCACTGCACTTCGTCCCCGAAGGTATCGAAGCGGAAGATCTGCTTGCCCTGCTCGACGAGGGCATTCTGGGCCGCTGCCGTGCCGGCTGCGTCAGCTCCTCCGCCTCCAGAGCCGCCGCCGCATGCCGTGACTGCCGCCACCACGATCGCCGTTGTTATTGCATTCACCAGACCGCGTCGAGGCATCCCCTCCATCGCCGGATGCCGCAGCGGCACAGGCTGCATTTGCGTTTCAGGTATCAGCGCGGAGGGTTGCTTCTTCATGATCGACGTCCTTGTCAGGATGAGATGGGGCAATTGACATGGAGGCAACCGACATGTCTCCGACGGCAGTCGCTCGAAAGTATCCGTTGCATATGTCTTTAGACGCTGGCGGACGCGCAAAGGTGACACGAGGCCCGAGCCACATTGCGATTGGATGTGACGGGTGCGTTCGCCTATGATTGCTGACGTGTGGTTCGACCCGAGGCCCGGGATCGCAGCCGGCTACCGTCCGTGCCCCAGTCCTCTGTCACCTTTTCGCAGATGCGCGCGTCTAATGATCAGGAACGGGAGCGACATCTCCAATATGGACACAAACCGGAATGCCAGACCGCCCATGCCGTCTGCCGTCGATACCCACACGGATGCTGACCTGGTCGCCAGCGCCCGTGCCGGCGCCGCGTCCGCTTTCGAGGTCATCATGCGGCGTAACAACCGCCTGTTGTTCCGGACTGCGCGGGGCTTGGTCCCGGACGATGCCGAAGCCCAGGATGTGGTGCAGGAAACCTACTTGCGCGCCTTTACCAGCCTGGATTCGTTTCGCTGCGAGGCGGCGCTGAGCACCTGGCTGGCGCGCATTGCCATCAATGTCGCCCTGACAGCGCAGCGCAAGCGAGGCCGGCTCGTCCAGTTGCAAGTCCGGGCTGAGGAAGAAGACCTTCCCGGCGAACCTTCGCAGGAGAACGTGATGTCCTTCCGCACTTCTGAAGACGAATCACCTGAAGCCATGGCCGAACGCGGTCAGGTGCGGGAGCTCTTGCAGGCTGCGGTCGAAAAGTTGCCGGCTATCTACCGGTGCGTTTTCATTCTTCGGGCCGTCGAAGACATGAGCGTAGAGGAAACGGCTTATTGCCTTGGCGTAGGCGGTGACGTGGTCAAGACGCGCTTCCTCCGGGCCCGCACAATGCTGCGCGAATCCTTGGCTGAAGAGGTAAAGCCTTATCTAAAAAGCACATTCAGCTTTGCGGGCCCACGCTGCGACGCGGTGGTCAATCACGTGCTCACCGCCCTTCGCGTGCGCGGACTGCTCCGTCCGCATTGACGACCATTCACCGCGAGAAGTTTCACGGTGGTCTGTCCACATATTTGACGAAAAGGAAAATCATGAAAATCGCGAACCTCCTACTATCCAGCGCTTTCCTCTTCGCGGGGCAGGTAGCAGTGGCCCAAGACGCCGCCCCCAACGACGCCCAGATTGCCTCCATTGTGGTAACTGCGAATCAGGTCGATATCGATGCAGGCAAGCTCGCCCAATCCAAGGGCTCCAACAAGGACGTCAAGGCATTCGGCAAACAGATGGTTACAGACCATACCGGTGTCAACAAATCGGCCAGCGCCCTTGTCAAGAAACTGAAAGTGACGCCCGAGGACAACCCGACCAGTCAAAGCCTCAAATCGGGCGGTGAGAAAAATGTCCAGAAACTGAAAGGCCTCAAGGGAGCGGAGTTCGATAGCGCCTACATCGACAACGAGGTCAAGTATCACCAGGCCGTACTCGATGCCATGGATAAAACGTTGATTCCCAGCGCCAAGAACGAAGAGCTGAAGGCACTGCTGGTCAAGGTGCGGCCGGCCTTCGTCGCACACCTGGAGCATGCCAAGCAGATCCAGACAGCCCTTGCCCAGAAGTAACTGTGCCTACCGACCATGCGTAATCGATCGGCTACGTTGCTTTTGACGATGGGATTGCTGTTCGCCGGCCAGGTGGGGAGCGCAAACGCCGGGCCGGCGTCCCATACGGTAACGATGGACAGCATACGGTTTGATCCGCAGGAACTGACCGTCAAGGCGGGCGATACGGTCGTGTGGATCAACAAGGACCCCTTCCCACACACTGTGACGGCACAAGCCGGTGACTTCGACTCAAAGACAATCGCGACCGGGAAGTCATGGAAATATCGGGCCACCAAGGCCGGGGTCTTTCCCTATGTGTGTACCCTGCATCCAACGATGAAGGGGACGCTGCGGGTTGAGTAGACCGGGGTGCCGCGAGCCGCCGTGGGCCTGCTGATTTCGTAGCAAGCAGGCAGGGCGGCGCCAATCGGCGCGGAGGCCTCCGCTGCGGACGCACGGAGCGCGATAACGGGTCTTACCGCGATTCGTCAGAACGCAGTTGTCCCGCGCGCCACCCACGTTTCGCCCCTCCGGATCTCTGCTCGGCCTGACGGAATATTGTCGAGAGACCGCTCCTGCCGCAACGGCTTAAATCCTCCCCGGTTAGCATCTGTTTCTGTATTGCAGGTCGCGGACGTTGCGATGTTGCTGCTTCAAGTTGTCAAGCCATTGCGGGCTGTTCGGTTGTCGCATGGCAGATTCGAGTGATCGCGCTTGGCTCGCCAGCGATGCGTCGCAAGACGATGGAGAGAGAGACTGACCTCTATTAGGTAGGCACTGGTGCGGTTATACTCCGCGCTTTACAACTAACGGGTAATCGACATGGTCGCAGCAACTAAAACAACGACTCAGGTAAGTGCAGTTACCAAGAGGAAGCCTGCCGCAAAGAAGGTGGCCGTGCCAACAAAGAAGGCGAGCGTACTCGCACGTGAGGCTCAGGCAGCGAAGAAGCGCTTGCTGAAGCTGCGCGCCGACACGAAGAAGGCCATCGAGGCGGCAAAGCGCGAGGTTGCGCAGGCGGTGGAAGCCGCAAAGTTCGCGGTCCGCTTTGAAAAGCAAGCCGCGAAGGACAAGCTCGCAGCGAAGAAGGCCAAGGCTGCAGGTACCAGGAAGGCAACGGGCAACAAAGCGGCTACCACGAAATCGCCGACGAAGAAGACCGCGCCCATTAGTAAGGCGGCGGCGAAAGCTGCCCCGAAGACGGCCGCAGTGAAATCCGTGCCGAAGAAACGTGTTTCGGCAAAGAAAGCAGCGCCGACTGTAGCGACAGCTGAAGCGTCGGCGTAATCCTTGCCTCGGCTGGCGTGGATTGTCTTCGCCAGCCGGCCGAATGATGGCAATAGTGCACCGCTGGTGCCCAAAACGGATAGACCGGGAAGGCCAGGGTCCCAGAGGCTTGGCGCTGACGGCTTTTCCCCTTCCAGCTTATCGGGCCTCTAGCTCATGCCTGGTTAGAGCAGCGGACTACTCCGTTGGTGCCGTGTTCGACTCACGGGAGGCCCACCATTCCCGCCAGGCTTACAAAACTCTGTCCTTCATGTCGCGTTCGTCGCCGGACGGCAACGTTAGCCTCTCTTGATTTTACGTTTGTCTACTGCTTGCCGCTGACTGCTTCTGGCACCCACGTGTCATGCCGCTCGTCGCGCGCCATGGCATCTTACAGCGGAGCTTCATGCTGCCAAGCGTGCCCGTTTCTGCGTGCCAGGATTTAGGGGCGGACGATGGTCATTCATGGGTGAGGATCTCTTTTCTTGGCGCCCCACTTGCCGCCTATAGCCAGTCATTCGTTAATTCAGGCATTCGTTGGCCTGAAAGAATTATTAGCTTCTCTCTGAGGAGTGGAGAACGAATACCTTGCGGGCCGACTTTAGAATGCGTATAAGTCAAAGGTGACTGGAAAATTGGAGGCAACGATGGCGACGTATCAAGAACTGATGGCGCGGAAGCAAGCGTTGGAAGTACAGATCGAAGAGGCCCGCGCGAACGAAGTCGCGAGCGTCATCGAGCAGATTCGCGGCCTGATGACTCAGTATGGTCTGTCTCCGGAAGACATCGCGCCGCGCCGCCGTCGGGGCCGCCCCGCCGGTGCCGCATCCGCCCCCGTGGAAAAGGAGCCGCTGCCACCAAAGTATCTGGATCCCAAGACCGGAAAAACGTGGTCGGGACGCGGCCGCGCGCCGGCTTGGCTGGGCAAGCGGCCCGAGCGCTTCCTCATTCCGCAGGAATAACCGGTCGCCCAGCGTCTTTCGAGGACGCCGGCGACCCGATCGAGGTGCAGGCGCGGTAATTTTCACGAGCCCACATGAGGCATGCGTGGCGTCGACTGAAATTGCTGATCGCGGGGCGACCGCCACGCGGACGGTCAACGTTGTCTCGATACGGTGGCGCAAAAAAAGGCTCTCAAACCGGTGGAAGAGAGCCTTTGAACGTCCAAGAAGAAATCGGGTAACCACGATGAGTTGCCCATGTTCAGTATCCGCCAAGGCACCTGGGCGCGCAATCTGCCCGCCACCTACGACGGGGCGCGGCGGATCCCAAAAAAATGAGCCCGCTCTTGCTGCCGGCCGCCTCAACCGTCCCGGTAAGGTCTGCCAATGCAGGGTATGGTGAAGTAAGCACCACTTAATACAGACATCGGCGCGGATATTGCGCCAACGGCCATGTCGCGCTGCAGATGCTCAGTCATTTCGACATGCCGCTGACGCCGCGCTTTCTCGCGGTAGCGCCGATCAGCCACGTCACCGGCACCAATTTCGTACCGACACTGCTGCGCGGCGGCACAGTCCACCTGATGGCGCGCTTCATCCGGAGGAGATGGCCGCCACCATCGCACGCGAACGCATCAACGCGACGATGATGGTGCCGACCATGGTCTCTGGGCTGCTGGACCATCCTCGCTTGGATGCCTTTGACCTGTCTTCGCTGGAAACGCTGCTGTACGCTGGCGCGCCAATGTCGCGCCAGCGCCTGATCGAAGGTATCGAGCACGTGGGACCGGTGTTCTGCCAGCTATATGGCCAGTCCGAATGCTCGCTGATCACCGCGCTGCGCAAGGTAGACCATGACCTTTCGCAGCCTGCGCTGATGGATGCCTGCGGCTTCCCGCTGGCCGGCAGCGAGGTCCGCCTGCTCGACGAGAACAACCGCGAAGTGGCGCCCGGCCAGCCCGGCGAGATCTGCGTGCGCAGCCCCGCCGCGATGAGCGGCTACTGGCGCCAGCCGGAACTGACTGAGCAGGCCTTTGCCGGCGGCTGGCTCCATACCGGCAACATTGCCGTCGCCGATGCGTGCGGGCGGCTGTATATCGTCGACAGCAAGAAGGACATGATCGTCAGCGGCGGCTTCAACGTGTATCCGCGTGAAGTCGAGGATGCGCTGGCCACGCATCCGGCCGTCAGCATGGGCGCCGTGATCGGCGTGCCCGATCCCAAGTGGGGCGAGGCGGTGACCGCCTTCGTGGTGTTGCGCGCGGGCAAGTCAGCCACGCCGGAGGAACTGATCCACCACGTCAAAGCGCTCAAGGGCAGCGTCAACACGCCCAAGCGCGTGGAGATCGTCAATGCCCTGCCGCTGACCGCGCTGGGCAAGCTCGACAAGAAAGCCCTGCGCGCCCGCCACTGGAGCGACCAGGGCCGCAATGTCGCCTGATCCAGCATTCCCTTTCTTCGCTTCCGTCCGCATCGATATGAACGCTACTACTGCCTACGGCCAACGCCTGCCGCAGTCGATCGCCCGGCGCCTGGCGGCGTCGGCCTGTTATCAGCGCAGGTGCTGGGCTGCGACCTGGCGTACATGGGCACCAAGTTCATCGCCACGCGCGAAAGCATGGTCGTCGACGGCTACAAGGACATGCTGATCGGCAGCGAACTGGACGATGTGCTGCTGTCGCGCGCTTTTACAGGACTGGAGACCAACACGTTGCGCCCCTCGCTTGTGGCCAGCGGGCTCGACCCGGCTAACCTGCCGACTGACATGACCGAGGAGCGCGTCAATGCGCTGTACGGCAGCCGGGGCGCGGCGGACATCAAGCGCTGGCGCGATATCTGGAGCGCGGGGCACTCAGTGTCCGGCGTCGGCCAGATCGAATCGGTGGGTGAGTTGGTGGCGCGCACGCGGCAGGAATTCCACGCGGCACGTGAGGCGGCGTACCAGGCGTTGGCGCCGGCGGCTTGCGGCTGACGCGATTTGCGAGGCGGGCGCGGCGATGTGTCGCGCCGCGCCTTCAACCCTTTTGGCGGTAACGCACGGCGTCAACAACACCGAATTTCAACGGAAGGACTGACGGCGGCGTGCGCGAGGTAAAAGCACACTCACAGATCCGATCGATGTTGGCCGGGGACGCGGCTTACTTCGTCGGTTATCGGCGCTGGACGTTCTGTAGTCGTTGTGTCGTCCCGGTCCTCAAGCACTGCAATATCCCAGCAGGATATGAATAGGGCAGCGATGAGGGGGCCAATCACAAAGCCATTGATGCCAAAGACGGACATTCCGCCCACCGTCGAAATCAGCACGACCCAGTCTGGTAACTTCGTGTCCTTGCCAACGAGGATCGGGCGCACTACGTTATCCACTACGCCGATTACCAAGGTGCCGAAGATAAGCAGCACAATCCCCTTCCAGAAGGGGCCTGCCAGCAGAAAATAGACGGCGACTGGCCCCCACACGAGCGCAGCACCGATGGCGGGCAAAAGCGAGAGGAACGCCATCAGCGTGCCCCAAAGCAAAACCCCATTGATTCCTAGCATCATGAACGCCACGCCACCGAGGAACCCTTGGGCGGCGGCCACCGCGACGTTACCTTTGACCGTGGCGCGGATCACGGTGGTGAACCGGCTGAGCAACCTGCGAGCGTGCGCATCATCAAGTGGTACCGCCACGCGAATGCGGCGAGAGAGTATGGTGCCGTCGCGCAGCAGAAAAAAGACCAGATACAGCATGATGCCGAAGCCGATGGCAAACTGAAGCGTGTTCTGGCCAATCGTAACCGCCTGTGTCGCCATGAACTGGCTGATTCGGGCTGCGCCTTCGGTTAGTTTCGCCTGCAATCCCGCCACGTCTGCTAACCCGACCTGGTCGAGCCAGTTCTGCACCGAGTGTGGGAGAGCCCGCACAGCCGTCCGGAAATACAGAGCGAAATCCCATTGGCCGGTCTTGATCTGGTTGTAGGCGAACGCAGCTTCCTGTGCGAGCGCGGCAGCCATCAAACCTACCGGAAGAATGACCATCAGAACGCAGAACAAGAGGGTCGTCAGCGCCGCAAGATTCGGCCGGTTGCCGAACCTGACCGTCAACTTGCGCTGCAGCGGCTGGAAGATGACCGCAAGAATCGTACCCCAAAAAATCGCACTGAAGAAAGGAAGCAGGATCCAGACGAACGCAACCGAGACCGTGAACAGCAGAATGTAGAAGCCTTTCAAGTTACGCATATTGTTGTCCATTGTGTCGGGGGCAAGCCGGTGTTTGCTCTGTCAGGAGTACGATGTGCGGGCAGCGCCGAGGCTCGGCGTGCTCACTCCTAGCGGTTGTGTAAATGGACCCAGCAGCACGGCGTTGGCCGGGAAAAATGCAACACAGAAGGGGCCGCCAGGACCTCTACCCGATCAATCTGCTACTTTATATATGGTCTACCGGTTGGGCCGGGCACTCTGCAAGTTCTTGTATTAGTCGCGGGAGCCGCAAGGAGAAAAACACCCCGTCGGCCTTCTTGTGCCGGCGGGGTGAAACGCGCGGCGTTCCGGGGAGGAAGATCAATTGCGCCGCGCGTTTTCAGCCTAAGTGCTTCGCATCACGCACTCTCTGGTGTTATGTGCGGGACCGCACAGAGTCTTTTCTGCTGGCGTGAAATGGAGCAGCGCAAAGTCGTTAGCCGCATGTTGCCGAAGCGCACGGGTGCGGCTCGCGCTGCGACTTGCCAGTCCTCGGCCCGCGGACGGCGGCGAGACCACCATCCAGGTGCTTGAAGGGGATTTGGCGTAAAGGGCAATCCAAGAGCTATATGCGGGCCCATGAACGGCTCGGGCCGCCAGGCTCGGCCGAGCACCCATGCCGCTAAACGCTGCGAAATTCACGCCGACAAGCTTTACAGCTTGTTCCCGGCATCAGGAGGGCGCGAGGCCATGTGCTGCGGCGAGGTCGTTGTAGAACTCGTGGCCCTCGCTCATCAACGCCGCAACCACCGGATGCCGGCAGTAGGCCGGTCGTCAGGCTTGCAGCGGCTCTCAGCGTCCATCGCTCACAGCTAACCGATCTGGCGCAGCGCCTCGGTGTTGACCTCGTTTTTTGAGCTTGGCTTTCGTGCAGACTATTTGTGCCTGACGGACGTGGACAAGCTGTCGATAACTGCCCTGGCCGACGATAGTGCAAGGTCGATGGCAGCGTGGGGTGTGGGCGCATGATGCGGCAGAAGCGCCGGCACCAGCCTTAGTGAGCCACTGCCCGCGCTGACCTGAGTAACGGTCGCTGTTGCGAGGAAGGTTGGCTGTGCCGCGCCGGGGTCGAGGGCATCTTCGGATGAGCGGCGTACAATTGCCGACACCTTGAAGCCCTTATAGATCGAGTTATTCTGAGACATGTTGGTCTCCTTTCAGCAATCAGCATACGCTGTTCGCTGCACGGCGTCCGATTTTCAATAGCGTTGGGACGCGACACGCAGGTGCCATCGTCTGCGAGCGCAGCCAGCAAGACATTGGGCGAGTACCTCAGCAAGAGCCTTGCTGCACGAGTGTTGTACTGACAGCATTGCCCGCGCACGCCCCCCCAGCGCGATTACGGCCGAGACGGTCGGCTTCGTCAAACTTTACTTTCCGGTCTTCCTGCTGGGTGGGGTATTCGGCAAGACGATCGAGCTCTCCGGCATTTCCAAGTCCATCCTTCTTCTTGATGTTCGTCACCTACCGCAGCTTCAGCGTGATCTTGCTCGCGCCGGTCGCCGCGTTCGGCGCCGTGCTGCTGACCGACTCGGCCTTGAAGGAACCCGCGGGCGGCGACCAGCTCGGTGCTCATCCAGGTAGTGGGTCGATGCAAAAGTGACAAAAGAGGCTCTTTCAAATTCTTTTCAAAAACGCTTGCAAGCCAGGCATGGAGGCATTACTATTCGCCCCCCCCCGTTCGCAAAGCACCGCGCAACGGAGGTGGGAAAAGACTTGCAAGGGAGTTGCAAGGATTAACTCGAGAGAGCGTGCTTTCCAGAATAAGGAATTTCTCGAAAACAGTTGCTTTATCGCAGAAAACTCTTTAAGATCTCTCTTCTTCGCTGCTGACAAAGCAGCGACGCGACAAGCAAAGCGAATCGCGACAGGCTCTTTAACAAACAAACACCGATAAGTGTGGGCGCTTGATAACGGATGCGGAAGACTTCGGTCTTTTAGCTTGCAAGTTATAAAGTGCTCGCACAGCAAAACGTGACTGGATCTTCGGATCTGGTCAGTCAGTTTTCTGAGAGTGAGCGACCGCTCGAAAGAGCGAGGGCCCGCGAGGGTCCACACAGAGATTGAACTGAAGAGTTTGATCCTGGCTCAGATTGAACGCTGGCGGCATGCCTTACACATGCAAGTCGAACGGCAGCACGGGCTTCGGCCTGGTGGCGAGTGGCGAACGGGTGAGTAATACATCGGAACGTGCCCTGTAGTGGGGGATAACTAGTCGAAAGATTAGCTAATACCGCATACGACCTGAGGGTGAAAGCGGGGGACCGCAAGGCCTCGCGCTACAGGAGCGGCCGATGTCTGATTAGCTAGTTGGTGGGGTAAGAGCCTACCAAGGCGACGATCAGTAGCTGGTCTGAGAGGACGATCAGCCACACTGGGACTGAGACACGGCCCAGACTCCTACGGGAGGCAGCAGTGGGGAATTTTGGACAATGGGGGCAACCCTGATCCAGCAATGCCGCGTGTGTGAAGAAGGCCTTCGGGTTGTAAAGCACTTTTGTCCGGAAAGAAATGGCCTGGGATAATACCCCGGGTCGATGACGGTACCGGAAGAATAAGCACCGGCTAACTACGTGCCAGCAGCCGCGGTAATACGTAGGGTGCGAGCGTTAATCGGAATTACTGGGCGTAAAGCGTGCGCAGGCGGTTTTGTAAGACAGGCGTGAAATCCCCGAGCTTAACTTGGGAATGGCGCTTGTGACTGCAAGGCTAGAGTATGTCAGAGGGGGGTAGAATTCCACGTGTAGCAGTGAAATGCGTAGAGATGTGGAGGAATACCGATGGCGAAGGCAGCCCCCTGGGACGTCACTGACGCTCATGCACGAAAGCGTGGGGAGCAAACAGGATTAGATACCCTGGTAGTCCACGCCCTAAACGATGTCAACTAGTTGTTGGGGATTCATTTCTTCAGTAACGTAGCTAACGCGTGAAGTTGACCGCCTGGGGAGTACGGTCGCAAGATTAAAACTCAAAGGAATTGACGGGGACCCGCACAAGCGGTGGATGATGTGGATTAATTCGATGCAACGCGAAAAACCTTACCTACCCTTGACATGCCACTAACGAAGCAGAGATGCATTAGGTGCCCGAAAGGGAAAGTGGACACAGGTGCTGCATGGCTGTCGTCAGCTCGTGTCGTGAGATGTTGGGTTAAGTCCCGCAACGAGCGCAACCCTTGTCTTTAGTTGCTACGCAAGAGCACTCTAGAGAGACTGCCGGTGACAAACCGGAGGAAGGTGGGGATGACGTCAAGTCCTCATGGCCCTTATGGGTAGGGCTTCACACGTCATACAATGGTGCGTACAGAGGGTTGCCAACCCGCGAGGGGGAGCTAATCCCAGAAAACGCATCGTAGTCCGGATCGTAGTCTGCAACTCGACTACGTGAAGCTGGAATCGCTAGTAATCGCGGATCAGCATGCCGCGGTGAATACGTTCCCGGGTCTTGTACACACCGCCCGTCACACCATGGGAGTGGGTTTTGCCAGAAGTAGTTAGCCTAACCGCAAGGAGGGCGATTACCACGGCAGGGTTCATGACTGGGGTGAAGTCGTAACAAGGTAGCCGTATCGGAAGGTGCGGCTGGATCACCTCCTTTCAGAGCGTGCATCCGAAGTTGAGCGTTCACACTTATCGGTAGTTTGTGGTTAAGGCCAGGCTGGTTGGCCAAATGGAAGCACTCTGCGAACGAGTGCTTCCATTTGGCATTGCCAAGCGATCTAACGATCGGCTGTTCTTTAACAATATGGGATGTAGTAAAGGTGTCGCGCGAGCGTTGATGAGACGCTGCAGTACCAACGCGATACCGGGTTGTGATTGTATCAACCAAAATGTATTTAAGTGATCGAAAGATGACTTGGAATACGGCACAAATGCGAGAACTCATCCTGTAGCGAGGTCTTCGAGCGATCGAGACACACTCGTTATAGGGTCAAGCGAACAAGTGCATGTGGTGGATGCCTTGGCGATCACAGGCGATGAAGGACGCGGTAGCCTGCGAAAAGCTTCGGGGAGCTGGCAAACAAGCTTTGATCCGGAGATGTCCGAATGGGGAAACCCGGCCCGTATGGGTCATCCCACACTGAATTCATAGGTGTGGGAAGCGAACGCGGCGAACTGAAACATCTAAGTAGCTGCAGGAACAGAAATCAACCGAGATTCCCAAAGTAGTGGCGAACGAAATGGGAACAGCCTTGTACTCTTTAGCAGCATTGTTAGCAGAACGGGATGGAAAGCCCGGCCCTAGCAGGTGATAGCCCTGTATGCGAAAACAGCGTTGTGGAACTAGGTGTACGACAAGTAGGGCGGGACACGTGAAATCCTGTCTGAAGATGGGGGGACCATCCTCCAAGGCTAAATACTCGTGATCGACCGATAGTGAACCAGTACCGTGAGGGAAAGGCGAAAAGAACCCCGGGAGGGGAGTGAAATAGATCCTGAAACCGCATGCATACAAACAGTCGGAGCCTGGCAACGGGTGACGGCGTACCTTTTGTATAATGGGTCAGCGACTTACATTCAGTGGCAAGCTTAACCGATTAGGGAAGGCGTAGCGAAAGCGAGTCCGAACAGGGCGTTGAGTCGCTGGGTGTAGACCCGAAACCAGATGATCTATCCATGGCCAGGTTGAAGGTGCGGTAACACGTACTGGAGGACCGAACCCACTAACGTTGAAAAGTTAGGGGATGAGCTGTGGATAGGGGTGAAAGGCTAAACAAATCTGGAAATAGCTGGTTCTCTCCGAAAACTATTTAGGTAGTGCCTCGTGTGTCACCTTCGGGGGTAGAGCACTGTCATGGTTGGGGGGTCTATTGCTGATTACCCCGCCATAGCAAACTCCGAATACCGAAGAGTGCAATCACGGGAGACAGACATCGGGTGCTAACGTCCGGTGTCAAGAGGGAAACAACCCAGACCGCCAGCTAAGGTCCCCAAGATTGGCTAAGTGGGAAACGAAGTGGGAAGGCTAAAACAGTCAGGAGGTTGGCTTAGAAGCAGCCACCCTTTAAAGAAAGCGTAATAGCTCACTGATCGAGTCGTCCTGCGCGGAAGATGTAACGGGGCTAAGCCAGTCACCGAAGCTGCGGACGCACGCAAGTGCGTGGTAGGAGAGCGTTCTGTAAGCCTGTGAAGGTGTCTTGTAAAGGATGCTGGAGGTATCAGAAGTGCGAATGCTGACATGAGTAGCGATAAAGGGGGTGAAAGGCCCCCTCGCCGTAAGCCCAAGGTTTCCTACGCAACGTTCATCGGCGTAGGGTGAGTCGGCCCCTAAGGCGAGGCAGAGATGCGTAGCTGATGGGAAGCAGGTTAATATTCCTGCACCGTCGTATGATGCGATGGGGGGACGGATCGCGGAAGGTTGTCCGGGTGTTGGAAGTCCCGGTCCCTGCATTGGAGAAGGCGCTCAGGCAAATCCGGGCGCGGAATTCAAGGATGCGGGGCGAGCGGCCTAGTGCTGCGAAGCAATTGGAAGTGGTTCCAAGAAAAGCCTCTAAGCTTCAGTCATACGAGACCGTACCGCAAACCGACACAGGTGGGCGAGATGAGTATTCTAAGGCGCTTGAGAGAACTCGGGAGAAGGAACTCGGCAAATTGGTACCGTAACTTCGGGATAAGGTACGCCCTGGTAGCTTGACTGGCCTGCGCCAGAAGGGTGACGGGGTTGCAATAAAATGGTGGCTGCGACTGTTTAATAAAAACACAGCACTCTGCAAACACGAAAGTGGACGTATAGGGTGTGACGCCTGCCCGGTGCCGGAAGATTAAATGATGGGGTGCAAGCTCTTGATTGAAGTCCCGGTAAACGGCGGCCGTAACTATAACGGTCCTAAGGTAGCGAAATTCCTTGTCGGGTAAGTTCCGACCTGCACGAATGGCGTAACGATGGCCACACTGTCTCCTCCCGAGACTCAGCGAAGTTGAAGTGTTTGTGATGATGCAATCTCCCCGCGGCTAGACGGAAAGACCCCATGAACCTTTACTGTAGCTTTGCATTGGACTTTGAACCGATCTGTGTAGGATAGGTGGGAGGCTTTGAAGCGTGGACGCTAGTTCACGTGGAGCCGTCCTTGAAATACCACCCTGGTTTGTTTGAGGTTCTAACCTTGGCCCGTGAATCCGGGTCGGGGACAGTGCATGGTAGGCAGTTTGACTGGGGCGGTCTCCTCCCAAAGTGTAACGGAGGAGTTCGAAGGTACGCTTGGTACGGTCGGACATCGTACCTAAAGTGCAATGGCAAAAGCGTGCTTAACTGCGAGACCGACAAGTCGAGCAGGTGCGAAAGCAGGACATAGTGATCCGGTGGTTCTGAATGGAAGGGCCATCGCTCAACGGATAAAAGGTACTCTGGGGATAACAGGCTGATACCGCCCAAGAGTTCATATCGACGGCGGTGTTTGGCACCTCGATGTCGGCTCATCTCATCCTGGGGCTGTAGCCGGTCCCAAGGGTATGGCTGTTCGCCATTTAAAGAGGTACGTGAGCTGGGTTTAAAACGTCGTGAGACAGTTTGGTCCCTATCTGCCGTGGGCGTTGGAATCTTGACGGGGGCTGCTCCTAGTACGAGAGGACCGGAGTGGACGTACCGCTGGTGTACCTGTTGTCTCGCCAGAGGCATCGCAGGGTAGCTATGTACGGAAGAGATAACCGCTGAAAGCATCTAAGCGGGAAACTCGCCTGAAGATGAGGATTCCCTGGAGGCTTGACCTCCTTGAAGGGTCGTTCGAGACCAGGACGTTGATAGGCTGGGTGTGGAAGCGCAGTAATGCGTTAAGCTAACCAGTACTAATTGCCCGTAAGGCTTGATCCTATAACCAGTGTGTTTTACCTGGTGGGTGTGATCGCGACTGTGCCGAAACAGTTGACACAAGACGCACAACCCCAACTACATCCCTATTCGCAGCGTTGGCCTCAACCCCAGCGTTGCAACCCCTTATGCCTGGTGACCATAGCGAGTTGGAACCACCCCTTCCCATCCCGAACAGGTCCGTGAAACGACTCCGCGCCGATGATAGTGCGGATTACCCGTGTGAAAGTAGGTCATCGCCAGGCTCTTATACCGCAAAACCCCTCGACAGCTGATGCTGCGAGGGGTTTTGTCTTTGGCGGTTCGGAAGCGTTTGCCGACTTGGAGAATGGCGCAGCACCGCCGCACCCTGCTATTGGCCGGTGCGCAGCGCCAGCTCCATGGCAATCTACAGCGTAAGCGTCCGCCCACCCGTCGTGCAAGAGGAAGAGGGCGTGCCAAACCAGTGTTTGCGCCACCTGCGGTGCGCCGCTAGCCTGCAAGGGTCACCATCGGCTGGTCTTTCGACACAGCGTTCGGGAGCTGTCGATTGACAGTCCCGGGCTGTATCCCTGTTGGGTAATCGGTGTTGCGACAACTCCCGGGCGCCTGCCATGGCCCTTGTGATAGCGGGCATATCCCCTTCTCAAAGAAAATGGGCCGTGATCCGCCGGCCTAAACTTCCTTCGTGTCGAATATGAGCATGTCAACGCCGGCTTGGGCAAAATTGGCCACGTCAGCTGCTGCTGCGGCACCCTCGGGCGAAGCCATTGCCTGCTGGAGCGCCACCGGCGAATCGAAGCTCAGCACCGCAACCAGGTGAAACGGCGAATCGCCGCCCGGGCTTGCAACCGGACCGCTGCTGACCTCGTAGCGTCGCAGGCCGGGGATCTTCTTGGCGATCGGAACATGGGTCGAGAAGTAATATGAATCGAAGGCTGCCGTGTCCGCAGGCTTCTTGTATAGCACCACTAGCTTTGCCATCGCGATTTCTCCAAACGTGAGTGAGTAGAGCCTGAGCTTGCTAGAGCATCTACCCTACAGCGTGTGAACCCCATTTCTGTCAGGACACGCATCGTCCAGTGCGCTCGATGCATAACGGTACAAAACCGTGGTTCGCAGCGGGTTCCGGCGTCGCTTGACAGGGGCATGGCTTGGGGCACGCGCTGTGGAACGCGACGGCGTCACGTCCATTCGCCTGACCGCCGCTTCCGCGACAACTACCAGATCCCGATCATGCAGTATTGCTCAGCTTAACGTTGGCACACGCGCAGGACCGAACGAGGAATACCTTATCAGCAACGTCGGGACGACTGAGGCCTTTTGAGCAGGCCTGGCAAGCCCTGCAGGTTGCCGTCCCGCGCGGTGTGTAAGGTGTGGCCCAACGACGCCGGGAGAGACTCCCTACAAGCGATTGATCAGTACAGCCATCGATGCAACCGGCTAGCAGCCCGCCCGTTGCCCTGCACACCGGCCAGTCTTTGGTATTTTGCTTACGAGGGCGCGAGCTGGGTTCGTGCAAGCTCGCTCACCCTGGTATGGGATTGTCGTGCTAGCCACAGATATTACGGCCGCTGTGGCGAGCGACGCTCCGTTTGGTCTTCGGCACAAGCTGGCTGACTCTTACCGAATGCGGCGCACGGCTTCGAGCATGGAATGCCCCTGACTTGTCAGGCGGGGGTAGGCATCGCCGCTATCATGACCATGCTCCAGCGTGACCAGCTTGTGAACCAACAAGGTGTCCAATTGCTCGGGCTCGAGGTCGTCGATATCCTGCGCGTCGCCAAGCAGCAATAGCGCGGCGATTTCATGGGGGCTTAGCATGTCGGTCTCCTTTGTCGTGGTTGGAAAAACGAACTACGACTGCTGCCCCGAGCCCGATTCCACAGTGGACCGTGACGACGGCAATGGGTGCATCGGTGCGAGGAGCGCTGGGAGCGTACACCGAACGGCCACAATAGACTCCTTTGTCGCCTGCATCAAGCCCGATATATGCGGCAATGCAGCAGAGTGAAGCAGCGCCTGAGTACCGGAAGGTTGGTTGACGCGAGGCTACTGGCAGAATTGCGTGGCGCCGCGGGGAGCGGAACAGGCATACCAGGCCAAACATTCTCGTGACGACTGATCTGCTGTTTTGGCCGAGGGCGGCCACGGGCGGGACAGCCGCTGAAGCGACGCAAGGCTGCACTGAATTGCGCCGCGCCAGTTCCGTCGCGGCAATGAGCGCCCTGGCCTGATTTCGCCATAGGCTGCCGGGCTGCAGCTGTGCGAGCCCAACCCACGGCTTGCTCGCCATAGATCTCCCAGCCGAGAGTGAGGTTGCATTTACGATGGGCACCGGTAATCCCTAGTCGTAGTTCATCAGGGCCTTCTGACCATCCGAGATGACGGGGGTGCACTTGATCTTATGCGGCCCCGCCTCTAATTTCTCTCCCTGTTCTCCGTCTCTTCGGAAAGATGACTAGAACATGCTCACGGCTATTGGCCCCGAAGCGCGGCCGATGTCCCTCGTGGAGGATGCAAGTCTTAACCACTGAAATCCGCGTGGCATGCCTCACCCCCAGCCCTGACGCCTTACTTATATTGGTGCCTCATCAGACCAATGCGCGGATAGGTCCGGAGTTACGTCTCAAGATACGACTGCCGAACCCGATTGGGGCGAAGCTGGTTGACGACCTGTGCTAATTTGACGGCGTTATGCGCTTCGTTTGCGATCCCGCGTAGCGCTTGAAACCGGCCAATGCTCTTGCCTTATCCACTGCACTAAGCAACTAAAGGGTTCACGGCACACCAAGTTTCTACTGAAGCGCTAGAGTGGCGGACTGGATGCGCCTGATACCTAAACGTAGCGCACACTCAAGCTCCGTTGTGCATTCGAGTAGTGTATACACTATTATGAATCTCAATGTTCGTTACCCAAAGGAAGACACAGCATGCCTTCATACAAGGAACTCATTGCACAAAAAGAAGCACTCGAGGCGCAACTGCACGAGGCGCGTGCCAACGAAGTCGCCGGCGTTATCGAGCAGATTCAAACCTGGATGGCTGAGTATGACCTGACGGTTGACGACATCACTAAACGCCGTCGCGGCCGTCCGACCGGCAGCGGTGCCGCAATGCCAAAATCCGAACTGCCTCCGAAGTATCGGGACCCCAAAACGGGTAAGACCTGGTCAGGTCGCGGTCGGGCACCGGCGTGGCTTGGAAAGAATCCGAACAGGTTCTTGATTGCTGAGGAGTGAGCTTCGGCGGGCGTTACTGAGGCCCAACCAGAATGCTATATCCGAACCCCGGCACGCATAGCGGCGGGGTTTTTTTGCAAGCGAAGCGAAGTAAGAGAGGTCCCGACGAAACTCCGCACATGCAAACGCCAAGGGTAGGGCGGAGAGTATATCGTCCCAAAAAGTCTCTGGGCCTGCCAGACAGCATCATCCTCAGCCGTCAGTAGACGAACATCGGAATGGGTTCAAAGTCGAAATGTGCTGCTGCGTACATGGCATTGCACGCCCATACTTCTTCCCCGTCCTTATAAAAGGTTACCCATTTGCCATCGCTGATGCATTTGGCTCCGGGGAAGACCTCATCATGGCCGTTTGGACCGTCCAGCGGAAAGGGCGCGTGTGGCGTGGCCCAGTAGTGGCCGTTCGGTAAAGCCGTGATCGATTTTCGGGACATTCTCTTCAGCACCGCAAGGCGGTATAACTCAACGCACCATCCAACCCGCCGCGGCGGAACGGATTGTGTCAACCCTGCAACGGCGTGACTCCGTCACGAGACATCCTCGCGTAGTCTCACTGCAAATCGCCTCATGCTTTAGATGCAATTTCGCCATGGCGCAATACCTCCAGATTGCAGTTCGAACCTTCAGCGTCAGCGCCATCATTGTGATCGTCGCCATTGTCTCCCGGCAAGTCTATCTGTGGGTCTCGGCTGAAGCTGGCATTGCCGACGCTGAGAAGGATCGCACGCCAACGTTGTTGATCCGGTGCGAGGCCATGCACAGCCGCCCGCAGAATCGGCATATTTCCGAAGACGCTGGGAGTGCTGACGAGGCGCCGCGTGCCCGGTGTATGGAGTCCTGAACTCGCAGCAATCCTAACCAGTGTGCAGTTCCCCCCTGCGACGCCGCAGAGCAAAATAATCGAAGAAGCACATTTCGCAGCTGGATGCTGCTTAGAGCATTTTTTTTGCGTCCTGATGGTGCCGCAGGCGCAGGCATGGTAGTCACGATGGCTTCCGAAGCAACTGTACGAGATGCAAGCCAATGTCACCGGGTCAATTCGATGATGCGTGCTGCTGCTTCGGTCATGCGGTGAAACGTTGTGGCCGCGTGCTGGCCGCGATGTAGAGCGGGTGCTTTGGACTGCCGTCCTTGTTCAGGCCGAGGTGATAGAGCAGCTTTCCTCGCCCGCGCATGCGGATCATCCGCAGCACCTCTGCTGCACGCGCCGGCGCCGCCTTGTGGGCGCCCCAGGCGCAGATCACGAGTGAGCAACGGTCCAGCGTATCCATGACGGCGCAGTTGGCGGTGTCCTCGTGCCCGATCGGCTCCGGATGTGTCAGCAGGCCGTCCGGATCGGTAGAGCGCAACGGGAACAGGTTGACCACCTCCAGCCGGCCGTACTTGCCAGCCAGCGCGCGCTGCAGGCACCGGGTGATCGTCGGGTCGTTGACCTGATGGTCAGCGGTCGACGGGTTCAGCATGATGAAGCCCAGGGCCGGGCGGCTGCAGTCCCACTCGCGCCAGAGCCGGTACCGGTACTGCTCGCAGTCCGAGACGATGCAGCCGGCCTCGCCATCGAGTGTCTGGGTGGTCAGATGCTTCATGCTACGATTTCCCTTCCAGATCGGAGGTCGTCATGACAATTGAAAGCTACCAGGGATACACCGTCCGCGGCTTTGCAAAGCAGCTTGGCGATGGATCCTTCGAGGCAGCCGGTGCAGTTGAAAAGGCTGGTCGCGTCGTGGAAGGCTCTGATCCCTTGGGGTATTACCCCTCGTTTGAGCGTGCTACCGCAGCCGGGATCGCTTGGGCGAAGGCCTGGGTTGACGATCACGGCTGAACCCTCCGAAATTCCACCACCCACACCCGCGGATTGGCCTTTCACGTGCCCGCGGGCACAGTGGATTACTTCCGCGTTGGATCCGGCGGCGGAGAAATGGTATCGGTCTCCAGCCAGGGTGGACGGGCATCGCGTTTGTTTGCCCGGATCGACGAGGTGGTAGCACCCGGGCAGGCCGACGTGGAGAGGCTCGTTGCCTGGCACAGGAGTGTGGCGTGACGATTGCGGGCTGAGGCCCGTGCCGCCACGGCCATCCCAGATGACCCGAATAACTCACGCGGGCTTGGTCCGCGTGCCATCCCCGGACACCAGCAGCGGCAGCAACGCATCCCGCTTCTCCAGCAGGTGCCGCTTCAAGATCGACGCCAACCGTTTCCCGTCCCGCGCCTCCAGCGCCTTGATCATGTCTTCATGATCGTCGATCGCCTGGTCCCACTTGCCGCTTTGCTGGTTGGAACGCAGGCGCATGGCGTGCAGGCGTCGATTGATCGACTGATAGGTCTGCCGCAACGCTGAATTGCGCGCCGCTTCGTTGATGCGGTCGTGGATCTGCTGGTTGCGGCTGTAGTACCCAGGCAGGTCGTTCTGTGCGCGGCAGACCAGCATCGCGTAGTGCAAGGCCTTGATCTCCGCCAGCTCGGTGGGCGAGATGCGCTCGCAGGCTAGTTCGCCCGAGAAGGCTTCCAGGCCGCTCATCAGCTCGAAGTTCTCCCACACTTCTGACTCGCTCATGCGTGAAATGCTCGCGCCGCGGTTGGGGGACAGGTCGACCAGGCCCTCTGCCGCAAGCACCTTGAACGCCTCTCGCAAGGGTGTGCGGGAAATACCCAGCCGTTCACATAACTCACGTTCATTCAGCTTGGTGCCGGGGGCAAGGATGCCTTCCACCACGAACTTGCGCAGGTGCTCGACCACTGCGTCATGCAGTCTTGGGCGGGCCAGTCTCGGCAGCGCGGGGGCGGGCTCGGGCGTGTCGATCTCGCCCATGTAGCATGAATTTTGCATTCAATATCCTCTTTGCGGTTTGTAGCGATTCTATTGCACCTTCCTTTCTTCGCTAAATATCGGGGTAAATACCAAGAATTGGAGCAAAATTTCGGCTTTTACCTGCTAAGTCCGGCTGCTATAGTAGATTGAATTCAAAATTCATTATTCAACAAGGAGGCGCTACTTCCATGATCCATCTCGACTTCCACCCCGCTGGCCGCCACTTCCTGCAGATCCCCGGACCGAGCCCGGTGCCGGACCGGATCCTGCGTGCGATGAGCTATCCGACCATCGACCACCGCGGCCCGGAGTTCGGCGCGCTGGGCCGCAGGGTGCTGGCCGACATCAAGAAGATCTTCAAGACCCAGCACCCGGTGATCATCTATCCGGCCTCGGGCACGGGTGCCTGGGAAGCCGCGTTGACCAATACGCTCAGCCCCGGCGATCACGTCCTGATGTTTGAAACGGGTCACTTCGCGACCCTGTGGAAGAAGATGGCCGAAGCGCTGGGCCTGAAGCCGGAGTTCCTGGGCCTGCCGGGTATCGAAGGGTGGCGCCGGGGTGTGCAGGCAGACATCATCGAAGCCCGTCTGCGCCAGGACACCGGCCATGCCATCAAGGCGGTGTGCGTGGTGCACAACGAGACCTCGACGGGTGTGACCTCGGATATCGCTTCGGTGCGCAGGGCCATCGACGCCGCCGGCCACCCGGCGCTGCTGCTGGTGGACACGATCTCCGGGCTGGCTTCGGCCGATTACCGGCACGATGAGTGGGGCGTGGATGTCACCGTTTCGGGCTCGCAGAAGGGCCTGATGCTGCCGCCGGGGATCAGCTTCAACGCGCTCTCGCCCAAGGCGATTGCCGCCAGCCAGACGGCCAGGCTGCCGCGCGCGTTCTGGGGCTGGGCGGAGATCCTCGAGGCCAACAAGAACGGTTACTGGCCGTACACCCCGAACACGAACCTGCTCTACGGACTGTCCGAGGCGCTCGACATGATCCTGGGCGAGGGCCTGGAGAACGTCTTCGCCCGCCACCAGCGCCTGGCTGAAGCCACACGCCGCGCGGTGCGCGCATGGGGACTGGAGATCCAGTGCGCGGATCCGTCCGTGTACAGCCCGGTGCTGACCGGCGTGATGATGCCGGACGGCGTCGATGCCGATGCGGTCCGCAAGGTCATCTACGAGCGCTTCGACATGTCGCTCGGCCAGGCACTTGGCAAGATGCGCGGCCGCATGTTCCGCATCGGCCATCTCGGCGATTGCAACGACCTGACCCTGATGGCAACCCTCGCCGGTTGCGAGATGGGGCTCAAGCTGGCCGGCGTCCCTGTCGCCGGCAATGGCGTCGCGGCGGCAATGGAATACCTGGCATCGCACGCCGACACGCCGATCCTCAAGGCCGCGGCCTGAGCGGCGAACAGAAAGGCCTGGCGCCGACCGCCTCGCCGCCGGCCTTTCACCCAGACAGCACGTCAAATCGAATTGCCAGCCCGACCATGAACACGACCGTCCGGCACAACCCTGCCCGCCAGCCCGACCTGGCCCAATCCCTTGTTTCCGCGTGGACGGCCGGCCTCAGCTTTGCCGGGCTGCCAGCCGGAGCCGCGCCTGCCAGCGTGGCGCAGGCCTATGACGTGCAGGCGCGCGTCGTGTCCTTGCGCGGCGGGCCATCGGCGGCTGGAAGGTCGGCGCCAAGTCCCTGACTGCGCCGATGCAACGCGCGCCGTTGCCGGAGGACTGCGTCTATTTCACGCCGACGTGGCTGCCGCTTGACGGGTATCGGCATCTGGGCCGCGCCGATCGGCGCATCGCCGGACTGCCGCCGGTCGAGTTGAACCTTGAGTAAAGCCGCTGCCGCGTCGCGGGCATGCAGAAAAAACGCTTGTTTGAACCCCATGAACACATCTTCCTCCTCCCTGCTGGTCAAGCCGATCCACTTGGTGCCTTCGCAGAGCCGCGCCACCTCGCCGCTGTCCGCGCTGCTGCGCAAGGAGCTGCGCGGCGATGTGCTGTTCGACCGGGCTGGCCGGGGGCGCTATGCCACCGACGCGTCGATCTACCAGATCATGCCGATCGGCGTGGTGGTCCCGCGCGACCAGGCTGACCTGCTGCGCGCGCTCGATATCGCCCGCGACCAGCGGGTACCAGTGCTGGCGCGCGGCGCCGGCACCAGCCAGTGCGGCCAGACCGTGGGTGAAGCGCTGGTGATCGACAACAGCAAGTGGCTCAACAACGTCATCGCGTTCGACGCCTCGGCCCGCACAGTCACCGTGGAGCCGGGCATCGTGCTCGACCACCTCAATGCGTGGCTCAAGCCGCATGGCCTGTGGTTCCCGGTCGACGTGTCCACCGGTGCCCAATGCACCATCGGCGGCATGACCGGCAACAACTCGTGCGGTTCGCGCTCGATCGCCTACGGCAACATGGTGCACAACGTGCTGGCCATCGATGCGGTGCTGGCCGATGGCAGCGAATGCCACTTTGGCTCGCTGGCCAGGCCGGTGGCGGCCGGGCGCGCGGAAGGCATCCTGCGCGGGCTCAAACGCATCGCCAGGCGCGAGCGCGACGAGATTGCCGAGCGCATGCCCAAGGTGCTGCGCCGCGTGGCCGGCTACAACATCGACCTGTTCGACTGCCAGAACCCGCTGGCCTATACCGACGACGGTCATGCCAACCTGTCGCATATCCTGGTGGGTTCGGAAGGCACGCTGGCCTACAGCCGCCAGATCACGCTGAAGCTCTCGCCGCTGCCGGCGCACAAGGTGCTGGGCGTGGTGAACTTCCCGACCTTCTACCAGGCGATGGACATGACGCAGCACATCGTCAAGCTGCGTCCGGTCGCAGTGGAACTGGTCGACCGCACCATGATCGACCTGTCGATGGAGAACCCGGCGTTCCGGCCCGTGGTCGAGCAGGCGCTGGCCGGCGATCCCCAGGCCATCCTGCTGGTGGAGTTCGCCGGCGAAGACCTGCAGGCGCTGCGCAAGCAGCTCGAGCAGCTTGCCGAACTGATGAGCGACCTGGGCCTGCCGGATTCGGTGGTCAAGATGCCGGATGCCAAGGCGCAGAAAGCGCTGTGGGACGTGCGCAAGGCCGGGCTCAACATCATGATGAGCATGAAGGGCGACGGCAAGCCGGTGTCGTTCATCGAGGACTGCGCCGTGCCGCTGGAGCACCTGGCCGAGTACACCCGGCGGCTGACGGAAGTTTTCCACAAGCACGAAACCGAGGGCACCTGGTACGCCCACGCCAGCGTTGGCACGCTGCACGTGCGCCCGATCCTGGACATGCGGCGCGACGGTGCGGTGCGCATGCGCGAGATCGCCGAAGAGGCGGCCGAACTGGTGCGCGAGTACAAGGGTGCCTACTCTGGCGAGCACGGCGATGGCCTGTGCCGCGGCGAATGGGTGGCATGGCAGTATGGCCCGCGCATCAACGCCGCCTTCAGCGAGATCAAGGCGCTCTTCGATCCCGACAACCGGTTCAATCCGGACAAGATCGTCCGGCCGCCCAGGATGGATGCGCGCGAGAACTTCCGCTTTGCTCCGGGCTATGCCGCGCTGTCGCTCGCGCCCGCGCTTGACTGGTCCACGTGGAACGTCCGGCGCGATCCGATGACGGGCGAGGAGACGGCGCCCGGGACCGGCACCGACAGGGCCACGCACGGCCTGGCATCGGCGGTGGAGATGTGCAACAACAACGGCCACTGCCGCAAGTTCGATGCCGGCACCATGTGCCCGAGCTATCGCGTGACCAAGGACGAGCAGCACGTGACGCGGGGTCGCGCCAACACGCTGCGGCTGGCGGTGTCCGGCCAGCTCGGGCCGGAAGGGCTCGCCAGTCCGGAAGTAAAGGAAGTGCTGGACCTGTGCGTCTCGTGCAAGGGCTGCAAGCGCGACTGCCCGACCGGCGTCGATATGGCGAAGTTCAAGATCGAGGCGCGCCATGCCTGGGCGAAGCAGCACGGCATCAGCCTGCGCGAGCGCATGGTGGCGTTCATGCCGCGCTACGCGCCCATCGCCAGCCGCGTGTCGGGCCTGCTGGCGCTGGCCGACGGCATTCCCGGGGTCTCTGGCTGGATGAAGCGCGCGATGGGCTTTGCCGCGGAGCGGTCGCTGCCGCGTTTCAGCAAGCCCTTCCTGTCAGCCGGCCTCAGCGCTGGCAAGAAGGCGGGCGGCCGGGAAGTGCTGCTCTTTGTCGATACCTTCAGCAACTACCTGGAGCCTGACAACGCGCGCGCCGCGCAGGCGGTGCTGGAAGCCGCCGGCTATACCGTGCACTTCAACACCCGTGAAGGCGAACGGCCGCTTTGCTGTGGCCGTACCTTCCTGGCGGCGGGCCTGATCGACCAGGCCAAGGAAGAGGCGCGGCGCATGCTCGACGCGTTCCGCCCGTTCGTGGCGCGTGGCGTTCCGGTGGTCGGGCTGGAGCCATCCTGCCTGCTGTCGTTGCGCGATGAATTCCTCAGCTATGGCTATGGTGAAGAGGCCAGGCAGCTAGCCAGCCTGGCCCTTCTGTTCGAGGAGTTCCTGGTGCGGGAGCGCGATGCGGGCCGCCTGGAGCTGCCCTTGCAGCCGCTGCAGGCCACCGAAGCGGTGGTGCACGGGCACTGCCACCAGAAGGCCTTCGATGCCTTCACGCCGGTGCAGACCGTGCTGGGATGGATTCCGGGCCTGAAGGTGTCGCCCGTCGAATCCTCCTGTTGCGGCATGGCCGGCAGCTTCGGCTACGAAGCCGAGCATTTCGAGGCATCGAAGGCCATGGCTGAGTTGTCGCTGCTGCCCGCGGTGCGCAAACGCGCGGCCGATGCGATCGTGGTTGCGGACGGCACCAGTTGCCGGCACCAGATCCTGGATGGCGCCGACACCGAGGCCATGCACGTGGCGCGCGTGCTGGAGATGGCCCTTGCCGGAAGCCGCCGTGCCTGAGGCCATGCGCGATCGTGCGCGGTTGCGGCCGCCCGCGGCGGCAAGCATCGGCGACCGCCTGGAGGACGTGGGCTCGCCGGCACTGCTTGTCGACCTCGATGCCTTCGACCATAACCTGGCGCAAATGCAGGCCCTTGCCGACGCCGGCGGCGTCGCTTTGCGTCCCCATGCCAAGGCACACAAGTCCGTCGCCATCGCGAAGCGGCAGCTCGCGGCAGGTGCCGTGGGCATCTGCTGCCAGAAGCTGAGCGAGGCCTATCCGTTCGCGGCCGCCGGCATACCGGGCATCCACATCAGCAATGAGTTGGTGGGCGCGGACAAGCTCGCCATGGCCGTGGAGCTGGCCCGGCACGTGGACTTGAGCCTCTGCGTGGATGACGTGCGGCAGGTGCGCGCGATGGCCGCTGCTGCGCAGGCAGGCGGTGTGCGCATCACCGTGCTGCCGGAGGTCGACGTGGGCCACCGCCGCTGCGGCGTGAACAGCACCGACGCGCTCACCCGGCTGGCTGATGCCATCGGCGAAGCGCCCTCGCTGCGTTTCGGCGGCCTGCAGGCGTACCACGGCGGCGCGCAGCATGTGCCGGTCTGGGCGCAGCGCAGGCAGGGCGCGCAGCGCGCGGCGGAAGTGGTTGGCGGCTACGTGCGGCATCTTGGGGCGCGGGGCATCCCGTGCCCGGTGGTCACCGGCGGCGGCACGGGCACGGCGGAGTTCGATAGCCAGAGCGGTGTCTATACCGAGATCCAGCCGGGGACATACCTGTTCCTGGACGGGCACTACGGCGCCAGCGAGTGGCTCGGGCGCTTCCAGCCAAGGCACAGCCTCTTCCTGTCAGCCACCGTCATGAGCACCGCGCGGCCCGGCGTGGTGGTCTGCGACGCTGGGCTGAAGTCGGTCGCCGTGGACTCCGGCCTGCCACGCCTGTGGTCCCGGGACAGCAGCGGTTGGCTGCGCTATGTGGCGGCCAACGATGAACACGGCGTCTTCGAAGTGCTGAACGGAGACAGCCAGGAATGGCTTGGCAACAAACTGATGCTCGTTCCCGGCCACTGCGACCCGACCGCGAACCTGCATGCGCAGTACGTGTGCTTTCGTGCCGGGCATGTCGTTGACTTGTGGGAGATCGAAGCGCGTGGCCTGAGCCGCTGACGCAGGATTTGCAGTCGCTGACCCGTGGCGCGAGGCCTGCGCCAGATCCATAGAAAAGCCGCAATCAAGCGGAACCGAGTAGTTAAGCCAAAGGAGACAAAGAATGCAACGCAAGATCGTCAGGAAGACCCTCGCGGCGGTGGTTGGCGCCACGGCCTGCCTCAGTGCCAGCGCCTGGGCCTGGGAACCGGCCAAGCCGGTCGAGATCGTGGTGCCATTCAGCGCAGGCGGCGCGTCGGACCAGATGGCCCGGTCGATCCAGGGCATCATCGCCAAGCACAAGCTGATGAGCCAGCCGGTGATCGTGCTGAACAAGGCCGGCGCGAGCGGGGCCGAAGGGCTGATGGATACCAAGGCTTCGCAGGGCAATCCGCACAAGCTGCTGGTGACCTCGTCGGCGCTCTATACGGTGCCGATGGTCAGCCACCTGCCGTTCAGCTGGCGCGACCTCACGCCGGTGGCGATGGTCGCCCAGGACGAGTTCGTGCTATGGACCAATGCCGCGGCACCGTACAAGTCCGTGGCCCAGTTCATCGACGCCTCCAAGGCGAACGCCGGCAAGATCAAGGTCGGCGGTACCAGCTCCAAGCGTGAAGACCAGATCATCAGCTCGCTGATCCAGAAGAAGACTGGCACCAGGTTTATCTACGTGCCGTACAAGGGCGGCGGCGAAGCGGCGACGCAGCTCTCCGGCCAGCACATCGACGCGAACGTGAACAACCCCTCGGAATCGATCGGCCAGTGGCGCGCCGGCGAGCACCGGGCGCTGTGCGTGTTTGCCCCGGAGCGCATGGCCTACAGCGTCAAGGTCACGCAGACCGAGAGCTGGCACGACGTGCCGACTTGCAAGGAGCAGGGCCTCGACGTGCAATACCAGATGCTGCGCGTCTTCATGCTGCCGGGCGGCGTCACCCCCGAGCAGCAGAAGTACTACGTCGACCTGATGCAGAAAATTGTCGCAACGCCGGAATGGAAGGAATACCTGGAGAAGAATGCGTTGAAGAACGAATTCCTGACAGGCAAGGCACTCACCGACTTCCTGGCGAAGGACGAGAACGTGCACCGGGACATCATCAAAGAGGCTGGCTTCGTCGCATCGCGCTGACATTCGCGAGGCTCCGCCGCATGCGGCGGAGCCGGTGGCCTAAAGTACGTGGGGGAAAAACATGGATTCACACCAGGTGGAGGTGCACGCGGGCGGCGGCATCTCGGTGAAAGCAGTGGAATTGGTGGTTGCGCTATGCCTGCTGGCGAGCGCGCTCGTGGTGATCTGGAGCAACTACAGTATCGGGGCGGGGTGGGCACCGGACGGTCCGGAGGCCGGCTATTTCCCGATGCGCGTCGGGATCATCGTGCTGATCTGCAGCGTGCTGGTTGCCGTGCAAGCCTTGCGCACGGATGGCGAGGCGGTCTTCGCCACGTGGCAGCAGCTGCGCCAGGTCAGCGTCATCCTGGGGCCGCTGACGGTGTACGTCGGCATGATCGGCCTGCTGGGCATCTACGTGGCGTCGGCGATCTTCATCGTCGGGTTCATGGTCTGGGTCGGTAAGTCGAGCTGGCTTAAGGCCTTGCTGATCGGCGTCGGCATCAACGTCATGCTTTTCTGGATCTTCGAGATCCAGTTCCGTGTGCCGCTACCCAAGGGGCCCCTCGAGGCTGCACTGGGCTACTAAGGAGCAGGCAATGGATGAAATGAATGCATTGATGGGCGGATTCGCTGTCGCCCTGTCCTGGCAGAACGTCGGCCTGATGTTCGTCGGCATCCTGCTGGGTATCGTGGTGGGCGTGCTGCCCGGGCTGGGCGGCCCGAACGGCGTGGCGATCCTGCTACCACTGACGTTCTCGATGGATCCGGTGTCCGCCATCATCATGCTGTCCTGCATCTACTGGGGCGCATTGTTCGGCGGGGCGATCACCTCGATCCTCTTCAATATCCCGGGCGAGGCGTGGTCGGTGGCCACGACCTTCGACGGCTATCCGATGGCGCAGCGTGGCGAAGCCGGCAAGGCCCTGACCTCGGCCTTCACCGGCTCCTGCCTGGGCGCGCTGGCCGGGGTGCTGCTGATTACCTTCCTGGCGCCGATGGTGGCGAAGTTCGCCCTGCGCTTCGGCCCGCCGGAGTTCTTCGCGGTGTACCTGCTGACGTTCTGCAGCTTCGTCGGCATGGGCAAGGAGTCCAAGCCGAAGATCCTGATCGCGATGTGCCTGGGCTTTGTGCTTGCGGCGGTGGGCATGGATACCGTGTCCGGTACGCTGCGCATGACGTTCGGCTCCACCGAGATGCTGCGCGGATTCGACTTCCTGGTGGCCGTGATCGGGCTCTTTGGCATCAGCGAGATCTTGATGACCATGGAAGAAGGCGTTGCCTTCCGCGGCAAGCAGGCGCGTATCGACCTGAAGGTGGTGCTGAAGACCTGGGCCGAGCTGCCGCGATACTGGATGACCGTGATCCGGTCATCGGTGATTGGCTGCTGGCTCGGCATCACCCCGGGCGGCGCCACGGCGGCTTCGTTCATGGGCTATGGCGTGGCCAAGCGCATGGCAAAGGATCCCGATTCGTTCGGCAAGGGCAACGTCGAAGGCGTGGTGGCGCCCGAAACCGCCGCGCACGCCGCCGGCACCAGCGCGCTGCTGCCGATGCTGGCACTGGGCATCCCGGGCTCGGCTACCGCCGCGGTCCTGCTGGGCGGACTGATGATCTGGGGTCTGCAACCGGGCCCGCTGCTGTTCGCCGAGCAAGGGCCATTCGTCTGGGGCCTGATCGCCAGCATGTACCTGGGCAATATCGTCGGGCTGATCGTCGTGCTGTCCACGGTGCCGCTCTTTGCGGCGATCCTGCGCATTCCGTTCTCGATCATCGCGCCGCTGATCCTGGTGATCTGCGCGATCGGCGCCTATACGGTCAACGGTGCACTGTTCGACGTCTGGCTGATGCTGATTTTCGGCGTCGTGGGCTACATCCTGAAGAAGCTCGACTATCCGCTTGCGCCAATGGTGCTGGCCCTGGTCCTTGGCGACCGCGCGGAAGACGCGTTCCGCCAGACCATGCTGGTGTCGTCCGGCGAGATTGGCATCTTCTGGTCGAACGGCCTGGTGGGAACGATCATGAGCCTGGCGCTCTTCGTGCTCGTGTGGCCGCTGGTGAGCGACCTGCGCATGCGTGCGCGGGCCAGGCGGCCGGCTTGAGTCCTGGGGAGAGTCAGGCGACCTGACCGGTGAATGAGCTTGTGTTGCCCGCGCATGGATCGCATGCGCGGGCATTTTTTTCGGGCCATGCCGTCGATGTGGCAGCAAATGTCGCTTGCGCCAGTCGCGAACGCGCACCTACGATGTTTTGTGTCTCCCTGGCGCCAACGTGGGCAGGCCAGCGCTCGGCGCGCCGGGAGCGGCCATATCCGGAGAGGCGTGCATTATCATGAGAGCCCTTGAGTTGCGGCAGCTATGGTAAGCGGTACTGACAAAATGACTTTCTGAGTTGGCGCCAGCAGCTGATGCAGCAGCACGATCGCCGGGGGGCAGTTGCACTGCTGGGCGACGCTTTGGGCCAAAGGCCATTGGTGACGGTGCCGTTGCTTTTTGCGTTCCACCAGCATGGCGATTTCCCAGGCGGAGATCGCCGAAACGAGCTGGGGATATGAGCTACCGGGTCGGTGCCTATTTTCACACACGCGTTATTGTGGCCTGTCGCGCCGGCGGATCGCCAAGGCGACAGGTGTGAGTGTTGGCGCCGTGTCGCAATACGCGGGGTTGGTGGCCCAGGGCGAGGGCAAGGCCAAGCTGGAAGCCTAGGCTGTCACCGACTGGCTTGTGGCCTCCAGGTGCAGCACCACGCCACCAGCGGGGTGACGGTGGTGGACGGCGGCGCAAGGCCGGCGGTCCGGCGCAGACCGCGAAGGATGAATAGGACAATGAACAGGGGGGCGCCTGCCGCCGCTCTAAACCCGGATGACCGCAGTGACGACGACGGTAGCGATGACAGAAGGAAGTGAGCGGGCGAAGGCGATCCGCTGGATCCAGGCCCAGTTGGCCGAGTACGGGTTGACCATGGAGGAACTGGAGGCGGCGGGGTGCTTTGATCCGCCGCCGGGGAACGGCACCGATTGGGATAGCGGATTTCCCCCAAATCAGAAAATCCACCGAACATTGAAGGGATTCCGACCAGTGGTGCGACAGTCCTTCGGTAGAACGTGGTGGGGCGAGCAATGGCTCAATGCCCTGACACACATCGACTACGACAATCGTCTGCCGCGCGGGCGGACCTACGCGAACAAAGGGGCGGTCAAGGATCTTGTCGTCAGGGCCGGGACGATCCACGCCCAGGTACAGGGCTCCCGGCCACGTCCCTACCAGGTGACGATCACAGTGCCGCCGCTTTCCGCCAAGGATTCCGCACGGCTTCTGGACGCCATCGCCGCCGAGCCCACCGTGATCGCCCGGATGCTCAACCGGGAACTGGATCCGTCGGTGCTGGACCACGCGCGCAATCTTGGGATTTCCGTCTTCCCCGCCCGGTGGAAGGACCTCGATATGCAATGCTCCTGCCCCGATTGGGCCGTGCCTTGCAAGCACCTGGCTGCTGTGATTTACCTCCTGAGCCGGGAAATCGACGGCAATCCGTTCCTGGTGTTCTCGTTGCGAGGGGTTGACCTCGCGAAAGCCTTGAAATCGCGCGACATCCACCTGGAGCCGGCAGCTGGGGCTGTCCTGCCCACATTAACCGAACTGCTGCCGACAAACGCAGAGACACTGGCTGATGCGGGGGATCTTGCTGCGCTTGATCAGCTTGATCTGTCCGGGATTCCGGACCTGTCCGGTCCACTGCTGCACGTGCTGCCGGCCCAACCCACGTTCTTTCCCAACGGAGATTTTCGTGAGACATTGCGGCGTGTGCTGGCACGAGTGGGCAAGGCGGCGCGACAAGCAATGGATGCCGGCGCCGGCGACGCACAGAGTGTCACGTTCTCCGGTGATGATCGGCTGGCGATTGTACTGGACGCAAGATTGCACGCTTCGGTGTTCGGCACGAAGGACGTCACCACCATCGATGCGCTGGAAACGGCATTGAGCTAAAGTCGAAACTGGTGTACGGGCGGGGAATTTGAGGCGCGGAGTAGAGGGCGGTGGAGCTTTCCGCTGAGAATCTGATTGTCGAGATCGGAAACCAGCACAAGAAAGGTCCACCATGAGCAAGGATAAAGGGAAAGAAGCAGTCGGTCTATCGGAAATCGGGCTTGGGCTCGAGGAGCTGATCAGGCGCGGGGCTCGGCGGGTCATCCAGGAGGCGATTGAAGTGGAGCTGGCAGAGCTGCTTGAGCAGTTCAGTAATGTCAAGACGTTGAGCGGGCAGCGCGCCGTGGTTCGCAATGGCTACCTCCCGGAGCGCGAGGTGCTGACGGGGGCCGGCCCGATTGCCGTGAAGGTGCCCAAGGTGCGCGATCGGTCCGGGTCTGGCGTGAAGTTCAACTCGGCGATCGTGCCGCCGTATGTGAGGAAGTCGCCGCGGGTGAGTGCAGCGCTGCCCTGGCTGTATCTGAAGGGAGTATCGACAGGCGACATGAGCGAGGCGTTGTCGGTGCTGCTTGGTGAGGATGCCAAAGGGCTATCGGCCAACGTGGTGAGCCGATTGAAGGCGCAGTGGGCAGACGAGCATGCGAGCTGGAATCAGCGTGATCTGTCGGCGGCGCGCCATGTGTATTGGTGGGTGGACGGCATCCACACGGGTCTGCGTAGCGAGGGATCGGACGGGCAATGCCTGCTGGTCATCATCGGCGTTACGCCAGACGGCAGGAAGGAGCGCGTGGCGATCGGTGACGGCTATCGGGAATCGAAGGCATCGTGGGTGGAAGTACTGTTGGACCTGAAATCCCGCGGCCTGCAGGCTGGCCCGCTGGCGGCGGTCGGCGATGGCGCCATGGGATTCTGGGCTGCCCTGGAGGAGGTGTTCCCGGCCACGCGCGCCCAGCGTTGCTGGTTCCACAAGATGGGCAATGTCCTGAACGCCTTGCCCAAGTCCCAGCACGGCCGCGCCAAGGCAGATCTGCAGGCGATTTGGATGGCGGCCACCAGGGCAGATGCCTATGCTGCCTTCGATCGCTTTGCGACGATCTACGGCGCCAAGTACCCCAAGGCCACCGGCGTGCTCACCAAGGACCGAGACAGCCTGCTGACCTTCTACGACTTCCCGGCCGAGCACTGGCAGCACATCCGCACGACCAACGCGATTGAGTCGACCTTCGCGACCGTGCGTCACCGCACGACGCGCACGCGCAATTGCGTGTCACGAGCGACTTTCCTTGGCCTGGCCTTCAAGCTGATCGAGGAAGCCGAGAAAACATGGCGCCGCATCAAAGGTGCCGAACACATCGAACTGCTCTTGAAGGGCGTCCCCTTCAAGGACGGTGCCCCGGCGCAAGACAATCCGCCGGTTCAGCAGAAACTCGCCGCCTGACGACCGGCCACGATCAACCTTCATACACCAGATTTGACTTTATCTCCTCCTGCGCGCGGTCAGCATTGAGGGGACGGCTGGATGCCTGCTTAAGGCACCACTCGTCTTGGGTACTGCCCGCTTGCGAGGCCCTTGGTTTGCCCGCCTGTACGGCGGGCATTTTTTTCTGTGCCCCGGCCGGGCGCTTCGGCTAGCGCTGATTGCCGCCACACCGAGGCGCGAATCCCTGCCACCGGGGAAAGATGGCGCAATGCCCCGGAATGGCACCTCCTCAGGAGAGTTCATGAGCAATCGTAGAAGTCTTGCTCTTGCCGCGTGCACGGCATTGGTTCTGATCTCGGGTGCGGCCAATACGGCGCAGGCTCAGGCCTTGCTGAAGCCCATTGCCTATCCGCTGAGAGGACAGTCGGCCTACCAGCAGGCCAACGACGATGGGGCCTGCTATGGCTGGGCCCGGCGGGAGACCGGCGTCGATCCGGCCCGAATAGCGAGCACGCCAGCGCCGGTCATCCTGCCTGGCGGCGAGAGGATACGGGGCGCAGCGGGTGGGGCGGCTGCCGGGGCAGTGGTGGGTGCGATCGGCGGTGACGCGGGCAGGGGAGCTGCTGCGGGCGCGGCGGTCGGCACGGTCGCTGGTGGCGTCGCCCATCGCCAGCACCGCCGGCAGGCTGCAGCCATCAGCGCACAGGCGCAGGCCAGCAACGACTGGGCCATGACGTCGTACTGGCAAGCCTGGCGTGCCTGCATGGCGGGCCGCGGTTATTCAGTACAGTAAGGATCACGGAAGGTGGACTGGGCTGGCGTCAGCCGGTCCACCCCGGGAAGCAACACGTCGGAGGCGTCCTAGAGAACGGCGCAGGCTTCTGCACTGGCGGTAACGGCAAGATCTACCCGCGCATCATTGCGCAAGACTACGCAGAGGAAGTTGCCGATGGGTTCGCCAGCGTGAGGATCTTCCCGCCACAGGTGTGGCAGGGGTGCCGTCGAAGCATGTAGCTCGCCCCGTTCGGACGCGGCATGGGATTCCGTGCCGGCTATGGCATCGCTCCAGGTTATCGCGATGGGCCCCTCCGGCTTGGTGCCAAGGAAGCAGAAAGAAGGCGCCGACAGCGAGCGCCCCGACGCGGGTCCGGTCTCGCAAGGGCCGGCGCGTAATGCCAGCACGTCATGATCGGTCTGATTGACAGTGACGATCTTTGTCCACGGCCAGGGCTCCTGGAACGGACTCCACGTCTCAGTGGTAGGGATTGCGCATCCGGAGATGGCGCTTGCTGTGGCAATGGCAATGACACATGCAGAAATCGAGGAAACAGCATTCATTGGATAGTCAATTCAGGTGAACCTGATATTCACCTGGGAGGGCATATGACGGCGCACAGGGTAAGCCGGCCTCGCCGTGGCGGCTATCAAAGGAATTCGAAATACCGGGCCACGCTTGGGGCGCATCCATTCGACGCGCCCTCACTTTCTAATTTCTTTGATAGCCCCGCCTGCGCCACCGGCATAAGGTGTGCACATTCACGTAGATGTGACTGGCCGCGCCGGTTTGCGTCGACGGTATCTGATCCACTTCGAAGGAAACTACAGGAATGATCAAGCACTGCCTTTCGGCTGTCTCGATAGCGGGCGCGGGCGCGCGCGGTCGTGGGGTGCCCAACCTTGTCATGGCCCTGCTGATTGCCGGCGCCGCGCAATCGTACGCGCAGATCCTGCCCGCTCACGGGCAGCGAGACACCGTCGCGCAGCCGGAAGCCTGCTCAGGTACCGGCGCCGGCCTGCAATCTGCGGCCTGCCGTGCCGCCAGCAATCCCGACCAGAGCAAGTACAACCTCCTGTACGCGGACGATGTGCCAGCCGGCAAAAGCGAACCGTCTTCCGGGCCGGTTTCAGACAGCCCGTGCCGGAGCTGCCCGACGGATGCACAATCCGGCTGGCAAGCCGGGCGCATGCCGGACAGCGCCGCCAGCAGCAGCCGCAGCGAATCGGCGGGTACTACCGCGACCAGCACACTGTAGTTCTCAACGCAGCCGAGTACCTGGCAAGTCAAACACCGGGCCCTGGTGCCCGATCTCTCTATTTCCCCGATGAAACTGCGTCAATATCTGCTGGCGGGCCTTGGCCTGCTGGTAATGCATGAACCAGCGTTCGCCTCCTTCCTCAGCGGAAAGGCCCTGGAGAGCGCCGCCAATGCCATCTCCTGGGTGGTGATGATATTCGTGCCGCTTGCAGCCATCTACCTGTTCTGGATGCTGCATATCTGGCCGGATAAGGTCGCCCACCGGAAGCAGCATCCGCAAAGGGAAGCCATCCATGCGCTATGCCTGCTTTCGCTCTTCTTCGGCGGACTGCTGTGGCCGATGGCCTGGCTCTGGGCACACACCAAGCCGGTGTTCTACCGGGCGGCCTATGGCACCGACAAGCTGCCGGAAGATGAAGCGGCGCGAGGCGCGGGACATGCCCCCATCGGCCGTCCCGGGAACGTCGCGTCCCTGCGGGCGCCGGCACGCGGAGCCACGTCCGGCGCAGGGGAGCAGAGCTGAATGGATGCGCTGCTGCTTGCAATCTACGCGCTGGCCGTCTGGCTGGTCTTCTTCAAGTTCAAATGGCTACCATGGAACACGACTTCCATGGTCGTTGTGGTCACGATTCCGGTGGTCGCCCTGACGCTGCTGGTCCTGACGCTGAACGTGGTGGCGCCTTCGTCCCATGATGTCAGGGTGGTTGGCAAGGTCCTCCAGGTGGTGCCGCAAGTGCGGGGGCGTATTGTCGAGCTTCCGGCCGAGGGTAACCGGCACTACAGCAAGGGCGATGTCCTGCTGCGCATCGACCCGACGCCGTATCAGGCCTCAGTCAAACAACTCGAGGGCAGGTTGATGGCGGACGATGCCGGGTTGGCTGAAGCGCAGGCAGCGGCGCGCCAACTCAGCGAATCCGTGCGCGGTGCGGCCGGCAAGGTTGCCACGGTGCAAGCCAAGCTGTCGCTCGCCCGCCAGCGCCTCAAGGAACATGAGGCCCTGCTTGCAGCAGGGGCCGGTTCGAAGTTCGACCGGGAAGATGCCCTGGCCCGGCAGCACGAGCTGGAAGGCGAACTGGTCAGTGCGCAAGCTGTCGAGGACGAGGCGCGGCAGAAGCTGTCGGCCAGGAGCCAGGGGGAATTCGCCGCCATCGCCACGGCGCGTGCCAAGCGTGCGGAAACTGAAGTCATGCTCGACAACGCCCGATGGGAACTTGGCCAAACCGAGTACCGGGCGCCCGCAGACGGCAAGGTCGTGAACCTACAGGTGCGCGTGGGCACGATGCTGGTCCCGTTTCCCTTCTCACCGGCATTCAGCTTCGTGGAGGATGAGCAGGAGGTGGTCGCCTTCTACAAGCAGAACGAGCTTTACAACGTCAAGGCGGGGGACGTTGCCGAGATCTACCTGCCGACGCATCCAGGTGAAATCATCAAGGCAAAGGTGGATTCGATCGTCTGGGCACAATCGCAAGGCCAGTTCGCGCAGGGCGGAATGATCCCGAACACTGGTGCCACGGAAGCAGTGCCGAACCGATTCGCGGTCAAGCTGGACCTGCGCGACGAATCGAAGGGCCAGATGCTTCCGGTCGGGGCAGTCGGCGCGGGTGCCATCTACACCACGCACATGAAGATGTTCCATATCGTTCGGATGGTCTTCCTGCGCGTCAGTTCCAAGCTGAACTATCTGGTATTCAAGCTCCACTAAAGGCAAGCCTGTGTCGTCATCTCTCAACAAGACCATTCCGGTACTGCTGGCGCTGCCGCTCGCCATGCTCTTTGGCTGCGCCCTGCAGGCGCCGCCGGATAGCGCCAGCCTTCGAGGCCAGGCCGTCCCGGCGCTTGAAGGGCAGCGCACCTGGGCAAACGCGGCCGAAGCAGGCGAGTCCGCGGGCGACTGGCTTGCAAGCTTTGACGATGCCGAGTTGCAGCGGCTGGCCCGGGAAGCGATCGCGCACAACGGCGATCTCAGGCTGGCAGCGGTGCGCGTCGAGCAGGCGCAGGCACTCGTTACCATGCAAAGCAGCGGCCTGTTACCGAGCGCGGGCGTGAAGGGCAGGGCCGGCCATTCGGAAACCCAGTTCCTCTCGATTGGTGCGAGCTGGGAGATCGATCTCTGGGGCCGCATCCGTGCACAGTCGCGCGCGGCAAAATCCCAGTACGCCGCTACCGCGGACGAATATCTCTGGGCGCAGCGCGTCGTCGCAGCCACCACTGCTAAAGCATGGTTCACGCTGATCCGGTCCGCAAAGCTGGAGGACCGGCAGCGGCAAGCCGTGGCCGTACAGGAGCAACTGGTGCAGATCAGCGAGCGGCGGGTTGCCATTGGTGCGGCACCGGATACTGAACCGGTGGAAGCGAAGAATGCGCTGCGCGCGCAGGTGGATTCGCTCCGGAAGGCCGAACTGGCCAGGAGCCAGGCCGCGCAAGCCCTGGAGCTGCTGCTGGGCCGCTACCCTGCCGGGGAAATCGGGGATAGTGTGGCGAAGCTCGAGCTGCCCGCCATGCCCGTAGCCCCGCAGGCAGGCCTGCCTGCAGACCTGCTCGATCGCCGCCCGGACTTAACGGCCGCGGCACACCGCGTCGCCGCGGCCTTCGACCTGAGGCAGTCCGCCGAGGCAGCGCGGCTGCCAAGCATTTCAATCAGCGCGGCCATTACTGGCATCCGCAGCGACGTGCTGCTGCTCAACCAGGCCGGCACTCCGATCAAGGGACTGAATGGCGCGATCTTCGCGCCGCTGTTCACGGGGGGAGAGCTCAAGGCCAGGGCGGACTACTACAGCGCCGAGCAGAAGGCCGCCATGATCGCCTATGGCAACAGTGCCCTGCAGGCACTGGGCGAGGTCGATGCGGGGTTGCGTGCTGAATCGAATCTTGCAGATCGCACCAGGCAACTGCAGGATCGGGTGAACGAGAGCCAGCTATTGGTACAGCGCGAGGAAGCACGCCTAAGCATTGGTGCTTTCGACCCGCGCGGCGTCCTGAAGGCTCGGCAGACACTGCTGGCTGCCGAGATGGATCTGATCAACGTGCGGGGCGATCATCTCAATCAGCGTATTGCGCTGCTGTTGGCGCTGGGGGGAGATTGGAGCGGGAGAACCAGGGAAAGCGCTTGAATGAGCCAGCGCCCTCGCATACGAATTCAGCCTTTTGCTCCGCGGATATCGCACCGGCACTTCTCACTATTGGTCCGGTATTCGGTCGCCGAGGGACGTCTTGACCTTCGCGGCTGCCTGGGAAATCCGGTCTCGGACGACGCCAATCGCCTGCTTGAGGGCGTAGACATCCTGGAAGTAGCGCTGCGGCAGCCGTATCTGGCTCGCGTGCGCGTCGATGTTCTCGATCTCGTCGCGCCATTGCGCCACCTGCTCTGTGGTCGGCTCGCCGTTTCTCCAGATTTCATCTTCCAGCGCCTTGATCTCGTGGTACCAGACTACAAGCCGCTTCTTGTACCGCGCCTCTATCATGCGCGGCAATGCCTGCAGCAAGCCGAGCAGCAAAGCCATGAAGGGCAGCAGGATCAGCAGGCGCCGTTCGATGAAGCTGGCGAGCCAGAAAGGGAGGTAGCGCTGCAGGAAGGGGCGTCCGGACTTGAAGTAGCGCGTGCTTTCGTCCGAGATCGGAAACTCGCTCGTATTCAGGTTGGGAAACGTGCCCAGCCGCGTGAAGTAGTCCTCGCCGCCATGGACGGACTTGGTTGCCTCCAACAACAGGTAGACCAGGGCAGGGTGGAGGGTGTCCTTGGAGACCAGCAGGCCCGTGGCGGCCAGCAGCGTGACATCCGCTTGCGGAAGATCCTTGGAGATACTGGTCGATGCGCGCGGGAATGTGAGCTTGGAAAGAGAGGGAAACCTCTGCACCAGGGCGTCGGCCTGAGCGAAATTCATCAGCTTCAGGTCGCTGTTCAGCAGCTTCTGCTGCATGTCGGCATCCGGCCTCCCGATGAAGAAGGCGGCGTCGAGCTGGCCACCGAGGAGGCGTTGATAGGCCTGGGTAGCGTCCATTTCCAGCAGCATGCTGTTGCTCGCGTTGACGCCACTATGGTTGAGCAATACGCGCGAGACATTCAGCAGGCCGCTGCCGGGTACGCCGATCGAGATCCGCTTGCCGCTTAGCTGTGCCAGCCGGTCTATCGTGGCCTTGCCACGATAGAACACCCAGATCGGTTCGTAGGCAACTGCGGAAATGGTCTGCAGGTGGTCGGCTTCCGTCGGGGTGGTGGTGCCTGACTGGATGAAGCCGACGTCGTATTCGCTGCCGGGATCCGTCAGCCTCGCATAATTCTCGACGGATCCGGCGGAGTTGCGGATATCAAGTGTGATGCCGTCGCGTTTGAGGAGAGGGGCATAGCGATCTGCAAAGCCGCGGTAGATGCCCTTGTCCGCGCCGGTTGTGATTACGATGGTGCGCTGGATAGCGGGTTCGAGGACGACCTCCACTCCCCAGCCCAAGGCAGCGACCAGCATGATGGCGCCAGTGATCACAAGCCGCCGGCGCCCCGGTGTCATGGGCGCCTTCTGGCTGCGTCGGAGCGCTGGGTTGGGCCTGGGCATTGCTTGGCTCCCTTGTCAGGTTTCTTCTATGCCGTATGGCTTGGGCGCCATACGATATCAGATTGTCCTGTAGCGAAGCTGGCGATTGCGCCAGCAGGCGGGGCAACGCCGCGTTCCGTAACGCCAATGCGCGACGGTACCTGGCGCCACCGTACCAGAGTTCCGGTGCTCACTCATTTTCCCTCGCTGCCCCGCGGTACCGTGATCTATGCTAATCACATCGAAGAACCGGCCGGAGTTCGAAATGGCGAAACTGCGCTGGCTGGCAACTGTGCCGGCAGTGACCGCACCGGCGGTCTATACGGTGACGGGGGCCAACAGCGTCGACAATGTCCAGGCCCTGTTGACCATCGAAGTGGCTGCCCTGGCGGTGCCGCCGGCTGGCCTCGCCTATGTGGATCCGCTTCCTGAATACATTATCGGTGTGCCGATCGTGTACAACGAGCCCGTGTTGGTCGTACGAGCGTTACGCGGGCTCGTCTCATTCCACGCGATTTGCGGACCACTGCACAGCATTGCGAGATGAGCCTGTACGAGCTCGTGCCTGTCGATACGGCTCGAAGTAGCGGTAGACATGGGTGAGCCCAGCGATTATCAATTCCAGCAACGCTTCGCGCTTCTCGGGAGGGATAGGTGGTGGTCGCATCTGGGGATCCGGATCATGTTCGTAGTGCAGGATCATGATCGCTAGCATCGAGCCACAGTGATTCTCGTCATGGATCAGGTGATTCCAGCTTCCCGAGCGCATTTGTACGCCACGCATGAACCCGTGTGCCCAATCGTTGCCGGGCGCGACACCATCATCCCGTTCGATCAAGATCGGCAGATATACGTTCTGCTCCTTCAGAGTACTGTGCAATTCCGCGGCGATCGCGTTCCAGTGACGCATCAGCAGGCTACGGATGTCTGAGACCTGCTCATCAGTGTTGAAAGAAGACTCCGCACCGCACACCTCAGGCAAGTACTCGCACGGCAGCACCATGTCGGGCCCGCAAATCAATGCTGTGAAGTAGCCGTCGAGCATTTCGATGTTCATCGCGCCGATGGTGTCGAGCAATGCGGCAAGGTGAGCGAGCTCGTCAAATGAGAGAGGCTGGCTGGATCTCGGATTCATCAGAACTGGCTCCATGATTGCATGCCATCACTGAATGCGATCGCTGCTGGATCGGATGTGCCACGGGCTGAAATTCCTGTTCTGTCCGACCAGCGCTGTCAGCGTTGCCAGCGTGACGCCGAAGGACTCATATACGGCCTCTTCAAGAAGATGCAGATAGTTGAAGCCGTATTCGTCCGAGAGACGATTGTCGACTTTTGGCAGCTTCGGAAGATCCACCAGGAACCTGCAGAGGCGGGTTGAGCGGACGGTATCCCGCATGCATTCCCCTTCAGAGAACAACAGACGTGACACGTCACCTGTAGACAGGCGCAGCATCGACGCAAACTCATGTCGTGTCCAGTTTCGACCTGGCTGGATGAAGACGCATCGGGCGAGAAAGTGAGTCAGCGCTTTCCTGTCCTGTCGCGCTGAACCTTCCATGCTGGCAATTTCGAAAGTCGGACTTGCACATACCTGGCTGTTGCCAGTCACCGGGTTCGCAAGGTCATTCCCAACTTGGACTTGAACACGTACGCTGGCATTTGCCGAAAGATGCAAGTCAAACCGGGTGAGCGATGGCAATATCGTCTGTCGGCCAGGCCGCAGTGTTCTTGACACCGATCGGTCGTTGCACCAAGCTATTTGCCGCTCCAGGTCGACGGAGACCGTATAGGGAAAGGAAAGCTGGCGCAAGACAACGTCCCTATATTGGTAAGCAGAGAGGACAACGCAGCCATCAGGAAGACTTGAGATCTTGCTGCTTTCTGTATCGTCGAAACCACTGCAAGAAGTTCCTGGTGGCCCCATGCCGGTGCGACAATGCCGGTTCATGGGCTCAGCCGGAGGTGCCGAAAAGGTTGGCACGTTTGGCCAATAGAGCGCTTCCGACACGCGATAGGTTTGGTCGTCCCAATGCTTCGGATATGAACGCTCCTGCTTCCACAATTGCGTCGAGACTGATGCCGGTTTCGATTCCCAGCCCGTGCAGGAGATAAAGCAAGTCCTCGGTGGCGACATTACCCGTTGCACCGGCGGCATAGGGGCAGCCGCCGAGCCCGGCGACGGAGGAATGAAATGTACTGACGCCGACCTCAAGGCTGGCGAGAATGTTTGCCAGTGCCTGGCCATACGTGTCATGGAAATGACCCGCGAGGCCATCCAACCGGAACGCGCTGGCGGCCGCGTCCATAACTTCCTGGACTCGCCCTGGCGTACCGACGCCAATGGTGTCGGCAATGTCGATTTCATCGCAGCCCAGGTCTGCGAAGCGAGCCACTACGTCCCGAACGGCATCGATGCGAACGTCCCCCTGGTATGGGCAACCCAAGGCGCAAGAGACACTCGCTCGCAGTCGCACGCCGGCTGCTTTTGCCGCGATGGCTACCGGCGCAAAGCGCCGGATGGATTCCTCGATCGAGCAGTTGATGTTCCGATTTGAGAAAGCCTCGCTGGCAGCGCCGAAGATGACGACCTCTTCGGCGCCGGCCAGCATCGCGCTTTCAAAGCCCTTCATATTTGGCGTGAGAGCGGAGTACGTCGTGCCTGGAACACGGTCGATGGTATGCATGACCTCATGTCCGTCTGCCATCTGAGGGACCCATTTCGGAGAGACGAAGGATGCGCTTTCGATGGCGGTCAGTCCGCTACGTCCAAGGCGGTTGATGAGATCAACCTTGATGCTGGCGGGTACATACTGACGTTCATTCTGCAGGCCATCCCGTGGCCCGACCTCGACGACTTTGACGTGTGTTGGAAAGCCGGCAGGGATGCGTGGGGAAGTGGAGCGTTGCATGGATACGCTACGTTATGGAAGCAGAGAGTTGCCCGGCGGAGTTCGTGCTCGCCGCCGAGGGGCTGATTTAAGCGGCCGCGAACCAGGACGGCTTGCGTTTTTCGAGGAAGGCGCTCACACCTTCGCGACCCTCTGTGCTGGAACGGACCGCTGCGATCAATTCCGCGGTTTCGTTGATGAGATTGAGGCTCATGGGCCGGCCAGCGATATTCTGGACCAGACGCTTGCTTTCGCGCACCGCGGCGGGGCTGTTTGCGGCCAGCGTCTTCGCGATCTCGGCAACCTTCGCATCCAGCGCATCAGGTGCGACCATCTCGTGCACGAATCCGAGTCGGAGCGCCTGCGACGCATCGAACCGCTCGGCAGTGACGAAGTATCGGCGCGCCGCCTGCTCGCCCATTGCACGGACCACATATGGCCCGATGGTGGCGGGTATCAGGCCGATTCGCGCTTCGGAAAGGCAGAAATTTGCATGATTCGCCGCAATCGCGATGTCGCAGGCGGCGACCAGCCCCATTCCGCCCGCATAGGTGTCACCCTGGACCGCCGCGATGACTGGCTTCTGGAAAGTCCAGATCGTATGGAGCATGCTGGCAAGTTTCTTGGCATCGTCGAAGTTCTCTTCGCGAGAGTAGCCTGCCATCTTCTTCATCCAGTTCAGGTCGGCGCCTGCGCAAAAGGCAGTGCCACTGGCAGCAAGCACAACGGCACGAATGTCCTCGGCTTCCGACAGGGCGTTGAACACGCTGGTCAGTTCGGAAATCAGGATGTCGTTGAAAGCATTGCGAACGTCGGGTCGATTTAACGTTACCCGTGCAATGTGCTCATCGCGGGCCAGGGAAAGGGTTGTATAGCTCATCGTTCTTTCAAGCCGAATGCCGCCATGCAGCTACGCCATCCATCGATGGATCGAATTAAAGAGGATCGCGTCGCGGGAGGTGCTGCGCCGAAGGTGTATGAGGATCGGAGATAGAGGGGGTAAGTCTTGCGCGCCATTTGGCAGGCGGGCGTTGCATCAGGTTGGAACGATCAAGGCTGAGCTCCGTGCGAGACAGAACCCAGCGCGCAGACGCTTCAGGCAAGACTTGAGGTCAGCTTACTTGCAGGCCCACTCAATTCACCCGGATCTTGGCTTGCTCCACCAGCTTGCCGAAGCGCACGTATTCGCTGCGCATCTTCTGCATGGTGGCATCACCATCCAGATAGCTGGCCTGCACGCCCAGGTTGGCGAACTGGCGCTTCACCTCCGGATCGTCCATCAGCTTGCGCACCGCGTTGCTCAGCACAGTGCGCGCGGCGGGCGGCGTGGCTGCCGGCGCGAACAGGCCTACCCAGGCCATCACGTCGGCCGACGGATAGCCCGCTTCGGTGATGCCGGGCACCTGTGGCAGGTCGGGCAGGCGGCTCGACGACGTGACCGCCAGCGCGCGCAGTTGGCCAGACTTCACGCGCTGCACCGAGCCGATGGCCGTGTCGAAGGCAAACGTGACTTCGCCGGACAGCAACGCCTGTACGCACTGAGCGCCGCTCTTGTAGGGCACTTCGACAATGTCAGTGCCGGCGGCGACCTTGATCGCCTCGCCGGACAGCTGTGCGGTGCTGCCCACCCCGAACGATGCGTAGCTGATCTTGCCCGGCGACTTGCGCGCGGCCTGCACCACATCGGCCACCGTCTTGTACGGCGACTGCGGGGCGACCAGGATCAGGTTCGGAAACGACGCCAGCGTGCCGATTGCCGCGAAGCTGCGCAGCGGGTCGTACTGCACGTTCGACATCACCTGCGGGCTAATGGTGAAGGCCGCATTAGAGCCGAGGAACAGCGTGTAGCCGTCGGCTTCGGCCCGCGCCACGGCAGTGGCGCCGATCGTGGTGCCGCCGCCGGGGCGGTTTTCCACCACCACCGGCTGGCCCAGTGCGGCGTGCAGCTTCGGTCCCAGCATGCGCGCCATCAGGTCGATGGTGCCGCCGGCGGCGTAGGGCACTACCAGCCGGATCGGCCGGCTCGGGTAGTCCGCGGCAAGGGCGGAGCCGGCGGCGCCGGCGAAAGATGCTGCAACAAGGACAGTGGCGAGCGTCTTAGTGGGTTGCATGGTTGTCTCCTTTCAATGTTCTAGTGAGGTCAGAACTGTTCGCCGCGGGCTGCCTTGTCCTTCAGCAGTCGTGGCGGCGCGAAGCGCTCGCCATAGTGTTCGGCCAGGTACGTGGCGCGTGCCACGGCCTTGTCCAGCCCGTACTGGTTGAGGAACTGGAACACGCCACCCGTCCAGCGCGGAAAGCCGATGCCAAGCACCGAGCCGATGTCGCCGTCGCCCGCACTGTCGAGCACGCCTTCCTCCAGGATGCGCACCGATTCCAGCGCCATGGAGAACAGAAGCCGGTCCTGCTTGTCCTGCGGCGGGAACTGCTCGTCGGGGTGCAGGAAATGGCGCGCCAGTCCGCTCCAGAACACCTTGCCGCCCTCAACCGGGTAGTCGTAGAAGCCGCCGCCGGCCACGCGACCCTTGCGGCCGAATTCGTCGAGCATGCGCTCCATCACTGCGTCTGCCGGGTGCGCAGGAAGGGGCCGGCCTTCGGCTGCATGCGCTGCGAGCGTCTCAAGCCTGTTGTTGTAGGAGAGGCTCAGACTGACTTCGTCCAGCACCGCGAGCGGTCCCACGGGAAAACCGGCAAACGCGGCCGCTGCCTCGATTGCGGCCGGGTCCTGGCCTTCACCCAGCATTGCCACGCCCTCGCGCGTGAAGGTGCTGAACACACGGCTGGTGAAGAAGCCCCGGCTGTCGTTGACGACGATCGGGGTCTTGCCGAGCTGCATGACGAAGTCCAGCGCGTGGGCCAGCGTCTCCTTTGACGTGCGCTCGCCCTTGATCACCTCCACCAGCTGCATGCGGTGCACCGGCGAAAAGAAATGCAGGCCGATGAAGCGGTCCGGGCGCCCGGACGCCTCGGCCAGGCCCGTGATCGGCAGCGTGGACGTGTTCGATGCCCAGAACGCCTGGTCGGCCAACAGCGGCTCCGCAGACCGCGTGATCTCGGCCTTCAGCGCAGGGTTCTCGGGCACGGCTTCAATGACCAGGTCGACGTGGGACAGGTCTTCAAAGCGCTCCACCGGGCGGATGCGCTCCACGATCTCGCGGCGGCGGGCGGCATCGATCTCGCCCTTCTCTTCGCGCTTGGCGAGCAGCTTGTCGGCGGCATCGCGCGCGCCGGCGGCCTGCGCCAGGGTCGCGTCCTTGACCCACACGTCGATGCCGCGTGTTGCGGCCACGTAGGCAATGCCCTTACCCATCATGCCCGCGCCCAGCACGGCCAGCGTGCCAATCTTGCCCTTGGGGACGCCCTGCGGGCGCTGCGCGCCCGACTTGATCTCGTTGGCGCGGAACCAGAAGGTGCGCAGGATGTTCTTCGATACCTTTCCGGTAACGAGTTGGATGAAGTAGCGCGTCTCGATGCGGCTGGCGGTATCGAAGTCCACTTGCATGCCTTCGACCGAGGCGCACAGGATGGCTTCAGGCGCGGGGTAACAGCCCTTGGTCTTGGCTCGCACGGTGGCGGCGGCGGTAGAGATCCAGCGCTTCGTGCCGTCCGCATCCGTCCAGCCGCCCGGCGGCACATAACCCTTGGCGTCCCAGGGCTGGGCGCTCGCAGGATGGCCGATGATCCAGGCGCTCGCTGCGTCAAGCAGCGCTTGCCGCGAATCGGCCAGCGCGTGGACCAGGCCGGCCTTGACGGCCTCGGCGGGCGACATCAGCTTGCAGTCCTGGAGGTACGGCTGGCTCGCGGCCAGGCCGAGCAGGCGGGTGAGGCGCACCACGCCGCCGGCGCCCGGCATCAGGCCGAGCGTGGCTTCGGGCAGGCCGAACTGGACCTTGGGCTTGTTCAGCGCGATGCGATGGTGGCAGGCCAGCGCGATCTCGAAGCCACCGCCCAGCGCGGTGCCGTTGAGCGCGGCCACCACCGGCTTGCCTAGCGTTTCGAGCCGGCGCAGGGTGTTCTTGCCGCGCTCAGTCGCATCGAACAGCCCCTGCGCGTCGGCGGGCTGCATCTTGTAGAGGCGGTTCAGGTCGCCGCCGGCGAAGAAGGTTTCCTTGGCGGACGTCAGGATGACGCCGGCGATATCGTCTTTCTCCGCTTCCAGGCGGGTCACCATGTCGGCAAAGCATTGCCGCATGGCGTCGGACATGGTGTTGACGCTTTGTTCCGGCGCGTCGAAGGTTAGGGTGACGATGCCGTCGGCGGACTTGTGGTACTGGATTGGGGCTTGCATCTTGGGGTCTCCGGCAGGGCGGGCTGATAGCGCCGCGTGTGTGGTTCTGGATCTCTCAGGGGGGCTCAGAGGCGTTCAATGACCGTGGCCACGCCCATGCCACCGGCCACGCACAGCGTGGCCACGCCGTAGCGCTGCTGCCGGCGTTCCAGTTCATCGAGCAGGGTGCCGACGATGATCGCGCCGGTAGCGCCGATCGGATGGCCCATGGCGATGGAACCGCCATTGACGTTGATCTTCTGCAGCGGCACCCCGAGTGTCTTGACAAAATGCAGCGGCACCGCGGCAAAGGCTTCATTGACCTCGAACAGGTCGATCTGGTCGGCATGCAGGCCGGCCTTGGCCAGCGCCTTCTGCGTGGCCGGCACCGGGCCGGTCAGCATCAGCGTGGCTTCCACCGACGCCAGGCCCGTGCCCAGGATGCGCGCGCGCGGGCGCAGGCCAAGCTCCTGCCCGATGCGCTCGCTGCCGATCAGCACCAGGCCGGCACCATCGACGATCCCCGAGGAATTGCCGGCGGTGTGCACGGCATCGATATGGTCGAGTTCCGGATAGCGCTGGCGGGCCACCAGGGCGTTGGCTGCGCCAGCTGGGCCGCCAAAGGCCGGCTTGAGCGACGCCAGCGAGGCCGAGGTGGTTTCTTCGCGAATGTATTCGTCGTGGTCCAGCACCAACAGCCCGCTGGCATCGCGCATCGGTACCAGCGAGCGCGCAAAATGCCCCTCGCGCCGGGCCGCGGCGGCGAGCGCCTGCGAGCGCAGCGCGTACTCGTCCAGCTGTTTGCGGCAAAAGCCATGCAGCGCGGCGACCATGTCGGCGCTGAACCCCTGCGGCACATAGGCGATCCTCAGGCTGGTGGCCGGGTCGTAGATCCAGGCCCCGCCGGAGGCGCCGAGGCCCAGGCGCGACATCGACTCCACGCCGCCGGCGGCGATCAGGTCATGCCAGCCAGAGCGAATCTTCTCCGCGGCGATATTGATGGCTTCCAGGCCGGCGCCGCAGAAGCGCTGCAGTGCCATGCCGGGCACCTGGGTCCAGCCGCGCGGCGCGCTCAGGGCAGCGATGCGGGGCAGGCAGGAGCCCTGGTCGCCGACGGCCGAGCTGATGCCCATGATGAGATCATCCACGCGCGCTGGATCCAGATCGTGGCGCTGGCGCAGCGCCTCCAGCAATGTGACGACAAGATCAATCGGCTTAACCTCATACAGCGCGCCAGCGCCGGGCTTACCTTTCCCGCGCGGGGTGCGCACTGCGTCAAAGATGAATGCGTCGGTCATCATGTCTCCTAAAAAAGTGAGATGAGTGTCTCGAAAATAGTTGCGCAAGTCAAATCGTTTGTCCATAATTTATGTAACGGAGGTTAATAATGAAACGTGAATCTCAATTTCAAGAGCTCCAGTCCGAGTTGCAGGCCGAAAGTGGCGCAACTGCCGCAGGCAGTGCGCTGGCGCGCGGCATTCAGATCCTCCAGGCCTTCACCACCGCAACGCCGGAGCTGAACGCCCGCGACCTGATGGCTGCCACCGGCCTGCCGAGGCCGACGCTGTTCCGCCTGGCCTCTACGCTGTGCGAGGCCGGACTGCTGCGCTACGACGAACTGACCGGCCGTTTTCAGCCGGCGCCGGGGCTGGCGCGCCTGGCATCGCCGCTGCTGGCGCGGGTGCGTATCCGCCAGTTGGCTTTCGGTCCCATGCAGGCACTGGCCGACCGTGTGCGGGGCCAGGTCTCGCTGGGGCTGGGCGCGGGCCTGGACCTGGTCTTTATCGAACTGGCCCAGGCCAAGGAATGCGAGACCGTGCGGCCGGCGATGGGCAGCCATATCTCGCTGTCGCGCACGGCAAAGGGGCGTGCTTACCTTGCGGCACTGCCGCCGGAGCAACGGGAGCGCTATGTCGAGGCGATGCGCGCCAGCGATCCCGAGCACGGCGCTTGGCTGGCCGATCGCATGTCGGAAGCGCGCCAGAACCTGGCCGAACGCGGCTTCTGCATCAGCCACGGCGACCTGCATCACCAGCTCGATGCCGTCGCCGTGCCGGTGCGGTCCAACGTGCCGGACGAGATCTACGTGTTCGCCTGCACCGTGCCGAGCTTTGAATTGCGGCCGGGCCAGCTGGAGGAGGAGGTAGGTCCGCGCCTGGCCACGATGGTGCGCAGCATTGAGGCCGCGCTTGGCATTCCCGCCGCCAGCTATGGCTGAGCTGGCTGTGGCGGGTTGACGTAACGGAGATCCGGGCCCGCGCAGACGAGCAGGGCCGGACCAGAGGAGAGAGGAGACAATGGAGACACTACAGACCGTGGACCGGCTTGCCCATTGGGCGCAGGTCCAACCCGACCAGGCCGCCGTACGGCTGACCGACGGGCAGGCGACATTGACCCTGACCTACGGTGAACTCGATGCGCGCGCCAACCTGGTCGCGCAATGGCTGATCGGTGCTGGCTTGAAGGAGGGCGAGGGGATCGCGCTGCTGATGGAGAACCACCCGGCCATGTTCGCCCTGGCCTGGGGCGCACGGCGCGCGGGACTCTACTACACGCCAGTGAGCGTGCACCTGAACCCTTCGGAGGTGGAATACATCCTGCGCGACTGCGGTGCCAGGCTGCTGGTCGCCACGCGCAAGACGGCGGATCTGGCTGCCGCCACCGGCGAGGGCTGGACCGGCGACAAGTACCTGCTCGACGGCGAAGCGCCCGGCTTCCTGTCCTTTGCTCAAGCCCTTGCCGGCTATGACACCGGCACGCCCCTGCCCGAGCGTGCGGTGGGACGCGACTTCCTTTACTCCTCCGGCACCACCGGCAAGCCCAAGGGCATCCGGCGCCCGCTGGTGCCGTTCGCCGACCGCTTCGGCGACGCCTATGACGCCGTGGTCTGGCGCGAATTCTTCCAGTTTGGCCGTGACACCGTCTACCTGACCATGGCACCGCTCTATCACGCGGCGCCCATGCGCAGCGTGATGCGCAATATCGACTGGGGTGGCGAGAATATCGTGTCAAGCCGCTTCGACGCCGAACAGGCGTTGCGGCTGATCGTGCAGTACCGCGTCACGCACAGCCAGTGGGTGCCGACCATGATGATCCGCCTGCTGGCGCTGCCCGACGCAGTGAGGGAGCAGGCCGACCTGTCGAGCATGCGGGTGGCGATCCATGCCGCCGCGCCGTGCCCGCCCGACGTCAAGCAGCGCATGATCGACTGGTGGGGCAAGGTCTGGTACGAGTACTACGGCGGCTCCGAGGGCATCGGCCTGACCGGCGTCGACAGCGAGCAGTGGCTGCGCAGGCCGGGCACGGTCGGGCCCGCGCTGCTGGGCAATATCCACATCAAGGACGAAGCGGGCCAGCAGGTTCCGGTGGGGCAGCAGGGCCGCATCTGGTTCTCGGGCGCGCCGCGCTTTGCCTACCACAACGATCCGCAGAAAACCGCCGACGCCTACGATGCACAGGGCTGCGCGACCTTCGGCGATATCGGCCACGTCGATGAAGACGGCTATCTCTATCTCTCCGGGCGCCGCACTGACCTGATCCTGTCCGGCGGCGTCAACATCTACCCGCAGGAAATCGAAAACCTGCTTGCCACCTATCCCGGCGTGGCGGATGTCGCGGTCATCGGCGTGCCGCATCCGGAGTTCGGCGAAGCAGTCAAGGCGGTGGTCGAACTGCAGCCAGCACAGCAGCCCACGCCGGAGCTGGCCGCGGCGATCCTTGACTTCTGCCGCCAGCACATCTCGCACGTGAAATGCCCGCGCAGCGTGGATTTCGTCACGGCGCTGCCGCGGCTTGAGAACGGAAAGCTCTACAAGCGGCTGCTCATCAACCAGTACGCAGCTGCTGCCGCAAGCTCGGCAGCGGCAGCCAGCTGAGCCGCACGCCTGCCTATCTCGACAAGCACCATCCAAAGGAGACATCCCCATGCGAACAGCCCTCCGTGAAGATCACGAACAGTTCCGCGACCAGGTTCGCAAATTCGTCCAGCGCGAAATCGCACCCCACCACCACGAATGGGAAAAGGTCGGCTGCGTGCCCCGCGAGACCTGGCTCAAGGCTGGCCGCGAAGGCCTGCTGCTGTGCGCCATCCCGGAGCAGTACGGTGGCGGTGGCGGCGACTTCGGGCATTCCATTGTCGTTATCGAAGAACTGATGCGCGTGCTGGCCACCGGCCCGGGCTTTCCGCTGCACTCCGACATTGTGGCGCCGTACATCCTCGCTTACGGCACTGAGGCGCAGAAGGAGAGCTGGCTGCCGCCGATGGCCCGCGGCGAGAAGATCGGCGCGATCGCCATGACCGAGCCCGGCATCGGCAGCGACCTGAAATCGCTGCGCACCACCGCGCGGCGCGACGGCGACAGCTACGTCATCAACGGACAGAAGACCTTTATCACCAACGGCGCCAATTCGGACCTGGTGATCGTGGCGTGCAAGACTGATCCCGCCGCCGGCACGCGCGGCATCAGCCTTATCGTGGTGGAAGCCGGCACGCCCGGCTTCACCAAGGGCCCGCTGCTGGAGAAGATCGGCCTGAAGGCGCAGGACACGGCCGAGTTGTTCTTTGACGAGGTCCGCGTACCTGCCGCCAACCTGCTGGGCGAGGAAGGCAAGGGCTTCGGCTACCTGATGCATCAACTCGCGCAGGAGCGGTTGATGGTCTCGGTGCGCAGCCCGGTGGTAATGGAAACCATGCTGGACGAGACCATTGCCTACACCAAGAGCCGCAAGGCCTTCGGCCAGCCGGTGTTCGACCTGCAGAACACGCGCTTCAAGCTGGCAGAAATCAAGGCGAAGACCGTCGCCTGCCGCGTCTTCATCGATCACTGCATCGCGCTGCATTTCGAGAAGAAGCTCACCAGCGAAATGGCGGCCATGGCCAAGCTCTATTCCACGGAAGCGCAGGGGCAGGCAGTCGACGAACTGCTGCAGCTGCATGGCGGCTACGGTTTCATGCGCGAGTATGGCATCGCACGGGCATTCGTGGACAGCCGCGTGCAGCGGATCTATGGCGGCACGTCGGAGATCATGAAGGAGATCATCGGCCGCAGCCTGTGAACCGGCACAACCCAGTCGCCGGTCAGCTGGGATCGGCGGCGGCCGGCTCTGCGGATGGCAGAAGGCGGACCGCGCCGTAGCTTGTTGGGGAGGAGAAGGAATGCTGTCGGGATTGAGAATTGTGGAAATCTGCGGGATCGGGCCAGGACCGTTCTGTGCCATGCACCTTGCCGATCTGGGCGCAGATGTCATTGCGGTGGAGCGTCCGACGAGTACGGCGCCGGGCCTATCGGCAGCTGATCGCCATGTGTTGAACCGGGGCAAGCGCTCGATCGTTGCAGACCTGAAGACCCCGGAGGGCCGCGAACTAGTCTTGCGCCTGATCGAGGACGCCGATGCGCTGATCGAGGGAATGCGGCCCGGCGTCATGGAGCGCCTGGGCCTTGGCCCGGATGTGTGCATGGCGCGCAATCCGCGCCTGGTCTTCGGCCGCATGACCGGCTGGGGCCAGACCGGGCCCCTGGCCCAGGCTGCGGGGCATGACAACAACTACATCTCGCTGTCCGGGGCGCTGTACTACGCCGGCAGCGCAGCAGAGCCGCCGTCGTCACCCATCACCGTCATTGGCGATGTCGGCGGTGGCGCGCTCTATCTCGCGGTGGGAATTCTGTCGGGCGTGCTGAATGCACGCAGCACTGGCAAGGGCACCGTAGTCGACGCAGCCATCGTCGACGGCTCCGCTCATATGCTCCAGTTGCTCCTGGGCACGCGTCGCAAGGGCTTCATTGGCGGTGAGCGAGGCGCCAGCATGCATGACAGCTCGCACTTCTATTCGACCTATCGTTGCGCCGATGGTGCCTACATCACGGTTGGCGCGCTCGAGCCCCAGTTCTACGCATTGCTGCTGGAGCATCTCGGCCTCACCGCCGATCCGCGCTACAGCTCGCAGTGGGACCGCCAGCATTGGCCCGAATTGCACAGCCACCTGACCGGGATCTTTGCCAGCAAGACCCGTGCCGAATGGTGTGCGTTGCTGGAAAGTACCGATGTCTGCTTCGCCCCCGTGCTCAGTCCGGATGAGGCAGCCAGACATCCGCACAACGTCGCACGCGGCATTTACTTTGAGGAGGATGGCGAGCTCCAGGCAAGGCCGGCACCGCGGTTCGATGGAAAAGCTGTGGCACCCGGTCCGATTCCAACGCGCGGGCAGCATACCGTGGAGATAGAGCGTGCACTCGATGACCCGGCACAAGCTCGGCTCTGGCGCTCCTGAAACTGGCCCATTTTCCATTCCGGCACGAGCGCCTGTGGCAAACGACTCGGATTCCGGGTCGGAACACCTTTGATCGACATCCCGAACCAGCGGTGCAGCCATCCTGATCGAATCCCAGGGGCGGGCACGGCGTCGTTCACGATCTCAAACCTCAATCTGAGCAAGGATCAGAAATGAACTTCCAATTTTCCGAAGAGCAGAAGTCCATCGTGGAGGCAGTCCAGGCGGTCTGCTCGCAGTTCGACATGGAGTACTGGGACCGGCTCGACAAGTCCGGCACCTATCCGCATGAGTTCTACAAGGCGCTGTGCGAAGGCGGCTGGCTGGGCGTGGCGATGCCGGAAGCGTTTGGCGGCGCCGGCCTTGGCATTCTGGAGGCCGCGCTGGTGACGCAGACCATTTCGCAGTCGGGCGCGGGCATGACCGGCGCCTCGGCAGTGCACATGAACGTGTTCGGCCTGAATCCGGTGGTGGTATTCGCTACCGACGAACAGAAGCGCCGTTACCTGCCGCCCCTGATCGCCGGCCAGGAAAAAGCTTGTTTCGGCGTGACCGAGCCCGATGCGGGGCTCGACACCTCCAAGCTCAAGACCTTCGCCCGGAAGGTGCCGGGCGGCTATTCGGTGAGCGGCCGCAAGATCTGGATCTCGACCGCACAGGTGGCGGACCGCATGCTGCTGCTGGCGCGCACGCAGACGCTGGAATCGGTGAAGAAGCCCACCGACGGGCTGTCGCTGTTCTACACCAGGATTGACCGCAGCAAGATTGAGATCCGCGAGATCGACAAGATGGGCCGCGCCGCCGTCGACACCAACATGCTGTTCATCGACGACCTGTTCATTCCCGAGGAAGACCGCATTGGGGAGGAAGGACGCGGCTTTGAGTACATCCTGCATGGGCTTAACCCGGAGCGCATCCTGATCGCATCCGAGGCCGTCGGCCTGGGCCGCGCGGCGCTGGCCATCGCCACGCAATATGCCAAGGAGCGCGTCGTGTTCGGCCGTCCGATCGGCATGAACCAGGGGGTGCAGCATCCGCTGGCGCAGGCATGGATGCAGCTCGAGGCGGCCAATCTCATGATGCTCAAGGCTGCCGCGCTGTACGACGCCGGCGAGCCTTGCGGCGCCGAGGCCAACACCGCCAAATACCTGGCCGCGGAAGCGGGGCACAACGCTTGCCAGACCGCCATCCTGACGCTGGGCGGCATGGGCTACTCGCGCGAGTACCGGGTCGAGCGATTGTTGCGCGAGTCGTATATCCCGCGTATCGCGCCGGTCAGCCCGCAGCTGATCATGTGCTTTATCGCTGAGCGCGTGCTGGGCCTGCCGAAATCGTACTGAATCGACGCGCAAACGCTTCCCGCTGGCCGCCGCTGCTGGCGTCCGCTACGCGCCTGGGCGCATGACCAACGCCGCAATCGTTACGCGGCGTTGACCCGGATCGCGAAAGTCGATCCAGGGTGGATTACACCAAGAAGGATAGGAGAACCAAGATGAAGCTTGAAAACATGTCTGCCGTGGTTACCGGGGGCGCCTCTGGTCTGGGACTGGCCACCGCCCGCCGCTTGCTCGAACGAGGCGTCGCCGTGGTCATCGCCGACCTGTCGGCAGAGCGGGGTGCCGCCGCCATGCAGGTACTTGGCGACAAGGCGCGATTCGTGCAGGCGGACGTCTGCGATACGGAGCAGATGGGCCGCGTCTACGACACGGCCGAATCGCTTGGCCCGCTGCGCGCGCTGGTCCACTGCGCGGGACTGGGCGGTACCGTGCGGCTGGTCGAGAAGGACGGCACACCGGGATCGATCGAGAAATACGAATCGATCGTACGGATCAACCTGATCGGCACCTTCAACTCGCTGCGGCTGGCGGCGGCACGCATGGCAAAGAACGAGCCCGTCGACGGTGAGCGCGGTGCCTGCGTGCTCACCGCCTCGGTGGCTGCCTACGAGGGTCAGATTGGCCAGATCCCCTACGCTTCGGCCAAGGCCGGCGTGGTCGGCATGACGCTGGTGGCCGCGCGCGACCTGGCCCAGCGCCTGATCCGCGTCAGCACCATCGCGCCGGGCGTGTTCGATACCCCCATCCTGGATCGCTTGCCGGAGACTGTACGAGCCGCGCTCAGCGCTTCCGTTCCGCATCCGGCACGCCTGGGCAAGCCGGACGAGTTTGCTTCGACGGCGCTGCACATCCTTGAAAATCCGATGATCAACGGCGAAACCATTCGCCTTGACGGTGCCATCCGGATGGCCGCGCGCTAAAGACCGCGCTGGACGCACACAGATTCGCTCAGTGGGGCTGCAAGAGCCGGAATGATCCGGCCGGCCCACTGGCGACAACACCACTACATGGAGGAGAAGAACTATGCGTTTCAAGCTATTGATCAAGGCGGCGCTTGGGTTGTCGCTGGTGGCCACTGCCGCCGTCACGACGCCGGCGGCAGCGGCCTGGCCGGAGCGGGCGATCACCATCATCGTTCCGGGCGCGCCGGGGGGCACTATCGACATTCCAGCCCGCCTCATGGCACAGAAGCTCGCTGGCCTGCTGGGCCAGCCTGTCATCATCGACAACCGCCCCGGAAGCGGCGGCATCATCGGCGTGCAGGCACTGCTTCGGGCGCCGGCAGACGGCTACACCCTGGTGGCGGGCAATACCGGTTCCCACGCTATCAACTACAGCGCCTACAAGCAACTGCCCTATCGCCCCGCAGATTTTGTTCCGCTAACCGATCTGATCGTGTTCCCGAATGTACTGGTGGTCAACGCGCAGTCCTCGATCAGGACGGTCGCGGACCTGATCGCGGAACTGAAGAGTCGGCCGGGGCAGCTTAGCTTCCCCTCCGCCGGCATCGGGCAAACCACGCACCTGAGCGGTGAAATGTTTGGGATGCGCACCGGCACCAAGGCCATTCATGTGCCTTACCGCGGCTCGGTTCCGGCGACCACCTCGCTGGTCTCCGGTGAAACCACCTTCATGTTCGACAACCTCACGCAAGCGCTGCCGCAGATACGCGCGGGGAAACTGCGTGCCCTGGCAGTTACCAGCGCCGAACGCGTTGCCAGCCTGCCGGAGGTGCCAACCATGGCGCAAGCAGGCGTCAATGACTTCGTGGTGACGGGCTGGGCCGGATTCTTCGTCTCGGCCAAGACCTCGCCGGCCATTGTCGCCAAGCTGCAGGACAGCCTGATCAAGGCCATGCACGATCCGGAAGTCGTGGCCAAGATCAGGGAGATGGGAAGCCTCCCGGGAGGGCAGCCGCAGGCAAAGTTCGCTGTCTTCGTCGACAGCGAGCAGCGACTGTGGGGCCAGATCGTCCGCCATTCGAATCTGAGTCTTGACTAGGCTGATCGAAGCGGCGCGCCGTGCAGCGCTGGGCAAGTCACTCGCTGGTTGCAAGGTGCCGCGAGTAGTCTGGCGCGGTTCGCGCTTCTATGGATGAAACCATGACTGCAATCGAGATTTCTATGACCGAAGCTTCTTGCGCTGATACGCCGGAAACTCATGCCGGCGTGCCGGAAGGCTTTGTCGCCTTTCGCAAGCGAGGCGGTTACATGGCAAACTTTGGCGAGCTCTACGTTCACGAGGAGCGTCGAACGCTTGCGGTGCGTATCGACGAAAGCCACTTGAACCCCCTTGGTATGCCCCATGGCGGAATGCTGGCGACTCTCGCAGATACAGCGATTGGCGCAATGATGTTGTTGGAATTGGGGCGGTCAGCGACCGCCGTCACAGTGAACCTGAGCCTGGACTATCTGGACTCGGCGCGCCTTGGCGACTGGGTGGAAGCACGGGTGGAGTTCGACAAGCTCGGCTCGCGCCTGCGTTACGGGACGTGCCGACTGGTTGCGGGCGACCGCTGCCTGGTGCGGGCCACCGCGATCTTTGCGGCGCTGGCGCCGCGGGTATAGCCCAAAAATCAGCAATGCGGTAAACCCGCAGCGCGTGATCGGAGTCCGCGCCAAAGCGGGGGCAATCGACCTTACCGCTTCTGAGAGGCCAATGAGCCACCTAGAATGGGCCCATGGCATCCGATCCTCAGCCGGCGATTGCCGTCCTGCAACTCCGAATGGCTCGGCGCGGCTTGAGCCCACCGGTGTGGCGACGTGTGCTCATTCCTGAGTACATCACGCTGGTGGCACAACTCAGTGACGGTGGTGGATGACTGGCATGGGCTTGGTCTTGCCAGCCGACTGTTGAGCGTATTGATCGACATTGCTCGCCGTCGCGGATATCGATGCATGGAAGGTAATGTTCTGTCATCGAATACCGCGATGCGGCGATTAGCCAGACGGCTGGGATTTGCCGACGTACCGTGTCCCGACGATGCCACGCTGCGCGTGGTAACCCTTGCGCTGTAAGGACGGATGTCAGTTCGGAAGCGAACAGAAGCGACGTTGAGGCTAATGCAGGCTGATTCACCCACTAGACCCTTGGGGACTTCTAATGCGCACCCAATTCTCCTTCCTTTTTGCATTCGCTGCGCTAATGCTTGCCGGGTGTAATACAGCACCGATCCCGCCTGGCAAGCCAGTTGATATCCCCACCGCCTTGCAGCAAGTCTCCGCCGGACTGTGCGCATTCAAGAAGGACGCGGAGGCAAGAGGACAGGGGTCCTTTGACTCGGTCAATGTGGAGCTCGACCTGACCATCGATGGCGCAAAGAATCCGCCGGTAGCTGTGGCACCCGACATTCAATTCATGCCCACTGTCAGCTACGGACAGACCATATCCGTCACCAAGGGAAGCAAGCTGACGCTGACGTTCAAGATGCCAGCGACATGCCCAGGTAGTTAGCCAATCCGGACTGGCCAGGCTCCCCGTGGCGCTACGGCGTTGGCGCCACTTCCGCGTGCTGGGTGGTGGTAGCTCCGCACAATGCAGCAAAGCGACTTGCTTCAGAGAGGGTTCATATTCGACTTGGCATGTAATGCAAAGTCGTTGGCATCCTTTGCATGGCGGGCACTGTGTTCCATGTTGCATCCTTCCGGGATGGGAAATTGCATAGTGTGCCCGCCTGCGTTTCCCGATTGGCCAGGATGGCGGGCCTGATATCGAGATGGCTGGCGACCTTCATCGATGCATTGGAGAGACATGGATGTCGGTAAGCTTCCTCAACCCGAGCTTGTTAAGTACCTTCCGGGCATATCTGCCCGGTTTGGTCATCAGCGCGATCGTGACAGTTGCCGCGATGTCGCTCGCCGCGCATTACCAGGCACCGGTGATGCTGTTCGCCTTGCTGTTGGGAATGGCGCTGAACTTTCTGTCACGGGAATCCTCCAGTGCTGCCGGCATCGACTTCAGCGCCAAGCAGGTGCTTCGCCTGGGTGTCGCCTTGCTGGGATTACGCATTACGGCCTCGCAGGTGGCGGCGCTGGGCTGGCACTCCGTTGCCATGGTCGTGCTGGCGGTCGCGCTGACCATCCTGTGCGGCATCGTGCTGGCTCGGATGATGGGGTTCCAGACGTTCTTCGGCTTGCTCACCGGGGGCGCCGTGGCCATCTGCGGGGCTTCCGCGGCGCTGGCCCTGTCCGCGGCCATGCCACAGCATCCGCTAAAGGAGCGCGCGACGCTGTTCACGGTGATCTCCGTCAGCACGCTATCCACGGTGGCGATGGTGCTATACCCGATGCTCACGCAGCTGCTGGCGCTGCCTTCATCACAGGCCGGAGCCTTTATCGGCGGGACCATCCATGACGTGGCCCAGGTAGTGGGGGCTGGCTACAGCATTTCGCACGAAGCGGGGGATGCGGCGACGCTGATCAAGCTGATGCGGGTGGCCATGCTGCTGCCGGTGATCGCGCTGGCTGCATGGTTGTCGCAGCGTCATCAGCGGGCACAAGGGGAAGCTGGACAGGGGCCGCGCCCGCCGCTGCTGCCGTGGTTTGCCGTGGCGTTTGCGGTGCTGGTGGCGATCAACAGCACCGGCTGGTTGCCCTTGGAACTGGTCAAGGCGGGGCAGTTCGCTTCGCAGTGGTGTCTGGTCATGGCGATGGTGGCTATCGGCATGAAGACTCACCTCAAGGATATCCTGTCCGTAGGCTGGAAGCCGGTGGCGCTGATGGTTCTGGAGACGCTTTTCCTCGCTGGGTTGTTCTACGGCATGCTGGTGCTGATGCGATTCTGACGATCGCTAAAATTTAGGGGAGCCTGCGGCTGCCGTAAGGTGCAATGAACCGGGCCCTATAAGTCGCGCTGGCTTGCGATGCAAGCCAGTGCTCCTACTCGGGCCGGAGTCCCGCGCGCCTGACGACAGCGGGCCATTTCTTCTGTTCGGCCTCGATCAGGCTGGCGAATGCCTCTGGCGTACTGCCGACCGGCTCGAAGCCCTGGCTTGTCAGGCGCTGGTGGACGGCCTCGACAAGAGGCGCTGGAACGCGAAGCACAATCGAAATGCGCGCCGGCATATACGGCGTTGCACGCCCAAACTTCTTCGCTTGCCTTATAGAACGTGACCCATTTGCCGTCGCTGACGCAGTGGGCGCCAGGAAAGACTTCGTCATGGCCGTTCGGACCCTCCAGCGGAGAGGGGGCGTGGGGTGTGGCCCAGTATTGGCCGCGCGGTAGGGGCGCGATCGTCTTTGGCATGCTCATCCGGCCCAGTGCGGTGTTACTGAAGGCCCCGGCCTCACCACGGCGAAACGGAGGCGGTGTCAATCGTGCAATGGCGTAGCCCCCCGACTCGTGGCAGCTTCGTGTAGTCTCGCTACCCCCCCTGCTATCCGGTAGGATTTCCATGGCACGATACCTTCCGACTTTGGCCCGGGCCTTCGGCGTCGGCGCCTTCATCGTGATCGCCGCCATCGTCTCCCGGCAAGTATATCTGCGCAGCGCCGCGGAGGCTGCCGACGCCGGCGCAGACGAGGCGCCGGCGACAATGATGTTGATACGCTGCGAGACGATGCACGAACGTCTACAGAATAGGGACAGGTCGACTGCGGAGGCTGACGAGCGGCCACGCGCTCGATGTAGAGAGTCCTGACTTTCCGAGAACGTCTGACTAGTACCGCTGCACAGAGGTTATGACAGTTTGGCTGGGTTGTAAGACAGGCAAGCAGTTGTGGTCAACGAGCAGTTCGATGGTGCGAGCGATGCCTGCTTGGCGGCGGATCAATCCATTGCGTTCGAGGTTGAGCACCATTTGATGGACGGAAGGAGCCGTGACGGCGAAAAAGCGCTGCATGTCGCGCTCGGCCGGAGAGCGGCCGTTTATCAAGCTGTAGGCCCATATGAAGGCGAGATACTGACCTTGCTTGTCGGTGAAGCTCGGACAGGCTGAGCGCTCGCCAGACAATGGAAGCGATTTCTGATTCATTCGGAACCCCCGCAGTCGAAGGAGGCCCCCCAGAAGGAGGCCATCCGAATGAATTTACGCTATCGAGTCGAGCTCGACCAATCCGAGCGTGAGGCGCTTGCTGCCATGCTAAGCGGCGGCAAGCATGCGGCACGCAAGCTCAAGCGAGCGCAAATCCTCCTTGCAGCGCATGCAGGCCAGGATGACGCGAGCATTGCAGCCACCGTGGCGGTTGGCGAATCCACGGTGTACCGCACCAAGCGCCGCTTCGTGGAGATGGGTCTGGAAGCGGCGCTGAACGAACAGCCTCGACCCGGGGCGCAGCGCAAGCTCAGCGGCAAGGAAGAGGCCCTGCTGATTGCCACCGCCTGCACCAACCCGCCACCGGGACGTGCGCGCTGGACGCTGGAATTGCTCGCCGACACGCTCGTCAAACTGACCGAGCACGAAGAGCTATCGCGCGAGACGGTACGCCGGCGCCTGGCCGAGAACGATCTGAAGCCCTGGCGCAAGGACATGTGGTGCATTCCCAAGATCGACGCGGAGTACGTTGCACGCATGGAAGACGTGCTCGACCTGTATGCCGAAACCCCGGACCCGCAACACCCGGTGGTGTGCTTCGATGAAAGCCCGACCCAGCTCATCGGCGAGGTACGCCAACCGATTCCGGCCGAGCCGGGTAAACCTTTGCGCTACGACTGCGAATACAAGCGCAACGGCACCGCTAATCTGTTCGTCTTCCTCGATGCGCACCGTAGCTGGCGCAAGGTCAAAGTCACTGAACGGAGAACGGCAGATGACTTCGCCCAGTGCATGCGCGACCTGGTCGATATCCACTACCCCCAGGCACCGCGCATCCGGGTCGTGCTGGACAATCTGTCGACCCACACGCCGGCTGCGCTCTACCAAGCCCTGCCACCAGCAGAGGCACGCCGCATCCTGCAGCGGATCGAATTCCACTACACCCCCAAGCACGCCAGTTGGCTCAACATGGTCGAGATCGAAATCGGCGTGCTGCGAAGCCAGTGCCTGGATCGCCGCATCGACTGCCGCGATCGGCTGATCACCGAGGTCGCGGCTTGGGAGCAACTGCGAAACGTCAGCGGCGCTCGCATCAACTGGATGTTCTCTACCGAAACGGCACGGGAGAAATTGGCCAAAGCCTACCCAGTACCGACCTCTGACAAACCGTCATAACCTCTGTGCAGTGGTACTAGTCGATCGGGAGCACAGGCAAAAGAATGCCCGCTGCTCGGGCGGGCATGAATCCCTTTCAGAGAAAGAGAGGAGACGAGGGTAAGTATAAACCCTTGAGAAGACTCTCGCAGAGCGCTTCACAGAGGCCCGGAGATCTAGGCTGCACGCCTGGCCGGCGACAGTTCGAAGCAGTGCCCAATCAATAATTTCATGATCACGAAATTATTGGGCTGTGACGAGGGACCCCGCGGACGGTCATGCTCGTCGTCTCTAGCCGACCCCTATGCGACATCCGATTGCTTCGAGGCGAACGCCCGGTTCTTGTATGACTTCGGTCAACCAAGATCGGTGCGTCGGACCAATCTTCCCGACCCTTTAAGGAAGAGGACCCTGGCCTTTGAGTCCGAAAGCGTTTAGAGCCTCGATCCTCACGCGCGGTGTCCGGGATGCAGTCCAGCCAACTACTGGTTCCGCTCTCAGACTCGACCGGCAAGGACCTGAATAGCTGATAAGCAATTGATAAGCAGGGCGGTGCAATCCAGTCATGTTGCTTTGTCACACGAAGCCTGGATGGCCGCTTATGTTGTGAGTTGGGTCGCCCATATTCAGTCGCGGCTTTGACCGCAACTGGCTACGGCCGTTGCGCCTCCGCCATCCCTGGCGAATCACGGTTTGCCGCAGCGCGCCGGGCAGGGATGGGACGTGACGCGCTGGCATTGCGGGATGCAGCGATAAGTCACGATAACGAGGCCTTGCCGCGCATCTCAGCAAGTTGGCCGACTGGGTCTCTACACGCCGGACACTGGGTCGTGACCCGATCCTCGACAACGTCTCGCTCTAATGGCTGACGAACACCGACGAGTCCAGCGCCCGGATCTACAGGGAGACCAGCGTGGCACCAGCAAAGACCAGCCGCGTTACCGTTCCGGCGGCATTGACCGTCTTTCCAGGCGAGGTTTACTGGCCACCGAAGGCTTGGCTGGCGCGGGCATATCCCAACCGGGTCTATTACAACCAGGTTGGCAAGGTCGGACACTTTGCCGCTTGCAAAGAGCTGGAGTTGCTTAGATCATCGATGCGATGAGGCCGTTGCGCCGCCTCGGGTTTTGGAATGCCGCGATAAGGTTGCGGTATGCGACCATGTCAACGTTCTCTACACCTTCCCAAATCTTGATGCGATCGAACATGTTGCTGCTAATATCGAATGCCGCTTCTTCGATCAGGAGAGATGCCCGTCCATCATTCTTGCAATTTGAGCCAGAAACATCTTCATGCACAATGACCCGGATTTGGTTGGACAAATTTTCTGCAAGTTTTCGGATTTCCCCTTCGTTCTTTTCGCCAAAGGGCAAATCGTAGATGATCGCAGGCTGCTTCTTGAACAATCCAAACATGATTAAGACTTCGTTTAGGTAAATTACAAACTCAAGGGCTACAAGCCGCTCCACCTGGCCGATGAGGAGATCCGACTCATTACCAGAGTAGGTGTTGCGGCAAGCCCCAACTTTGCATGGACTGCCGCAGACTTTGCATTTGATGCCATGTGGCGATAAGTGCGCCTTGGTATCCGCATTGGCTGAGTGCCGTGTAGTCACGAAGGGGCGGGCGCGCGTTGCGCCTGCGTCCCGCAGGTCATGCTGACTGCGCGGGAGGCGCGCGGGTGATGAGAAGGCAACTGCCCGTATAGGCAAGGGTGGCAGGCAATCAACGCGACCAGATGGGTGGCCGTAGGATCACGCCCAACCGTTTCACCCGCTCGGAATAAAAGACGCAGTAGAGTCGGGACTCGGCGGCGCGGTGGCTGCAATCACAAATGCGGTCGCGGGCGCGGTGGTGGAATACGTTCCGGCGCCAACTGCGCGTGTCATCGGCGCATTGAACGGACGTCGCGCATGATCCAGCCAGCTATTCAAGTTCCACCGACAGGCGGGGTAGCGCTAGGTTGTCCAGGACTCACCTTCGCCACCACCTTAGCCGTCGGCCGTTTGCTATTGCAACGCCGAGGTTAGCTGGGAGGACAGCCAAGATCGCCCGTCTGGCTTCGTCGAGCGGCCAACCCTCACCTACGCCTTCGCATCCCCGAGTGCTCCGAGGTGGAGCTCTCGGGCGCACTTGCAGAAAATGTGGTGCGTAGCGCAGGAAGGGGTTCCTTCTTCTCAGGGGGGGCCGAGACCAATGAGGCCGTGCCATCGTCCTCGCTGCTTACATTGAGTGAGACATAAAACGTGGAATTTGCGACGAGCAATTTGCCAAGTTGCGTGATGGTCTTCTCGAGGACCAGATCCGTCAAAGCTGCGCGCTCACCAGAAGCCAAGCACCTTCCACCAGACGCTCCCGACCACGGCAAAAATCAGCAACTCCACCACGCACATCACGAAACCGACGCGCCACCAGGTTCCCATCGTGACATAGCCGCTGCCGAAGATGATCGGCGAGGTGCCCGTCGCATAGTGGGTCAGCGTCATCATGATCGCCGAGCCGGCCGCCATCAGCAGCATGAACGGCACCACATACGCTGGCGGTATCAGATGGACTCCGACCGTCAGGAAGGCGAGCATCATCGCACTGATGTGCGCCGTCGTGCTGGCGAACAGGTAGTGCGAGAAAACGAAGACCGCCACGAGGATCGCGGCCGTGCCGCCCCAGCCAATGCCGCTGGCCACGATCGCGTCGCTCATGCCCTTCGAGAACCACCCGATCACACCTTGCTTGTTCAGTTGCTCAGCCAGCATGATCAGCGCACCGAACCATATCAGCGTGTCCCAGGCGCTTTTTTCGGACAGCACGTCGTCCCAGTCGATGGTGCCAGTAATGATCAGCACGAACAGGCCGACCAAGGCGACCACCGTCGGGTCCAGCGTTAGCGACGGACCGAACACCATCGCCGGAACGTTGGCCCACAGTAGCAGCAGCAGCGCAAAGGTGAAAATCATGACCATTTCCTTTGGCGACACAGGACCCATCTTCGCCATTTCGGCGTGCGCATATTCCACCGCATTGGGTGTGGCCTTGAGCTGCGGCGGCGACAACACATAGATCACGAGCGGCATCAGCAGCATGCATAGCAGGCCGGGCACCAACATGCAAAGCGCCCAGTCCGTCCAGCTCAGATGCAGATTCTGATTGGTCGCCTTGGCGATGTAGTCCACCACCAGCGGGTTCGGGGCGGTGGCGGTCACGAACATCGCCGAGGAGAGAGGGTTGGCGTGATAGTTGACCAACGCCAGGTAGGTGCCGACCTTGCCCTCAGTGCCCTTGGCCGGGTCCGAGTCGAATGCGTTGGCGATCGACTTCATGATCGGATGCACGATGCCGCCACCGCGCGCGGTATTGCTCGGTGTGAAGGGCGCCAGCACCAGTTCACAGGTGACCAGACCATAGCCGATGCCTATCGTTCGTTTCCCCATCAGGGAGATGAACATCAGGCCGATACGGGTGCCCAAGCCGGTCTTCTTCACGCCGCGGGAGATCAGGATGGCCACCACGATCAACCAGATTAGCGGACTGTCGAAGGCGGTCAGCGCATCGGCGATCGCCCCCTTGGACGAGGTCGAGGTCACCTGCGACAGCGAGAGGACCACGATCGCCATCATTGCCATCACCCCGATCGGCATGACCTTCAGGATGATCGCAACGATTGTTGTCAGAAAGATGGCAACCAGGCCCCAAGCCTTGGGCGTGAGCCCCTCTGGCACAGGCAGCAGCAGCAGGGTGACCAGCACGGCCGTCGTGATCAGGGCGGGGCCGAGTCGAAACGGGACCACGCTGTTGAAGTAGAGGAACGCCGCTTTCAGTCTTGTGAGCATTTTGCGATCCTTCTCAGAAGAGTTGGTGGAATTCTCGATAAACCCGTGGCTGCGCTCCGCCGCAATTGACCACCATCGGCAGCGACAGACATATCTCTGCCTTCGACTTCAGCATCACGATGCAGACTGTGAGAATGAGGTCGGTGTTGTGGACGATGGCCTGGAAATTTCGCGCGATGCACTGGCGATCCCACAGTGGATGGCACCCTTGCAGAGTCTGCCCAGACTTCACACCGACGCTGACGGGGATCACGATGATGTCCGCGTCCTGCGCGTTCTCGTAATCACCGGCATAGAGGGGCAGTGTCCCCAGAATTCAAACAGGACCGCCCACCCACCGACCACTGGAACGCGACCTACACCACTCCAAACGGGCATTGGTTCCCTAACGTCGTCCACCGCCACCTCGTCCGCCACCAAAGCCGCCCGCGCGTGCGCCACCGCCAAAGCCGCCGGCCCGGCCGGACCCTGAATGCAGGCTCTGGTTGCCGCGACTGACGTCGCGCTGCACGGCGCTGCCGCCACGGCCCACGCCCTGGAAGCCATTGTCCCGGCCGCCGGTTGCATGGCGCCCGCGGAATCCGGCGCGGCCCGACGCATCGGCCGTGCTCCTGCCGAATTTCTCGCGCGTGGCGTTGTCCCGATAGGCAACACCCTGCCGGTGCCGCGCATCATGCTGCCATCGGCCTTTTTCCAGCTTGCTGGCGTCAAAGTTGCGGTCGATATTGCGGGCCTTGTGGTGCTCCACATGGACGCCGCCGTTGTTCCAGTCGCAGTCGCCGAAGACGGCGATCGCCGCAGCCAGGCCGATGCCCCATGCGATGCCGCCGAGGAAGGCGTCGCCGGGATAGTAAGGCCCGTAGGGCGGCCAGTAGTAGTATGGATATCCGGCATAGCCCCAGCCGCCGTAGACAATGGCGGGGTCATACACCGGAACGTAGATCACCTCGGGATTCGCCGGTTCGATGCGCACGATCGTTTGCTGCGTGGCTTCGGTGGCCGTCGCGGGTTCCACGATCACGGTCTGCTGTGCGCCTGACTTGAGGTGACCGGCTTGCTGGGCGCGCACGCGCAGGCGTTGCACGGCAGCCAGCACATCCTTCTGCTGCGCCAGGAAGGCGTCTCCCAGCTTCTGGGTCCAGTCGAGCTTGTCACCCATTGGCCCAAGTATCTGCGGAAAGGCCACCAGCGATTTCACGCTGACGTCCCAGGACTCGTTCTGCACCGCCTTGACTGCGGCGTCGCCCTTCAGGTCCGGGTGTCCCTTGAGCCAGCGCGCGGCGAGGGCGACCTCCAGCGGATAGGTGGAAGCCATCAGCACCTGAGACAGCAGCGGATCGGGATAGAGCGCGATCGGGGCGACCAGCGCCTCGATTTCTTCCGCCTTGTAGGGAGCGGGTTCGCTCTGGGCCTGTGTCGTGCCGCCGCCAGGCAGCTCGGATGCCGGCTTCGCAGCTGGTGGGCTGGCGCTCTGGCATCCGCCCAGCGCCAGCACGCTGCAGCAAGCCATGGTCAGAATGCGATGCCTCATGGCGATACCCTCCGCCAGCCGGGCGCCGGGTCAAATGACTTCGTTGCCGCTGCCTTGGCCGCGCTGTTGGGTCCAAGGTCGCGTTCATACACTTGCCCTTTGTGGCTGACGATGAAGCTCATCACGCCGGTTTCGCCGTACCGCACCGGCCAGGCCATGACCGCAAAGCCGCCGAACAGCTTGCCGTCGACGACATAGTTCAGCGCACCGCCGTCGCCATGCGGCCCTTGCGCGGTCAGCAGCTTGTAGTGGTAGCCGTGGTAACCGTCCTTGCTTGCATTGCGCGTGCCGGCGTCACGGAAAGCCGGGCCCAGCGGGCTCGGTGAGTCATTCGAGGCGGTCGGCCAATAGAGCCCGTCGTGCTTGCCCGGGGAACTGGACAGCCTGTTTGCGTAGACCAGTCGCTTCTCGCCATCGTGCATCGTCTGGGCATACTCGGTTTGCGCATCGCAGATGGCCTGCATGGTCTGGATCACGGCAAGCTCGTTGCGGCCGATGCGGCGCACGCGCATTTCCTCGACGCCCGCCCGCGTGTCGAATTGCCAGCCGCTCGCCGATTTGACCAGCGGCACCGGCAGGGTCCAGCCATCGTCGCCGACAGCGATGAAGGCGTGCTTGTCCGTCTGCTGCAAGCGGTGCGACTGCGCCCAGGCACCGTTGAACCGGTTCCGCACTTCGGCACCGGCTGACGGAATGATGTCGCGGAAATTGGCGCCCAGCATGCGGCGCATGGCCGCTTCGTCGTCATTGCGCACCGCCTGCCCAAAGGCCGCCATCGCCGCATCGGGCGAGTCGAAGACCTGCCGCGCCAAGGCAAGCGCCGGGGTTAGCGCGAACAGGCAAAGGCAGGCCACCGCAGCGGCCGCGCCCGAGGAAACACCTCGAGGTCGCGCAATCGCCCGGTTCCGGGAAGAGGGGATCGTGTAGTGCAACATGGTCGAAGCTCCGTTTCAAAGCAGGAGCGGCACGCCGATCGCCAGGAACACGGCGATGTAGATCACGCCAAAAATGGCGCCAAGCCTCCAGTAGTCGCTGGCAGGGAGATGGCCGCTGCCGAAATAGACCGGGCTCGGACCGGTGCCGTAGGGTGTCAGGATGCCCATGAGGCCCAGCGTCAGGGCCAGCATCAGCGCAAAGGATTCCATCGGCATGCCGGGGATGGTCGAGCCGACGCTAAGCATGACCGGAAGCATCGCCGTCGTATGGGCGGTGACGCTGGCGAACAGGTAGTGCGTGAAATAGAAGACCAGCACCAGCGTCACCGCCGCCGTCATCGGCGAATGGCCGCTCATATGGCTTGCCATGGTGTCGGCAAACCATTTGACGAAGCCGGTCCGGCTCAGGCCGTCCGCCAGCGCGATCAGCGTCGCAAACCAGGCCAGGGTGTTCCAGGCCTGCTTGTTGGCGAGCATGTCGTCCCAGGTCACGACACCGGTCACCAGCATGAGGGCAATGACCATCAAAGCCGCAGTAGTCGCATTGACGTGCTTGTCCCCGAATATCCACAGCGCCAGCGCAATCAGCACCAGGACCGCGAGCAGCAGTTCGTGCCGGGTTGGCGGGCCCATCTTCTGGAGTTCCTGCGCCGCCCAGGCCGGCACCTCGCTGCCTTGCTTCACTTCCGGCGGATACAGCAAGTAAGCGAGGAGCGGTACGGCTAGCAACAGCAGGATCCCTACCGGCGCGAAGGCCATGAACCACTGCATCCAGCTCAAGTCGACCTGGACCGTCGTCCTGATCAGCTCGGCGGCGAGGAGGTTGGGCGCCAGTGCGGTGAGGAACATCGAACTCGTCACGCAGGTGGTGGCTATGGCGGTCCACATGATGTACGAGCCGATCCGCCGCGCCGACGGATCGTTTGGCTTCGAATCATAGAGCGGCGGCAGATTGCGGATGACGGGAAAGATCGTGCCGCCGCTGCGCGCCGTATTGGAGGGGGTGAACGGCGCCAGCAATGCATCGGCCATCATCACCGCATAGCCCAGCGTGAGCGTCCTGCGCCCGATCGCGCGGACGAGCAACAGTGCGATGCGCCTGCCCAGGCCCGTCTTCTCATATCCGAGGGCGAACATGAAGGCGCCAAAGATCAGCCACACCGTGCTGTTGGCGAACCCGGAAAGCGCCCAGGCGAGGGCCGCGTTCGCCGGGTTGAAGCCCGGTTTCGCGAGCTGCTCGGGGCTGTAGAACACCAATTCGCAGAACACGGTCACCAGCGTCACGGCGATCAGGCCGATCGCCGCGCCCGGAATGGGCTCAAGCATGAGCCCGACAATCACGCCGACAAAGATCGCGAAGTAATACCAAGTGTGCTGTGCCAGGCCCTCGGGGGCGGGAATGAGGGCGATCGCGATCACCGCAAGCAGCGGCGCGAGAGGTCTCCAGTAAGCCTGCATGCGACGCCCCCTTTGCAATGACCTCCCCTGTGCTAAGGTTTATATGACCTTTTCTGTGGAAACGCCAGTGTGGCGCTGACGACGCCGGGCGAAAGAGGCGACGCGATGGGACTGGTAGGCTTGAGTATCGAAGGACGCACGGTCGAAGCACCGGCAAACTGCTCCATCCTGCAGGCCTTCCTGCACGCGGGGGAAACGCTTGTCGAAGGCGTTGGCTGCATGGGCCAGGGGGTATGCGGTTCATGCCGCGTCATGGTGCGGCGCAGCGGCGAGCAGGATGTCAAGACCGCGCTCGCCTGCGAAACGCTGGTCGAAGAAGGCATGCAGGTGGCGTTCCTGGATTACTTCACGGCGTCGGAGCGGCACGTCTATCGCATCGAGGAGATCGGCGACAGCTGGGACGCCTTGGGGGCGATCGCTGAAGTATTCCCGGAGGCCGCCCATTGCCGTCACTGTAGCGGATGCGATCGGGCCTGTCCGAAGGGACTTGATGTTCAGGAGGGCGTGAAGTTCGCGGTGGAGGGCAAGCTGACAGCCTCGGGCCAGGTGTTCGACGAATGCGTCATGTGCAACCTCTGCACGCTGGCCTGCCCCGAGCATATCCGGCCCAACCATCTCGGCCTGTTCGTGCGGCGGATGATCGCGGCGCAGACGCTGCGGCCGGCCAATCTCATGCTGCGCCTGCAGCAGATCGAGAGCGGCGCGATGAAGATCGACTTCGACGCACCCGGCGCGCGGCCGCCGCGCTGACGGGACGAACAATCATGCCGGCTGGTATCCCCTACGAAGACGCGCGAAAGCGCTACCGTCCCGGCGTGGCGCCGGCGGTGCGCGGCGATGACATCTCCGCCGAAGAACTGCTCAAGGCCTATCACCCCGACCACGGGCCCAATGCGCGCGTGGCGCTGACCGTCGGCGTCAACCGCGGCGAGCCTTGTCAGCCGGATCTCGCCCGCTATCTGCAAGCCAACGCGCTGATCGACGACGTCGACATTGCCGGGGCGCAACTCGTCTCCACCGATGTGCTGATCATCGGCGGGGGCGGTGGTGGCTGCGCGGCGGCGCTGACCGCGGCCAGGCAAGGCGCGCAGGTGATTCTCGCCACCAAGCTGCGCCTCGGTGACAGCAACACCGTGATGGCCGAAGGCGGGATCCAGGCGGCCATTGGCGAGGACGACAGTCCCCAATTGCACTTTGAGGACACCTTGCGCGCCGGGCACTTCTGCGGCGAGCCCGAGTTGGTCGCGCAGATGGTGATGGATGGACCCGACGTGATCCGCTGGCTGATCCGGCTGGGCATGATGTTCGACCAGGAGGAAGACCGGCCCCTCGGCGGCAATCTTCTGCGCAAGAAGCCAGGGGGAGCATCGGCCGCGCGCATTCTCTCCTATCGGGACTACACTGGCCTGGAAATGATGCGCGTGTTGCGCGAGGCGGTGGACTTGGAACCCGGCATCGCGGTGTGGAACCGCTGCCCCGCAGTCGAGCTGCTGTCCGACGAGCGTGGCCAATGCGCTGGGGCGGTGATCTACAACCTCGAATGGCGCACCTTCGTGCTGGTACGCGCGCGCGCCGTGGTTCTCGCCACCGGCGGAGCGGGGCGCCTGCACCTGAATGCCTTCCCGACATCCAACCATTACGGGGCTACTGCAGATGGCCTGGTGCTGGCCTATCGGATCGGGGCGCGCCTGCGCGAGCTGGACTCGTTCCAGTACCATCCCACCGGCATCGCCTACCCGCCGCATCTGGCGGGCGGCCTGATCTCGGAAGCTGCCCGCTCGGCCGGCGCGAAGCTGATCAACGGCGAGGGCGAGCGTTTTGTCGATGAACTCAAGCCTCGGGACATCGTGGCCTCGGCAATCCTGCGCGAATGTGCGCAGGGGCGCGGCATCGAGCGGGGTGGCCAGGTCGGTGTCTTCCTCGACACGCCGACGCTGGAAATGGAGAACCCCGGCATCCTGGCCAAGCGGCTCGTGACGCTGCGCCATCTCGCCCACAAGTGCGGCCAGGATCCGTCCCAGGAGCCGTTCCTTGTCTACCCGACCTTGCACTACCAGAACGGCGGCGTGACCATCGACAAGGAGGGTGCGACCAGCGTGCCAGGGCTGTACTGCGTTGGCGAGGTCACGGGCGGCATTCATGGGCGCAACCGGCTGATGGGTAACGCGCTGCTCGATATCCTGAGCATGGGCCGGCGCGCCGGCGCCAGCGCGGCGCAAGCCGGGCGCAGCGTCATGGCCGCGCGCGCCGGAATCGGCCACGTGCACGCCTGGCAGCGGGAATTGACGCTTGCCGGGCTGCCCCTGCATGTCAAGGCACCGCAGCTCTTCCCTGGCTACGCGAATTTCGATCTGCGCGTCGACGCAGGGTTGCGCACCGGCGCGTGGGGCCGGGCGGTCGGCGGCACCCGGTAAGCGGGGCACGGAGCGCGCTGATGGAACAGCTCAATCAGGTTCTGCTCAACGAGGACATCCGGGTCGGCGCCGACCTGGATGCCTGGCTGGCCCGCGGCGGCGGCGAGGGGCTGGCACGGGCGCTGCGTGAGCCGACCGCGGTCATTGCCGAAATCGAGCAGGCGGACCTGCGCGGGATGGGTGGCGCCGGCTTCGCGACGCATCGCAAATGGGCACCGGTGGCCGCCGCAGCGGCTGGCGACAAGTACATCATCTGCAATGGCAACGAAGACGAGCCGGGGACGTTCAAGGACCGCTTCCTGCTTGAGCACACGCCGCACCAGGTGATCGAGGGCGCGCTGATCGCCGCGGCCGCCACCTGCGCCAACCATGTGGTGCTGTACGTCAATCCCCATCAGCCGCTGTCGCTGGCGAGGACGCGCGAGGCGGTGCAGCAATGGCAGGCACACCCGCAATTCGCCGAGCTGGCCGGGCTGGTCGGCGGACCGGTATCGCTTCGCGTACTACCCAGCTCAGGCTTGTATATCGGCGGCGAGGAAACCGCGGTCATCGCGAGCGTCGAGGGCGGGTTCCCGTTTCCGCGCCGCAAGCCGCCTTTTCCCGCCGAACACGGCGTGCATGGTGCACCGACCGTCGTCAACAATACCGAGACGCTGGCTCACGTACCAGGCATCTTGCGCAACGGTGCCCAGTGGTATCGCGGCCTCGGCATCGGCCATGCCGCGGGAACCAAGCTGTATTCGCTCTCGGGCGATGTCTTGCGGCCTGGCCTGTATGAGCTGCCGATGGGTACGAGCCTGGAGACGCTTGTGTTCGGGCATGGCGGCGGCATGCTCCAGGGCAAGGAATTCAAGGCCGTCTTTACCGGCGGGCCCTCCAATACCTTACTGACCAAGCGCGATCTCGACGTGGCGCTGGATTTCGATTCCGTACGGCAACGGCGTTCGCGGCTCGGGACCGGTGCGATGATCGTAGTCTCGGAAGGGACCAGCATCGTCCGCAAGGTCGCCGAGTACGTGAGCTTCTTCGCCCAGGGTTCGTGCGGTCAGTGCCCGCCGTGCAAGGGCGGAACCTTCCAACTGATGCGCCTGCTCAATCGGATCGATACGGGCCGCGGCGTGCGCGCGGACCTGGAATCGTTGGAAAACCTGTGCCGCATCCTTCCCGGTAGCGGTCGCTGCGGCCTGATCGATGGCGCCGTGACGGTGGTGGACAGTTCCCTCCATCAGTTCCGGGAAGAATACGAGGCGCTCCTGATGGCATAGGTCCAGCATCGAACGTCCGGTTTGCGAGGCGTCGCGCCATGCGAGCGCGCTGCCGTGCGCAGCGATGTCTTAGCGTCTTGTGGGTTCCCCGAACGACGGCCAAGCGGGTTTCCAATGGATGCGATGGGCGAGATCACGGAGCCAACCATGCACTACATTGCACCTTATTTGTTGTGCTTGTCGATGGCTTTAGTCGGGGCATGCGGCAACCCCGAGCAGCCGCCAGCCCCGGCAAGCGGTAAAGCACCCGTCGCCGCTGGCAGTGAAGCGGTTGCCATACCGCCGCCCCAGCGAGCCGATGACATGCCGCAGCAGGCTGGACCTGGCCGCTATCAGATCGTGAGTCATCCCCAGGTCCGCGCAGGCCCCTTCTTGCTCGACACGCAGACGGGTCGCATCTGGCAGTTGAGGGAATTCCCCGGACTCGAAGGCGCGCCGAGCGCGTGGCGCGAGATGACGATCATCGATGACAGGGGCGCAATGGGGATCACGACGGCACAGTTCCAGAAACTCTATCCGCCGCGGCATGCTGCGCCGCGGCGGCGGTAACGGGCGTGCCCTAATGCCAATGTCGCCGACGGCAGTCCTTTGAAGCATCGCGATGATCGTACGGCCGGCTCGTCCTTTGCCGCCGGCTTTGACCGGAGGAGGGTGTCACCATGATGCGCGTTCGCAATGCCCTTGGCTTCGCTGCCATGGTTGCGCTGGCGGGCTGCACCTACTATGGATATCCGGCCTTCGACCGCTCGTTCTACGCGGCTGCGGATGCCATGCGGGACCAGGGCCTGGCGATCACCACCCAGGAACCCGGCGCCGGCACGGTCGTTGGCACGAAAGACGGCGATGCCGTCACGGCCAGTGTCCGCCAGCAGGCCGACGGCAGCGTGCGGGTGGAATTCAATGCCGCCAGCCCGCGAGATCCCGGTCTGCTTGACCGTATTTCGCGCAGCTATGACCGTCGAATGGGCGCTGAAGCAGGCCGCGGCAGCTCTCGAGGCTTGCAGGGCACGGCAGGACTCTAGCGAAGCAGGTAAGGTTGCTTCGCGAGCTAGCGCGGCAGGAAGAAGAACGTGAGGGCGAGGGCAAAATAGACGACCAGGAGCTGCGTGCCCTTGAACCAGTCGGCGTGTCCGTCGCTCGCCATTTGCGCCGTGACCAGCACGGACAGGACCACCATCAGGACCAGGGCGGGACGAAAGGCCAGGTCCATCGGGGCCGGACCGAGAAAATGGCTCGTCAGTACCAGCACTGGCGCGACAAAAAGTGCCACCTGGACGCTCGAGCCGACCGCAATGGAAAACGACAGGTCCATGCGATTTCTCATGGCTGCGCTAATGGCCGATGCATGCTCGGCTGCATTTCCGAGGATCGCCACCACAAAGGCACCGACGAATATGTCGCTGAGGGCGTAGTCGCGCATCATGGGGCCGAGCGCACCCACCATGATCTCGCTCATCCACGCCGTCCCTACGGTGGCTGCTGCCAGTATTGCTATCGCCCGCGCTACGGATGAGGAGGGCTGGTTCTCCACGCCTTCCAGGGCAACGGGCTCTGCTTCGTATGCACTGCGGAACAGCGCAGGGTGAGTGACCAGCGAGAACACCAGGTACAGCGCATAGACGACCAGAAGCGCGACGGAAATCCAGGCGCTGAGCCGGTACAGCACCGCTGTCGTGCCCTCTACCGCTTCGAAGCTGGCCGGCAGGATCAGCGCGATCGCCGACAATATGAGCATGGTCGCCTGGGAACGCGCGCCGCGCGGGTTGAAGCTTTGCTCGGGATAGCGAATGCCGCCTGCGAGCATCGCGGCGCCAAACACCAGCAGCATATTTCCGACAATGGAACCGACGATGGAGGCTTCCACCACCTGATGGAGGCCGGCACGCAAGGCGACAAGTGCGATGATAAGTTCAGCCGCATTGCCGAATGTCGCATTGAGCAGTCCCCCGACCGCCTCGCCCATGCGCTCTGCGAGTTGCTCGGTGGCATGGCTCATCCGTCCCGCGAGCGGCAGGATGGCCAGGGAGGAAGCGATAAAGATCAGGAGGTGGTGATCGGAAGCAAGGAATTCCAGGGCGATTGCGATCGGAACAAAGATGAGAAGCAAATTCATCCACATGGCTTGCCTCCTTCGTCCAGTGATGACAGCTCGTCCTCAAAAGGTCTTCTTATCGCCTACTGGGGTTACAGGTAAGAGACAAAACAGCTTTGCAGAGCCGCGCCCAGTTTACACCGCGTCCGGCCAACGGCCAACGAAGTAGCGTGTCTGCGATCGTGAGATCAAGGACTGCCGACCTAGCTGCACCCCACGCCACGCATGATGCAGGGCACAGAAAGCGGGACGCAATGTTTCACTGCTAGCTTTGCTGTGTACCCAAATCTCGATGGGAAGTCTAGTCGGCTAGCCAGCCGCTCCATGGGACCGGCCATGGGTTGACAGCCCGCCAATGCAGCCATTACGACTTGTTTTCTGGGCCACGTTGGCAGACCGAAGTCTTCCCACGCATTCATGATTTGATTCGGCGCTACGCCTAATTTCGCCGTCGGCCCCCGCCCATAGGCAAGAATTCACGGTTCTCGAAAGCGTGTGCCCGAGCATGGGCACACCAGCAGAGATGCTCGAGAAGCGCCCCTCGTGGCGGTTCTCGTATTTTTGATTACTCATAAGTCAGGAATTTAGCGGACAAATGATCTATGCTTGAGCAATAGACATTGAGGGGAGCGATCATGAAACGGGACGGTCGTAGTCTGGCTCACAATACGCTTGAAGAAATGCGCATCCTAGCGGTGCAACGCATGGCAGAGGGAGAGCATCCGGATGATGTCGCTGCATCGTTCGGGATGAATCGGTCGTGGGCATACAAGGTTCGCGCCCAGGCGCACGGCCGAGGTGTACGGGCGCTGCGCTCGACCAAAGGCACGGGTCGCCCCCGTGCGCTCACGTCTGCGCAGGAGCAGCGGGTGCTGCGATGGATCAACGGCAAGAATCCGATGCAGTATGGGTTCGATTTCGGCCTCTGGACACGCAACCTGGTTCGCGAACTGGTACAGCAAAAATTCGACGTGAAGCTGAGCCTGGCATCGATCGGTGCGATGCTGGCACGCCTAAACCTAACGCCGCAAAAGCCACTGCAGCGCGCCTACCAGCGCGATCCGGAAGCAATTGATCGCTGGCAGCACGACACGTATCCGGCTATTGCCAGGCAGGCTCGTGAGCAGAAGGCGGATATCTTCTTTTGGGATGAATCGGGCTTTCGAGCTGACTCGGTGCATGGCAAGACCTGGGCGCCGCGCGGCGAAACGCCGATTGTCGAGCGACCGGGCCAGCGGCAAAGCATGAGCGCGGCGTCCGCCGTCAATTCAAAGGGGGCCTTCTGGTTTGCTACGTACGAAGGCGGGCTCAGCGGCGAGTTGTTTGTCACGCTGCTCAAGAAGCTGATGCTCAATCGAAAGAAGGCAGTACATCTGATCTTAGACGGATTGCCAGCGCACAAGAAAGCCATCGTCAAAGCCTACGTCGCCAGTACGCAGGGCAAACTGACCTTGCATTTCCTGCCCGGTTACGCACCTGACCTAAATCCAGATGAATTGGTGTGGAGTCACGTGAAGCGCAACGGCGTCGCGCGACGTCCTTTGCAAAAAGGCGAAGAGCTGGGCCCGCGAGTTCACGAGCAGCTTGCAAAAATTCGACGCAACCCGAAGCTCGTGCGCTCGTTTTTCAGGCACCCATCTGTCCGCTATATTTCTGACCTATGAGTAATTCCGCGACCACTACCCGTCTTACGTGACTTCCCGCCCCCGGGGCGGATAAGTTCTGGGAGAACCTCTTGGCTGGACTAATCTTGTGTTATCCCGTCGATGGTGCCCGCCGGCGAGCGGACAGACCCGGCTTCGACGCCATGGGGCCGAGCCATGAATATTCAATCTAATGGGGTGAGCGATGACCGAGCACGTGAGAATGGAGCGCGACACATTCGGCGAGATCGCCGTGCCGGCCAGCCAGCTGTGGGGCGCGCAGACGCAGCGCTCGCTCCAGAATTTCCGCATCTCTTCAGAGAAGCAGGCGCCCGAGCTGATCAAGGCGCTTGCATGGATCAAGCGCGCGGCGGCCGAGGTCAACCTCGAACTCGGCGTGCTCGACGAGCAGAAGGCGCGGGCCATCATGGCGGCCGCAGACGAAATCGTCGCCGGACAACATCCGGATGAGTTTCCGCTCGCGGTCTGGCAGACCGGTTCCGGCACGCAGACCAACATGAACCTGAACGAGGTGATCGCGAACCGGGCAAGCGAACTGATCGGCGGCGAGCGCGGCGAGGCGCGCAAAACTCATCCTAACGACGACGTCAATCGCGGCCAGTCATCCAACGACGTGTTTCCGACCGCGATGCACGTCGCCGCAGGGCGCGCGGATGGGGTACTGGCCGCGGCGAAGGCGGTTGCCGCCGAGGCCCGGCAGCGCGCCGCCCAAGCCGTGAATTCCGAGCGCTACACACGGCTGATCCTGACACTGAGCCATTGGTTGGGCAGCGCGGACTGGCGTCATGGCCTTGACGAGGCGCAGCGCGCGGCACTCACCGAACCTGTCCGCGAGTTTCCCCTGACGACGTTACGCGAGCGGCAACGCAGGCTGCTCAAGCGGGGGCGAGGCATGGCAAAGATTGACGAGCAGCGGCGCCATCGTGCGCGTATCGCTGCAACGAAGCTGCGTTACGCGACCGAGTTTTTCGAATCTTTGTTGCCCGCGAACAAAGTGAGCCGCTATCGTCGGCAACTGTCGCGCCTGCAGGATGACCTGGGATGGCGCAATGATATGGCTGTTGCTGAGGGCTTGTTGCTCCGCCTGGGAGCGGAGCGCCAGCAACTGGCCATTGGCCTGGCTATGCGCGCGGCTATATCGCAAGATGTCTCAGCGCTGACGGGGAGCCGCTGCGCCGCCTGAGCTAAAGTCGAAACTGGTGTACGGGCGGGGAATTTGAGGCGCGGAGTAGAGGGCGGTGGAGCTTTCCGCTGAGAATCTGATTGTCGAGATCGGAAACCAGCACAAGAAAGGTCCACCATGAGCAAGGATAAAGGGAAAGAAGCAGTCGGTCTATCGGAAATCGGGCTTGGGCTCGAGGAGCTGATCAGGCGCGGGGCTCGGCGGGTCATCCAGGAGGCGATTGAAGTGGAGCTGGCAGAGCTGCTTGAGCAGTTCAGTAATGTCAAGACGTTGAGCGGGCAGCGCGCCGTGGTTCGCAATGGCTACCTCCCGGAGCGCGAGGTGCTGACGGGGGCCGGCCCGATTGCCGTGAAGGTGCCCAAGGTGCGCGATCGGTCCGGGTCTGGCGTGAAGTTCAACTCGGCGATCGTGCCGCCGTATGTGAGGAAGTCGCCGCGGGTGAGTGCAGCGCTGCCCTGGCTGTATCTGAAGGGAGTATCGACAGGCGACATGAGCGAGGCGTTGTCGGTGCTGCTTGGTGAGGATGCCAAAGGGCTATCGGCCAACGTGGTGAGCCGATTGAAGGCGCAGTGGGCAGACGAGCATGCGAGCTGGAATCAGCGTGATCTGTCGGCGGCGCGCCATGTGTATTGGTGGGTGGACGGCATCCACACGGGTCTGCGTAGCGAGGGATCGGACGGGCAATGCCTGCTGGTCATCATCGGCGTTACGCCAGACGGCAGGAAGGAGCGCGTGGCGATCGGTGACGGCTATCGGGAATCGAAGGCATCGTGGGTGGAAGTACTGTTGGACCTGAAATCCCGCGGCCTGCAGGCTGGCCCGCTGGCGGCGGTCGGCGATGGCGCCATGGGATTCTGGGCTGCCCTGGAGGAGGTGTTCCCGGCCACGCGCGCCCAGCGTTGCTGGTTCCACAAGATGGGCAATGTCCTGAACGCCTTGCCCAAGTCCCAGCACGGCCGCGCCAAGGCAGATCTGCAGGCGATTTGGATGGCGGCCACCAGGGCAGATGCCTATGCTGCCTTCGATCGCTTTGCGACGATCTACGGCGCCAAGTACCCCAAGGCCACCGGCGTGCTCACCAAGGACCGAGACAGCCTGCTGACCTTCTACGACTTCCCGGCCGAGCACTGGCAGCACATCCGCACGACCAACGCGATTGAGTCGACCTTCGCGACCGTGCGTCACCGCACGACGCGCACGCGCAATTGCGTGTCACGAGCGACTTTCCTTGGCCTGGCCTTCAAGCTGATCGAGGAAGCCGAGAAAACATGGCGCCGCATCAAAGGTGCCGAACACATCGAACTGCTCTTGAAGGGCGTCCCCTTCAAGGACGGTGCCCCGGCGCAAGACAATCCGCCGGTTCAGCAGAAACTCGCCGCCTGACGACCGGCCACGATCAACCTTCATACACCAGATTTGACTTTATCTCGCGCCGCCTCTGGAAACGATTCAAGGCGGCTAGCCTACCTGTTTAGCGCAGCAGATCGCCCGAACTCCGTCACGGGCGTTGTGGACATCTTGAGTTCGCGCGCCGCGACGGCTCCGACTTGGGGTGATCGTACTTTCCGTGTAAAAAGTGGCGGTAGCAGGGCTCGCAGCCGCCTGTGGCAAGGCTTCTCGCCGCAATGAGTCTCGCGCGATCTGTGTATGTGTAAGTCCTTGATGGATCGGCACTTTCCGGGACAAACTGCCAGAAAATGCACGGAAAGTACGATCACCCCATGTAGGGCTACGTGCACTCGGCAAGGTCTCATTTCCGAACAACTCGCGGGCACATAGATAGCCTTCCTTCCCATTGAAATGGACAAGGCGTTCGGCTTCTGACATTCCGAGGAGAAGCGTATGCGCAGCACTCAGCACCCAACAGCCAAGGACGCGGCGGCGCAAGGCTTCATCCAACGGTTGTTTTCTTGGCTCTGTTTCACTGTGCTTATGTTTCCCGGTGTTGCGCTAGGGATGGACTTCAAGATCTACTACCAACCCCAACTTAAGCTGAAAATGCTTATCGGGGATGGGAGGATTCAGGAAGGTGATGCAGAGAAGTTTCTGGCGTTCGCCAAAATGGCTAACCGTGATGACGAAGGACTCGTTACCCTTGTTTTAAATAGTCCAGGAGGAAATGTTGAGGCTGCTTTCCGAGTCGTCGATGCAATGGATAAAGTTCGCGTCTATACAACAGTTCCAGATAATGCCAGGTGCGCGTCCGCTTGCGCTTCCATCTTGTTCGCTTCAGGGGAACGCCGAAGTGTTGTTGGTACTGGGATGCTCGGTTTTCACAGTTGCTACCGGCGCGATGGGCGAACCTACGCCGAGGACTCGCTTTGCAACGAAATAATCGCGGCAAACGCAATGCAAAGAGGGGTCAGCCACGCGGGCATCAATCGTTTCGTTAAGCAATATGGTGCGCGAGACATGGCATGGGTCGGGCGCCACGTCGCTTGTAAGTCGCTGCAAGGTCTCTGTAAGCCAGGGCTACTGGAAACTCAATACGAGACGAAGACTGCGTTGATTCAAAGTTTTGATTGCAGCAAGCTCATATCTGTTCAAGCGCAGCTTATTTGTGGGGATGCGGAACTTTCCCGTGTCGATAAAACATTGGCAGAAATCTACAATCAAATGATAAAAACATCGACAAACAAGACACGGTTACGAGCGGATCAACGAGCATGGCTTCGCGATTCTCGCAACGCCTGTGGCGATAAAGCTTGTCTACTACGAAGCTATCATCTCCGCATCGATGAACTAAAGCGGATGCGGTCGTAATGACGTGTCGATTGACGTTTGCCATGCTTAACCGCCAGAGCGGGAGCGTCACCCGGCGCCGCAGCAAAACCGCGTTCCTGAGAGGCGCGCGCGACATGAGGTGATTCCGCCTGCTCACCGTACCCTCGCACCACGCCTCGCTGACACGCGTCTAGATGCGCTGGCGGTCGACCAGAATCGCCAGAAACCGTGCAGTGCCGTCAATCGCGGTCCAGGCATGGTTGGTACCGCGCTGATTTACCACATCTCCCGGCACGAGCTCCGTCTCCGCGATTTCGAGGATCGCCCGGCCTTTGAGCCGAGGACGATCTTGGGTTCCCGCATGGCATACCTCCGTCGTGCCTGGATAATCGAATACCTCAACCAGGCGCCGGTCCGTGCGCGGCCAACTTATAGGTGGGGCGAAACCCCTGTGGGCAGGCGGATAACCTTCCGTATGCTATGGCTTATATGACCTTTTCGGCAGAAACGCCAGTGTGGCGTCGGCGCCGCGACACGGCAGAGTGCGACGATGGTACTGGTACGCTTGAGCATCGAAGGACGCCAAGTCGAGGCGCCGGCCAACTGTTCTCCTGCAGGCCTTCGTGCATGCGGGCGAAACGCTTGTCGAGGTGAAGACTGCACTGGCTTGCGAGACGCTGATCGAAGATGGTATGGAGGTCGCCTTCCTCGATTACTTCACCGCCCCGGCACGCCACGTCTATCGCATCGGCCAGAGATTGATCATGGCCCGTCGCCCGTCTGCCTGGCTAATCGACACAGTGGCAATCCTGGGACGCAATGCCTCCGGACGCGCGGCGCGGGCGGGGGACGCGACAGCGGATTCCAGGGCGTAGGCAGCGGTGGCAGCGAATTGCAGTGCGACATCAGTTGCGGCAAAACGAGCCTCGGCTCAGGGTCGCGCGCGGCGAGCGGTGGCGCCCGGGGCGGCTTTGGCGGCCGAATCGGTGGAGGCTTTTGCGGCGGGCGCGGCGGTGGTGGCCGACGCTAGCGAATGAATACCTGACTCCGGAGGGAATCGATGGACTTGGCGACAAGGCGACATACCAAAGACCTGCATCCGGCTCCACACTCCCCGGCCCGGCACTTTCTCCTTCTACGCGGCCCGGCCCCTCCGTACAGGCAGGCTATCGCCGGCACGATCCTCGCGCTTGCCGCCCACGGCTCGCAGGCGCTGCCGGTGGACCTGCCGGGTGCTATCCCCAACTTTTTCGGCATCGGCATCGGGTCGACCACGCAGTACGCCGGCGGCAACGAACGGATGATCGGCGCAGTCCCGGGCCTGCGCTATACGACCGACGGCGGCAAGCTGCTCGAATGGTATGGCCCGTATGCGCAGTTCAACTTCGGCAGCCTGACGGGCTGGCAGTACGGGCCTGCCGTCGCGCTGCGTCTCGGGCGCAACAACGTCGACGACCCGGTGGTGGCGAAAATTCACGAGATCGACACCACCGTCGAGGCCGGCGGCTACTTCGGCTACGAGTACATCCACGCCGGGGGCATCCCCTTCCGTCTGCGCGGCAGCATCAACGTCATGACCAATGCCGGCATCGTCTACGGCGGCCCGCGTGTGATGACGAATGGCAGCCTCTGGGTGCCAGTACACCACCGCGTGCTGCTGGGCCTCGGGCTCGGACTGACGTGGACAAGCGGCAGCTTCAACCGGACCTACTACGGCGTGACGCCCGAGGACAGCGCGGCCAGCGGACTCCCCGTCTACACTCCGGGCGGCGGACTGCAGCAAGGCACCGGGTGGCTGGCAGCCGTCTACCAGATCGACAGGCACTGGTATGCCGGCGCAATGGTCTACATGCAGCGCATTGCCGGGAGCGCCGCTGACAGCCCGATCGTCAGCCAGCGCGGCACCCGCAATCAGATCACCTATGGCGCAGGTCTGGCTTATGCGTGGCAATAGATCAAGCGTCGGCATTGAACTTCGGCAAAGGCTGATATCCATCCCCGGATCGCCCCCGGACCGGGTCTGGGCGATCCGATACCGAGGCAGTCCCTAAGCCAAGCGAGCCGGGCGAGGCACATCAACGGCGCGCGGCTGAGTGAGGCCGACCTGACCGGGCTTGCGGTTCGGCGCAAAGCCATTCTCCGCCAATGTCTCATCAGCGCTGTCGTAGAACGTGCCGATCTTGTAGATCTCACGCGCTTCCTTCGCGCTGGCGACGTCCCGGCCAAATTCACGCGAGATGCGCACGAGCTGCTCGATCTGTTCGACCGTGCCCATCTTGCGGTCCCGTCGCTGCGTCCAGATGTTGTCCTCGATACCACAACGCACGTGCAGGCCCATGGCGATCGCCATCATGTTGAGGGGCAGCACGTTGAGCATCGAGGTTTCCAGGGTCAGCACCGAGCCGTTCGGGCAGGCCCGCACGAAGTTTGCCAGGTTGTAGAGGTTGGGCGCCTCGAAGCCGCCGCCGATCGCCACCCAGGTCAGGATCAGGGGCACATTGCAGGTGCCCCGGCGTATCATCCGCTCCACCGTCTCCAATTGCGCGATGCTGGCGAGCTGGAAGTGCGTCTGGATGCCATTGCTGCTGAGCCGGCGGATATGTTCTTCCACCCATTCCGGTCCGGCGGGGATGGTCATCTCGCGATAGGCGCGGTAGTTCGCCGGCTCAGCGAGGGAGGTGCCGGCAACGTCGGCTGCGCACATCTGTTCGACCACGTTCATCTGGTTGGTGTTGATCGCGATCGTCACCTGGTCCGGCGTCGGCTTCAGTTCCGCCAGCATGTGGCGGGTATCGTCCGACAGCCACTTGGCCACATCCCCTTCGTTCTCCGGCGCGAACGAGATCGACCCGCCAACCTGCAGGATCATGTCCGGCACCCGGGCGCGGATGCCGGCAAGCAGTTCATTGAACTTGGACAGGCGCTTCGAGCCCTTTCCATCCGCTTCGCGCACGTGAACGTGCAGCACGGTAGCGCCGGCGTTGTAGCAGTCCACAGCCTTCTGGATCTGTTCCTCCATCGTCACCGGGATGTCGTCCGGAAAATCGGAGGGCTGCCATTCCGGACCATAAGGGGCTGCGGTAATGACAAGCTTCTGCTGATTTTCAGGAAACAGCGAACCGTCGATGAAATCCATGTCTCTCTCCTTGGGATGAATCTTTCAGGCCATGACCGGCTGGGCCATATGCGCCTTGACTTCGCCTTCGCCTTCGCCAATGCCGAAGGGCTTGTCGCCGATGATGCCGGCGCGCTCCATCTTGCGATGGCAGGGCGCGTAGTCCATCACTGCGTAATGCTGGGTGCTGCGGTTGTCCCAGATCGCCATACTGTTGGCCTTCCAGCGCCAGCGCACCTGGTATTCGGGAATGAAGGCCTGGGTCACCAGGTAACGCAGCAGGTCGGCCGCACCCGGGTTGTAATCCTGGCCGTAACGCACGTATGCGGGCGTATGGAAGTTGGTGAAGTGCGTGGTGAACGCGTTGACGAAGAGGATGTTCTCGCCGGTTTCCGGGTGAACCCGTACGACCGGATGCTCGGCATCCGGGTACTGTGCCTTCAGCGCCAGGCGCTTCTCGATCGGCATAGCTGCGCCAAAGCTCGCCTCGATGCTGTGCCGTGCCCGCAGGCCGGCAATGTCCGCCTTGACGTGCGCGGGCAGGTTCTCGTAAGCGAGAACCATGTTCGCCCACATCGTGTCGCCCCCGACCGCGGGCGTTTCCACACAGCGCAGGACACAACCCATCGGAGGTGCCTCACGCCAGGTCGCATCGGTGTGCCAGGCGTTCTCGTAACGGTCGATCGGCTGGTCCGGCCGCTTGTAGATCTGCACGAGCCCCGGGTGCTCCGGATGGCTGCCGGCTACCGGGTGATCTTCCAGCTTGCCAAAGCGCTCGGCAAATGCGACATGCTCGGCGCGGGAAATGTCCTGGTCCCGCAGGAAGAGGACCTTGTGCCGTAGCAAGGCGGCGCGGATCTCGTTGAACAGGCCGTCGTCATGAATAGCATCAGCGAGCTTCATGCCTACGAGTTCGGCGCCGATGCTGGCGGTCAGTTGTTCTACGCGCATCATTCAGCCTCCGAACGCACCAAGACTGAATCGGAACGTGCGATATTCGCAAGCCAGACCGCGACACCATGGTCCGTAATAAAGACTGGATGTATCCATTCTATGTCTCCTCTTGATATGGACTTCCAACGCACATCGCGTTGCCATCAATGTAGGAGTTGCGGGTCAATCCGGACTTTGCTTTCCGTGCCAGGAGCCGTGCATTTGGTGCCAGGGAACGGCGCCGGATCGCTCGGACTTGATCATGGTCAAACTCGACTCGTCAGCCGGCCAGTGGTCGGCGATGATGTGACTTAAATTCTTGGCCAGCGAAAGTCCGTTAGCTTGGCTGAAACCGACGTTCGAACGGCCGAGTGATCGTGCGGGCCAACGACGCTTCATGGCCGGTCTCGGCCGGCTGCCCACCGCCAGGCCACGGCTGTCTCTGTGCCCCCCTTCTGCCGTTCGGCACCGCGCGGCCCCAACGACTGCTTCCAAGGTAGTAGCGCCGTTCGCTCAAGTGGGTAGTCCAGTTCGTCGTCGCCCGTTGCGGAAGATCCGGATGATGGACCGCACGGCCGAGCGGCGATCGCACCAGAGCTGTGCGTAAGTAGAAGAATCTCTTATGCGCGTCCAACCTCGTCTGTAGTTGTGCCCGCCTGGCCAAGAATCCATCATTCGATCAAGGAATCGGACTCGCCGGACTGAGCGCGCTGCGCTCTTCGGTGAAGGTTCATTTCGATATTTCGCCCAGCGCAATATGCTTGAGCGCGCCTGGAGAACCCCTGTCTGATTTGATTGTTGCCGGGTAGAAAAGCACCACCACACAAACCGGATGCTGATCGCCCCCACTTACCGACATGACTTCCGCGACATCCCAAGAAACGACACTTGCCGAGGCTCGACTCAAATCGCCCCCCGCTTCTCGGCTGACGAAGCACTACGCCCTGCCGGGCCTCGAGCGCGAACGCAGGCAGTTTCATGAGTTCGTTGCCGTTGATCTCGCCCATACCACCATGCTCGTAGAAGAGGGCATCCTTTCGGTGGACACCGGTCGCGCCATCCTGGAGCAGTTGCTGACCATTCGGAACATGCAGCCTTCGGAGTTTCCAATTGATGCGCGCAAAGGTAGCTTCCTGTTGCAGATCGAGTCGTATCTCTTCGGCACCATTGGAGAGGATGTGGGCGGCCAGATGCACACCGGCCGCAGTCGGATTGATCAAGGCGCTACGGTACGCCGACTTTATAAGCGCAACCGCATTCTGGATGTGATGGACCGGCTGAACGAATTCCAAGGGGCGATCGCTGAGCAGGCGCGCCACCATGCTCATACGATCATGCCCGGCTATACGCATATGCAGCAAGCCCAGCCTTGGGTCTTTGGTCATTATCTCCTCAGCTTCAGCTCTCGTCTGCATGACAGCTTTGAGCGTCTGGCTCAAGCCTACGGGCGCGTCAACCGCAATCCACTGGGAACGGTTGGCCTTGCCGGCACGTCCTGGCCGCTAAACCGCGCGCGAACCACGGAACTGCTCGGGTTCGATGGTCAAGTTGAGAACTCCAAGCTTGGTCGTGAAGCTTTTGACTCTGCAGATGCCATTTGTGCTCTGTCTTTCATCATGGCCGATCTGAACGACCTGGCTACCGATCTGCACATCTGGTCCAGCACCGAATTCGGGTTCGTGGAATGCGATGACAGCTACTGTGGTACGAGCAGCATCTTCCCGCAAAAGAAGAACCCGGTAGCTCTGGAGACCATTAGGAAGGCGGCCGGTCCCGCAGTAATGTGGCTGAGCACCGCCTTGGCTACGTTCCGGGCGGAAGGAACGGGCGACCAGGCTATGCGCACCGTCTCTCATATCGATGAAGCCATGGCAACGACTGAGGGCATGCTCGATCTGTTCACCGGCGTCATCGAAACCCTAATCGTGCACCAAGACCGTATGGCCGATTCGCTCAAGGGTAGTTGGTGCACCGCGAGCAACCTTGCGGACGTTATTGTGCGCGAACGAGGCCTGTCCTTCCGCCAGGTGCACCACATCGTCGCCCGTGCCGTGCGAAACTGCGTGGGGCAAGAACTGCGCCCTGATCAACTGACTAGTGCTCGTCTCGACGAGGCTGCGCTCGAAACGGCTGGCATCGCACTGCACCTGGGCGACGCCGCCGTACGGGAAGCGCTCGATCCGCTTCGCTTTGTCGAGACCCGGATTACTGACGGAAGCGTCGGGCCCCACCAGGTCGCACGCCTGCTCGAGCGTGCAGCGCAGGAGCGCGCTGCAGATCAGCAATGGGCAAGCGAGGCACGCAGCCGATTGAAGCGTTCGCAACTGGCACTCGACGAGGCTGTTGGCAAGCTGGTCGCTTAAGGCGAGATGCTCAAGGAGAAGTTGATTATGTGGAAGTCTATTGCAGTGTTCATATCCATCGCCGCGCTCTCGCCGGGTGTTGGCGCGGAGACTTATCCCTCGAAGCCAATCATGCTGGTGGTGCCCTTTGCTGCTGGCGGCACGGTCAACATGATGGGTCGCCTGGTTGCCGAGCAAATGGGGGAAAAGCTCGGTCAGCCAGTTGTCGTCGACAACAAGGCCGGCGCGGGTGGTGCAATTGGTGCCGGATTCGTTGCCAAGGCCGCCCCGGATGGATATACCCTGTTGCTGGGCTCGATGGGACAGGCAGTTCAGCCTCTCCTTACCAAGAGGCTATCGTACGATCCCAAGAAGCTCATTCCGGTCGCGATGTTCTCGACAGTGTCGAATGTGCTGGCCGTATCCAACAATACTCCCGCGAAGAGCGTCTCGGAGCTGATTAGCTATTCGAAGGCGAATCCCGGCAGGCTGAATATAGCTTCGGCCGGCATGGGCTCGATCAATCACCTCATCGGTGAACTGTTCATGTCCAGGACAGGAGCCAACTTCGTACACGTGCCGTACAAGGGCGCTGCGCCTGCAAGTGTCGACTTGCTCTCGGGGCAGGTGCAAGTGATCTTCGCGAATCTGCCGAACGTGCTTCCCTATGCGAAGGCAGGTAAGGTCCGCTTGCTGGCTGTCGCTAGCGAAAAGCGCGACCCCGCTATCCCCAACGTACCTACCTTCGCTGAAGCAGGTGTCAAGGATGCGGTTGTCGAATCGTGGTATGGCCTGATGGCGCCTGCCGGTACCAAGCCGGAGATAGTGAAGAAGCTGCAGGATACTTTGCTTGTTGTGGCCAATGACAAGCGCTTCATTTCCCAACTGGCGGAGCAAGGCGCACGACCGTACTCTGGCTCCAGTGCAGACATGACTCAGCTCCAGGAAAAGGAAGGGAAACGTTGGGGTGAGGTGATTGACCATTCCAGGATTTCGCTGGACTGAATTGACACACTGCTGAGGCCGGTGCTGGCTGCGGAGCACCGAGCAGTACTGGCTCCTCCCATGCGGAGGGCCTTTTTGGTTCATCGCCGATTCCAGGCAGGCCGCTTCCGGTGAGGAAGAAGTAATGGTCATCACGGGAGCCGTAGGCCATGCGCTTGATCACCTTGATCCGATTGTTGATGCCTTCGACCAGATTGGTGCCCAATGGCCGGCGAGTGTGAGCCAGAATGCCTGGTAGATAGGGCTTGAGCCGCCTATGGCAAAGGCACGTTGGCTTTGAAGAGTTCCTTGACCACTTTGATGAAATCCTCAACAACCTTTGATCGAGGTTGATGGGTAGGCAGAACCATCGAAAAGTGAAACTTCACGGCGGGCAACAAAGGGCGCCAAACTACGCCGGAATCACGCACTCTGCGAGCGGTGAAGGGATCGACTACAGTTAGGCCAAGTCCGCCTGCCACCAGACTGCATGCCACGTGACCGAGCGACGTGACCACCGAGCGTTTGCATGTCACTCCGGCAGCTTCGAGTTCCATCTCCAATCGCATACGCACAGGGCTATTGCGGCTCAAGGAGATAAGCGGCTGATCTTGCAGGTCAGTAATTTTCAATGACTTCTTGCGGGCCAAGGCATGGCCGCGAGGGAGGACGCAGACTGCCGCGACGCTTGGTAGCGGGAAAACATCCACCCCTGGATACTCAGTGCCCGACATCTGAACAAAGCCGATATCGATTTGGTGCGCAGCGGCGAGCTCCAGCACGCCTAGAGAGTTTCGAACGTCCAGCGAGATCGCCAAATCGGGGCGAGAGAGCGAAAATTGCCTGACTCCTTCGGTGAGCAAGCTCAAACCCAAAGTATGCATTGACGCAACACGCAAGGTGCCGATGCGCGCTGACTTGAGGTCCAGCGCCACTCGCTCGATCTGCTCCATACCCTGGTAGAACTTGTCCACCTCACGGAACAGCCGCTGGGCTTCGGCTCCGGGAATGAGGCGATTTCCCTCACGCCTGAATAGACGAATTTCCAGTCTTTTCTCGAGATCCCTTATGAGCGCGCTCACTGCGGGCTGACTGATCTTCAGCAGTTCGGCCGCGACAGTCATGCTGCCGGACACCATGACACTACGGAAGGCTTCGAGTTGGCGGGGGTTCAATGGCATAGGTAGCTAGGCGAAGACATTCTGGCAAGCGTAATCAACGTCACAAGCTGATGCAAGCATGAGATCCCGAGTCACCTGTGGCCGCGCTCGCCATGGCAGCCTACTGGAGGTTCACTACTAGTCTACCCCTCGGGCCGCCTCGTACTATTCAAAGGAAATACCACATGCAAGACCGCGAAGTCATCGTTCCTCCCGCAATGCAATCAATCATGGACCGTGCTGGCTATGCACCGGCGGTCAGGGTTGGTGCGACTGTCTTCTGTGCCGGACAGGTTGGCCGGACGGCAGGCCTTCACGTAATTGCTGACCCTGAAGCGCAATTCTTCGCTTGCTGGGAAAACCTGCGAGTATTGCTGCAAACAGCCGGCTGCACGTTTGAGGACGTCCTTGACATGACGACATACCATGTTCATATGAGTCAGCATATGCCGACTTTCAGAGAGGTAAAGAATCGCGTGTTTCCGCGCGGTACGTGCGCATGGACTGCTATCGGCGTATCAGAGCTTGCTCATCCCGGCCTGCTAGTCGAGATTAAATGTATAGCAGTAAGACGGGATGCGGCAGTGGCATGAATCTCCCGTCGGAATTTCACCCGTGCTGCCAAAATTTGTACTTGACGCGCCAGTCGCCCCCTTAGACCGCCGAGGGGAGCGCAACCCTAGATTGGGTGATCCTAACCCTCTCCGGGGAAGTCGGGCTCTCTGTGAATGTGAAACCAATCTCAGGGCTCGAAGCCCCAGTCGCCTCCACTTATCCAAGTGTCGATTTTTGCGAGGCAAACTGTCCCAATTAGGGCTGGCCGGACAACGACCGTTCCCAAGGCGAACCGGCCGATCCAATGTCTGGTTGCTGCGACGGGCGAGTGACGCTTCATGGCCGGCTACCGCCGTTGCGAATCCGCCAGCTTGAGGCAGTAAGCGACTCGTTGAAGCGAACGGAGCAGGGGAGGGCGTGCCAGGCCGCGGCGATAAGGCACGATAACGTTGTGCTTATCGCGTGGTCCCCACGCGAAGGGGGGCAGGCTTGGTGATCTTGTATCCGAGACAGCCACGTGCGGAAGGCAAGGAAGCGTAGCCGGAACCCGGAACTGCAGCCCTTGAAAGCGCAGTGAGCCGCGGTGGGCTAAAGTGCAATGAATTGGGCCGCAAAGGACGACTTGCGTCTACGATGCAAGCCATCGGTCGGTCGATGCCAAGGCTGCTAAGCTCCTCTGCTGAAGTCACAAGGTCTTTGGGGGCCAAAATTACGTCTTGCGGCCCAATTTGTTGCACCCTCAGGTCATTCCTGCGTAGCTGGCTTGTCTAGCCGCAAGATAGGAGACCAATATTCGTCTCTCCAACGCCTGGCTTGTGGCCAGGTTCCGGCTCAGTTCTGCGATCCCAGAGCGCTAGAGCGAGTCACAGAGCTTATACGAGCATGTCCTCGCCTTATGCCAAGATGACTGAAGTGCGGAGATGGCGAAACAAGTCCCGCCGGCGACCCCGAGGCTGCGCTAACGGACCTGTCCGGCGAGCGAGGGGAGAGGCCATGCGGGGACGTCGTCGGGCGGCCGCACGACGGTCTCAGCGTCCGTGTCGAGCACCGAATACGAGCCAATATGTGAACTCTTCTTGCTGGGGAACCTAGCGCTCCCCAACTTGCCTGGGGCGTTTGCAATCCAATACCCGCCCCAATTGTTCACGCGGCCTTGCCGAGAGCATCACACTGACTCTCATAGCGCTGGCGCCATTCCGCTTTGCGCTCACCGCGCTAATCGATAATGTGCTCGGAGTACGGCTTGATTCAGGTGGCATTACATCGATGTTTTTCCATTGGATTGTGCGCCCATAAGGATAGGGTGAAAAGAATTTTGCGTCTAAGCTTGATTAGCTTTAAACTATCTTCTCTCATCCCTCGCCTGGAAAGGAAACGCGCATGGCATCCTATAAGGAACTCATGTCCCAGAAGCAGGCCCTCGAAGCCCAACTGGAAGAGGTACGCGCTAATGAAGTAGCGGGCGTCATCGAGAAGATTCAGACCCTGATGGCGGAGTATGGCTTGACGGTCGAAGACATTGCCAAGCGCCGTCGCGGCCGTCCAGCGGGCAGCGGTGCAAGCAAGCCGAAGTCGGAACTGCCCCCTAAGTACCGTGACCCCAAGACCGGGAAGACTTGGTCCGGCCGTGGTCGCCAACCGGCCTGGCTCGGTAAGAACCCCAAGAGATTCCTGATTGCAGAAGACGCCTAAACCTCAGCTTCTGCCCCCCAGAATAGAATTCGCCCCTGCCCGCAATGCAGGGGTTTCGTTTTTTTGAGAGCAGCACCATGTCCTTTGAAGCGATTCACGCCGAGATCATGCTTGCCCGGCCATACCTGATTCCTCACGAACGCACAGAGAAAGGGATAAGGAATGGGTATTCTTATTGGCTGCGGGTTCCGCCCAGCAAGGAACTGCGAGTCATCCGTTTTTCGCAAGAAGGTGGTAGCTACGAGCTCGTGCGTTCAGCCAGCGAGCGCAAAACACGAGAGAAGGTACGACAGCATTTCTCCGGCTCAGTATCCGAGCTCTTGGCCATTATCGATGAGCAGGTTGAAATCATCCGAAAACAGTCGCGCTAGTCACATTTGCCGGCGGGGACCGACGCAGCGGTTCGGCCATGGGGCCATCCCTCAATCCACCCAAGATAAGCCGTCAAATAGAATCGCAATTTGCCACGCGCACGCTTGACAGATGACGAGGTTCGAGCGGCCGCCGCCCTGCTTGCGCTGGCTGTTTAGCGCAAGCAGGGCGGCGGCCAATAGAGGATCGTTTCTCGATCTTCGCTTGGCTCTCATGCCCCTGTCCGATCTGTTCGCTACGCTTACCCAATATCTGCACACCAAGGTCTTTCACGATCTTGCCCGTCATCCCGAATATCCAGCCGCATTCACCCGTCAGCGCAAGCTCACCCTGCCCACACTGATCGCGTTCATGCTTGGCAACTTGCGCATGGGCGTTCAAGCCGAACTCGATCAATTCTTCGCCGCGCTCGCCCGCCAAAACACCTTGTGCCGGCGAGTCAGTGAACAAGCCTTCGCCCAGGCTCGCAGCAAACTCAGCGGCGATGTCTTTGCTCACCTCAATGACTGGCTGCTTCAGCAGGTGTCCAACCATTTGCCGCGCTGGCATGGCTTTCGGCTGGTCGCAGCCGACGCCTCGCACCTGCGTTTTGCCATCCGCCACAGCCATCTGCCTCGAGCCGCCACCCGTGATCAACTCGCTTTCGGCCTGTACCTCCCCGGGGCCGAGATGATGCTCGCCGCCTCACTGCACAGCGTGCTCGAGAACGAACGCCAGATCCTGTTCGAGCATCTGGACCGCCTGCAATCCGACGACTTGCTGTTGCTCGACCGCGGCTACCCGGCCCGCTGGCTGGTAGCCGTACTCAACCAACGAAACATCCCTTTCTGCATGCGCGCCGACGGTAGCGGCTTTGCTGCCCTGCGGGACTTCGTCCGCTCCGGCCGCGCCGAGACCGTCGTCACGCTCCCGGCTCCAGCCCGCAATGACGCGCGCGACTATGAATGTGCGTCCGTCCCGCAGACCGTCCGGCTCATCCGGCAGATCTCGCCAGCCGCCAAGGTTCGCGTGCTCATCACCAATCTGCTCGACAGGCACCGCCATCCGGCTGCCACCTTCCGCGATCTCTATCACCAGCGCTGGCGTCTCGAGGAGGCCTTCAAACGCCTCAAACACCGCATGGCACTCGAACACCTGTCCGGCCTCTCACAGTTGGCCGCCAGGCAGGACTTCGGAGCCAAAGTCCTGTGCGATAACCTGCACGCCCTGTGCTGTCTTGCGGCCGCGCAGGAACATGACATTGACTCGGATCATCGGATCAACCGTGCCTACGCCATCACCGCCCTTAAACGTGTCCTGCCTGCACTGCTGCTCGGCCTGCGCTGGGCCAAGGCTGCCCTGAACGAGACCTTGACCTTGATCGCAACACGTCTCCAGCGCGTGCGACCAGATCGCGCCAAGCCCCGTCCACCACGCCACAAGCCTCATCGACATGCCGCTTATAAGGCTTGTTGATGCTGCTTATCTTGGGTGGATTGGGCCATCCCTCCGCATGTTCAGCCATTGCCGCATCGAGGTCCAGCGCCATGAGCGGCACGCTGATCGTGTACTGGCCGCTCCCGGCGGCGCAGCAATGCTGCCCAACTGCTCGGGGACTGGATGCGATGATTCGCATTGGCGTGCTGCGGCTGGCTGTCGAGCCCATCGACGTGCTTGCCGATACCGAGCGGCTGCTGGCGCGCGTGGTGCAGGTCTTCGGCACAGCCCAATCTCATCACGCTTACCTGTTTGCGAACGCCCGCCACACCCCCATCAAGCTATTGATACTTGACGGCCTCGGCGTCTGGTGCGCCGCTCTCCGCCTCAACGAAATCATAAACTGGTGCAGATGATCGTCCGTCCAGCCCATGGACGCCTGGATGATCTCGTGAAGCTGAGCCGACGTGATGTGCTCATGAATGAGCACGCACAGGTCGCCAAATCGGCGACTCGAGCCATACAGCGTAAATCGGAGGGACGAGCGTTCCTACATCGACGATGATCGCCGCGACCAAGGAATCAGTTTTTCCACCGATCTTTGGCACTGCAGCAATAGTTGCCCCGCCTATAGTGAAACTCTGGTACAGCCCCTGCACCCGCATAGGTATGGGGGCCGCAGACGAGATCCAGCGGTACGTCTGCCTCGACATCGCCCTCATCAAAGCGATCTGGACCGATGAGGTCTGGAGCTTGGATCGTGGCCGCCGGCCAGCCCGGTGTACTTTCTTGGAGGCCTCCATGCTCTACCGGTTCATGGAGTATCAGCGCGCAATGTTCGCGCCATTCGCTGTGTGGGCAGCGAACGCGGCAAGCGCGTTTTCCGATCATGAGAACCCGCTGTCGCAGATACCGGGCGCTCCCGCCTTTGCCACTGGTTACGAAATGCTGTCCCGTCTGGGACAAACCTACGACAAGCCGGGGTTCGGTATCGCAGCTGTTGAGCACAACGGCTGCGTCATCCCTGTGGTCGAGCAAGTCGTCCTGGAAAGGGCATTTTGCCGCCTTTTGCGCTTCGCACCTGATCCGGTCACACTTGGCGCCGCCGCTTCGCATACAAGACCTGCTGTGCTGGTCTGTGCGCCGCTGGCTGGGCATCACGCCGTCATGCTTCGCGAGGTCGTCGAAACCTTATTGCCCGAGCATATTGTCTATGTGACGGACTGGATTGATGCGCGCTGTGTTCCACTGGTGGACGGGCCGTTTCACCTGGATGACTACGTCACCGAACTGCAGGCGTTTATCCGTCAGATTGGCGCGGCGGAACCACTGCACGTGATTGCCATCTGCCAGGCCACCGTACCGGCCCTGGCGGCTGTTTCCCTGTTGGCCAGCGCGGACGAGCCGACTCCCAGGAGTCTGATCCTAATGGGCGGGCCGATCGATGCGCGTCGCAGCCCCACCGCAGTGGGAAGATTCGCCGCAGACCACTCCCTTATGTGGTTTCAACGGAATTTGATCTATACAGTGCCCGGTCGCTATGCCGGTGCCGGTCGCAAGGTGTACCCGAACTTCCTGCAGCTTGCCGGCTTGATGGCGGCACAGCCAGGTCTTTTGGCGACGTCGCACTGGGACTACTATTTGGAACGCGTGGTGGGTGACTACGAGCGTGCCGAAGCCCTCCGGCGCGTTTGCGATGCCTACCACGCGGTGCTCGACATGGCGGCCGAGTTCTACCTGGATACCATCCAGATCGTGTTCCAGGAATTCCGTCTGGCGCGCGGCAATTGGTTCGTGCAAGGGCAGCCCGTGCGTCCGCAAGACATCCGCGCCACTACGCTACTGACCATAGAAGGCGACCACGACGCCATTTCTGGCTGCGGGCAGACCCACGCAGCGCACGGTCTGTGCCGCGGCATTGCGGCACGGGACAAGCGGCACGTGACGGCGCGCCGGTGCGGCCACTATGATCTTTTCTCTGGCCCCCGGTGGCGCTCCGAGATATACCCTGGCATCCGCGCCCTGACTCGACAAAATACCTAGCCGCGGTGCCCGCGCCCATCATCCAAACACCACAGTTGGCCCTGCAAGTGGCAGTCGCAAGAATTCGATGTCGGCCGTCCACGATGACGTTGCTCACCACTGCGCCTAGCAATACCGCTTCTCCAACGAGGCAATGGTGATCCGCGACATTCGGCGTTAGCAATCCTTCGCGACAAATAGGTCACAACGTGATAGGGGCCTCTCGATACTTCATACAACTCATCTCGAGTCTCGGAGGTGGACACCATTCATGCCCGGTGCCAAGAACGAAGATCGCGCCGCCTGCGGCAGGAGCCGTGTTACGGAATGCGGCGCAGGGCTTCAAGCATAGAAGCCCCTTGACTCGTCAAGCGAGGGTGGGCATTTGGGCTGCCGTGGCCATGCTCCATCGTCACCAGTTTGTGGACCAGCAAGCCGTCTAACTGTTCCGGTTCGAGATCGTCGATGTCTTGCGCATCGCCAAGCAGTAGCAGCGCGGCAATTTCATGCGGACTGAGCATGTCAGGCTCCTTTGTCGGGGGGCGGAAAAGGAACTACGACTGCTGGTCCGTGGACGGAGTTCCACGGAGGATGACAGGACCAACATTGAGTGAACTCGGTGCGAGGACGCGCTGAGTATGCGCACACCAAGCATTGACACTAAACGCTCTTGTCCCCGGATTCAAGCTCTACGTGTGCTGCAATGCAGCGGAGCGAAGCTGAAACACATCGGATCGTTGGTTGATATTTCAGCCGTTTGGCAACCCCATGGTGAGCCCACGGATCACTGCAGATCGCGACAAAGGTTATACTCCGCGCTCCAACGAATAACGGATAATCAACATGGTCGCAGAAGCCAAAGCATCGACGCCGACGAGCGCGGTTACCAAAAGGAAGCCTGTCGCAAAGAAGTTGACGGCACCGACGAAGAAGGCGAGCGTGCTCGCACGTGAAGCCCAGGCAGCGAAAAAGCGCTTGCTGAAACTGCGCGCCGACACGAAGAAGGCCATTGAAGCCGCAAAGCGTGAGGTCGTGAAAGCCACTGAAGCCGCAAAGTCCGCAGCGCGTTTTGAGAAGCAAGCCGCAAAGGACAAGCTCGCGGCGAAAAAAGCGAAGGCTGTAGGCGTCAAGAAGACTTCCGGCAAAGCTGCCGCCACGAAGGTCGCCTCGAAAAAGGCTGCTGGTAGCAAAGCCGCCGCGACTGTTGTGCCGAAGAAGGCTGCGGTGACGTCCGCAACGAAGAAGCGAGCCCCGGCGAAAAAGGTGGCACAGACCGTCGTGACACCCGAAGCTTCGGCGTGATCTTTCGCCTCAACCGAGTTGGCCTTCGGCAACCGGTCGATTGAGGCAGGATGGGCGCTCACCGGCGCCCCGTTTTGATCGCCCCGGCCAGGCCGCACAGAGCGCGCCGTGGCAAGCAGCAACGTGCCGCGCCATGAGGTCAACTCCGCATGCCGAGCGCTAGACCCATGCCCATGACATCGGTCTGCGACTGTGCGTACCCATTTCTGCGAACCGTGAAGAGGGGCGTCTCCTGATAATGTGGGCCTTCGTGCCGCTGCGCGACGCGTGGAGCAGGCCATACATCAGTTCAGAGATTCTCTATTCCTTTTTGCGTTGCGAGGTTTGGCAAGCGACCCAAGCACTGTCTCGTTGAGCAAGAATGACCGACCGGTCGGTTGGCGCGCCAACATGATTACTGGTGGCGGGAGCAACTTCAGCGTGGTCATGTGACAACACGTGTTGGCTGCGCAGGCGCTTGAAATTGCCGATCACCGCCGTCCCCAGGACACGGATGTCAACGCAGCGCGCGCTCTCTTCCGCGAGGTGGAGAGCATTTTTTTGTGCCCTGCGAGTGCGTGCAAACGCGAAAAGCCCGAGACGTTACCGCGTACGGATGTAGGCCTCGAAGAGGCCCGCGTGCAGGCCGCGTAAGTCCTTTCGCCGTTCCAGCAAGTCATGCTGGCGACCCTGGCGCTCAAGGGTCAACAACTCCAGCATGATCCGCAATCCCTGTTCGGGTGATGTGCCCGTCGAGGGCTCGGACGCGCGTAAGAGGGCAGCAAGTCCGGGTTTTTCGGCCAAGGACCAGGCGGGAAACCAGCAAAGATCCTCGGGTGTGCCGTCACCGTCGAAATTCGCATCGAACCGCCGGCGCAGCGCCAGCAATGACGAATCCCCGAGCGTTTGTATGAGCGCGCCGAGCTTCTTCGGGGATAGCCAGGCAAGCTCGGCCAAGAGTGGCCATGCCGGGTCAAGCCCCTGGAGCCGGTAGACCGTCTCGGCCATCCAGGCGAGGGGAGCTGGAATTCGTCGCCATGACCCGATTCGCTTGATGCTGTTGCATGCCGCAGTCCATTCCCCAGCGCGCATCCATAGGGGTGCCGAATGCCATTCGGGCATCTCCCGGTGAAACGGCAATTGAGAGGCGGCCCGGGCGACGGCACGCCACAGCGGTAGGCACCAAGCCATGCCCGCTACGTCGCCGAATGCTCGGCGCGCTGCCGGCATGCTCGGCAAACACCACACTTCGCAGGTGTCGCGCAGCGCCGTGTGAGTCGCGAAGTGTTCGTGGACAGGAGCCTCCAACACACAGACAAGTGTCTCCAGGGTCGGCACAAGCGCGTCGTCTGGATATTCCGCGACCAGGCGCTGCAGTGCTTCACGCCCGGCGGCGGCATTGCGTTGCTCCAGCGCTGTGAGCACGTCGTTGCGAAGCATGACATCGCGGCCATCTTCAAATAGATCGAGCTGATTCGTCACGGCGTTCCCGTTGGTAGTCAGATTGCGCCCCTGCAGGACCGGCCCGACATCGCCGGGCACAACAAGTCTTCAGGGATGGTAGCTGCTGCCACGACGACGGGCAATCCGCAACCGGCCAACCATATCTCTACGAGATAAGCGCTACCCGAGGGCGGCCAGGCAAATCAAGGCGCGACTCGCGGCGCTGATTCTGTTTTGGACTTCAGGATGGCTGCATGGCAATGCTTTATTCCGTCCATACAGCATCGACATCCCTCGTTAGATGTCCAGCGAGGATGTAGTCTCCGAGCTTCTCCGCTTTTCCCTCCAGGCGCTCCAAGTCAGCCACTGGTAGCATGCTGAGGTCAAATTGGCAGTAAAGATTGCGCTGACGGAACGTGAGCTTTGGACGACTCAGTCCGGCAACGAGTGCAGCGGGCGAGCTGACGGCAATACTCTCATGGCCGCGATACTGGACACGTATGCCAAGCTTTTCGCCCAGCCTGCCCAGCCCAATCGCATCCTTCCATCCTGATTCGTAGTCCAAATCCACGACCGTGACGCCCTCTGTTTCCAGGAGCTTTAGTGCTTCGCCTTTGGTCGCAGCCAGAGCTGTCGCCATTGCCGCCTCCCCTGCTAGTAGGACCTGTGGCGATTCGCGCGCTTCTACGGCCCAGATTCATATTGCATAGCAACATTGTAAGCGGGGAACGGTCTACTTCGTTAGGTCTTGTCGTCCCGCGTACCGCTTTGACTTAAGAACCCGTACTGGTGGATGAAGTAACCTTGCGCGGGCGCAGTCGCGGTTACGCATTCGACAGACTGGTGATCAGGTAGATTGGTGATCATTCAGAGATAATCGGGTGACAGCGGACTGCCACTTTGCAAACGGAGCGCGCCCGATAGGCCATGCACAGGTGCACGAGGTCATACGGGGCGCGTTTACCCAGACCGTGGCCGAGACGCATGGCGGGCCTACACCCGCCGGCCGTTCAGGTTCACCGCCGTCGATTCCATCGAACCAAGTCACCTATCCGAGACCGATGTCTGAAGGCCACGTATTCATTTGCGGCGACCCCCATGGCGAGTTCGGCCCGCTGATTGAAAGCGTCCACCGTCACCGCCCCGAGGCGGTAGTGCTCGCTGGCGACATCCAGGCCAGGCGCCCACTGGATGAAGAGCTCGCCAGCATCCTTCCCCTGACGCAAGTTTGGTGGATTCCTGGCAATCACGACACCGACAGCGATGCCGACCACGACAACCTGTTCGGCTCGGGCCTGGCCGACCGGAACCTGGATGGGCGGGTGGTCACGATTGCAGGCCTTCGGATTGCCGGGTTGGGAGGGATTTTTCGCGGCCAGGTCTGGATGCCGCCCGAACCATCGCGCGTAGAGAGCGCCACTGACTATCTGGCCAAATGTGGGAAGGGGAATTACTGGCGGGGTGGTCTGCCGCGGCGCCATCGCAGCACGATCTTCCCGCAGACCTACAACGCGCTACTGAGTCAGCATGCGGATGTCCTGGTCAGTCACGAGGCTCCGGCTTGTCACCCACACGGGTTCGAGGCGATTGACACGCTCATCGAAGCGATGGGCGTGCAACGCGCTTTCCACGGCCATCACCACGAATCCACGGCTTATCCGAACACAGGACCGTGCCGCATCTTCGGTCTCGGTGCGTGCGCGGTAGCCACGATCGAGGGAGAGTTCTTGCCCAGCGTCCTGACTTGTCCAAATCAAGACGAAGGAGGCTAGACCGGCGGTTGAGGTTCACTGGCAACTCCGTTGGGCGCCAGCGGGCCGGGCAAACGACTGGCGCGCTTTCGGATTGTGCGCGCAGGCCAGGCCGCCCGCAGGTCGACATGACACCGGCAGATCCGGCGCTCGACCGCGCAGCTGCGGCTGCCGTCGGCAAGTTGGACGCGCCGCTTGCCAAATAGTGAGCGCGACCAAAAAAACAGCCCTCGCTCCGATGGAGGAGAGCCGCAGAACGTCCAAGAAGAAATCGGGTAACACCTTGCGGCGCCGCCCACATTCAGTATCCGCCAGGTTGCCGTTGACGGCAATCCAGCCTGCGCCGCGCAGTTCATCTGTTCGCGAAAAAAGAACCCGCGCTCATCAGGGGACGGGCGCGGGTGGTAGCAGGACCTACCGGAGCAGGATACGGCGATATAAACATCGCGCAACACAGGATTAGGAGCCATTTTTCCCGGCAGTTCTTTTGCCAGCGAAAAATGATCACGCAGCAGACCATTGCACGCTCGGTGGAGCATCCTCGACCTTGCAGGGCCGCCACAATTCGAGGCTGTTTGAGCGCTCGGCGTTGCGCCTTGAGTCGGATGCACTGCTCGCCGGAGAACTCACAAGCGCTGCGGACGATAAACGCGGGAGTAGGGCGTTGCAAGCGGGACGCAAGAGGCGAACTAATCACGCACGCCCACGGAGTTGAACCCGCGATCCGTTATGTGGCGCAATCGGTACATCGTTACTGGTGCGTCCGCCGTGAGGGATCGGTAGTGGTATCTTTTTGTGCCAGTCCGCCGTCTCGATGGCCGAAGCACAGTCCCGGCCCGCAGACCATGAGCGAGGTGAATCTGATTAGCCGGTGATGATCGACTACTACAACACTCTCGGCGTTTCGCCTCGCGCGACCGAGGCGGAGATCCGAGCGGCCTACAGGCGGCTCGCGATGAAATTTCATCCCGACCGACAGCACGGCAAGTCTGCCCTGGAAAAGAAGCAGGCCGAGGAGAAATTCAAGGAAATCGAGAGGGCTAACCGCATCCTTGGCGACGCCCAGAAGCGCGCGGAGTACGACCTGGGCAATGGCGCGGCCCGTAGCGGGAATCCCTGGTGGGCCGGGCCGGACAAAGACGACGCTAATTCCGAAGACCTCTTTCGCCAGCCGTTTCACCAGCGCCAGCGGAGACGCCGTCAATCCAGACCACCACCTGTACGAGGCGAGGACATTCGCTGCAAGACGTCGATTGACGCTGACACGGCGGTCCGTGGTGGCCAGGCAACCATTGAGGTCAAAGTTGAAGACACATGCCCGTCTTGCGGGGGCTCAGGGGAAACGGACGCTCCCGTAGCGTGTGAAAAGTGCGACGGCGACGGGTGGCATCCTTCCGCGGATGGTTGGGGGCAGCGTACCTGTAGCAAGTGCAAGGGGTCGGGGGTGGATTGGCGCTGCAGCCCGTGCAAAGGGAAAGGTACCCTCAAACAAGCCAGGCACTTCGACATCCAAGTGCCGCCGAACACCCCAGCCGGTCGTATCCTTCGTGCAGTCGGTGGCGGCATGCCAGGGGAGTTCGGTGGCGCGGCCGGGGACCTGCTCTGCGAAATCCGGGTGGTGAAGTCCGGGACTACGTACCTGAATGGTCTCGACATCCACTGCGAGGTGAAGATCGATTGCATCACGTCGTGGATCGGCGGGAAGACCACCATCGAGATCGTGGGACGAACCTTCGAGGTAGACGTCCCGCCAAATACGGGCAGCGGCAAGTCTTTGCGCTTTGCCGGCAAAGGCCTGCGTGACACCAAGACTGGCCGGACGGGCGACGCCATTGCGAAGGTGGTCTTGACCCTGCCGAAGGGGCCGTTCGCGGAAGAGCAGCTCGATCACCTGCGCCGGTTTGCCGGGCGCGAACCCGTGATCAAGCCGCGGCCGGCCGCGCCGGCGAAGCAGGCGGCAACGGAAGAGCGTCCGGCGAGTCCCGCTCCCGCGCCTGAACCGCCCCGCGAAGCGGCGCACGACTTTGCGAGTGCCACGAAGGCCCCAGCGCGAGCGACCGCCTCGTCTGGGCGTCGCAAATTCCAATGCGGCGGCTTTGAAGTCCGCCATCTGGAGCGCCTTGAGTTGGAGCAGTATGGCGTTGCATGTCAGCGCTTTGCGGAATGGGAGGCCGCCGTGCGCGCGGAGGCGTCGGGGGCGACCCGCCCAGGCCGCGCCGCGGCCAAGCGGCTGGAACTGACGCGAACCGAAAGCGAGATTTCCGCCTACGCGCCTGGCAATGCCCCACAGATTCTGGTTCAGTTGTTGGAGGCGTTTCGCCGCGCGGGTTTCGCGGAGACGATCTCGGTGATTGGGAACTACGCGATTCTTGCCTATGCGTCCGCCGCGGGCTGCCGCATCGACGATGCCGTCAGACTCGGGCTGTACAACAAGCGCGTGCAGTTCGTCACGGCGAAGCCCATCGCAGAGTCAGTCATCCTGCCCGCACTCCAGGCAGTGGATCCGACCTTCATGCTCGCCCCCAGGATGGGGTTCTGCGTGCGCGGGCGAAACGAAGTCGGCTTCGTGGTCGACATCGTTGGCGCCGTGCAAGCGAGCACGCCGGAAGCGACGCTGTCGACCACGATTGCGGATGACAGTGGGGCGGCCATGTCATATGGGATGACCAAGCTCCTGCGTGGCGGTCGGGTAAGCACGATTGTCTTTACCAAAACGGGCGTCATGGAGCGCCTGACAGCGATCTCCCCCGAGTCCTTCTGCGCGTTCAAGGGATGGATCGCCGCCCAGCGGGGGGTGCCAGAGGAGAAGCGAAAATTCTGCCAGAACTTGACGGCGCTGGCGGCCAAGCTCGGCGACGGACTCGTGCTTAGCCCCTGAGTTCGGCAGTCACATCCAACGCGCGGCAACAATCTCAAAAAGGCAGTCGACGAGCTGCCGCGACGACCAGCGTCGAAGCCGGCGCGCCGTGTTTGCGCGTCCAGGACGACGACGCCAGGCAGCGCTAGTGCTTGGAGGTCTCAGGCGGTCTGTCACGCAAAAGGCTGGTGGCTTCGCCAAGGGCGAAGCCGAAGGCGCGTCGCGGCAGGGCGGCGCACCCATTTTTTGGTCAGTCCTCGCCTGGCTCAACCGGGCGACGGCCATTGCTGCGCGGCATGGAGTACCCGCAGGATCCGGATGGTGGTGGCATCCACGGCGTACACGACCAGGTAGTTGGCCGCCACGACCATCTCGCGCGTGCCCGCGACGCGGCCGGCTCGGTAGAGCTCGGGGTGTTCCGGCAGCCGTGCCGCTTTCGCTTCGAGGTCGTCCTTCAGGCTCTGGGCCGCATCCGGATTCTCATCCGAGATGTAGTCCACGATGGCGAGAAGATCGGCCCTGGCCCACCGCGTCCATTCAACCGCGCGCACGGCGTTTCCGGTCGATCAGCGCCTGAACGTCGTCCATGACCTGGTCATGCGGGAGCGGCGGGGCAGGGTCGGTCAGCGCTTGCTGGACCTTGGCGCGGAACCAAGCATCATAGGTCTCGGGATCCGTCGTCAGACCGGGCGGCAGCCCGCCCTCCTTGGCGATTCGTGTCAACAGGATGCGAACTGCGTCGGACACGGTTAGCCCGACGCTGGCGAGGTTTTGCGTGGCCCGGGCTTTGAGGTCGTCGTCCACGCGGATGTGCAGCATTGAGGTATGCGCCATGGAAATCTCCTATGCTTTGACCTACATTATGCATCTCAATTGAGATACAACCAAGGGTAAGCGCAGGGCCGTGGTACCCGCATGCGCCACTCCACGTTCAGCGAGTCGTTGTCCGGGTCGCCAACGGGTAGTTGACGTACAATGCCTGAATGTGCCTTAAACGTAACATAATGTTAATTATGCGAAAGTGACGTATACGCCGCTAATGGAAAGCTGACATCCGGCGAAAAAGCAAATAATACGTTCTGTTTTTAGCGATTTAGACTATTATTATTTGCATCATGCCTAGGAAAGCCAGCGCAGTTTCAACCCTACCAGGCCCGGTCAGCCGGTCGCTGATCCAGCTCGGTCTCAATCTGCAAGTTGCCCGCAAGCGGCGCAAAGAGACAATGGTGGCCTTCGCCGAGCGGATGCAGGTTTCAGTGCCGACGCTCCGGAAGATGGAGCAAGGCGATCCGTCGGTGTCAGTCGCCGTCTATGCAATGGCGCTCTGGCTGGTTGGACGCCTCAAATGGCTTCCAGAGATTGCGAATCCTGCCGCGGATGAGGTCGCGCTGGATCTGGAGATCTCCCGCGTTCAACGGCCTGCCGCCAAGTCGCAGTCCCAGTGGAAGAAACCATGAACGATCACCTGTACGTTTGGTTTTACCGACCGCACAGCCATGAACCTGTGCTCTGCGGCCGCCTGGATCTAATCGGTGGTCGGCAGTGCCTGTTCTCTTACGTGCCTGATTATCTGCAGCGTAAGGACGCCATCGCTCTCTCCCCAGACTTGCCGCTCCGTGATGGCAAGTATTCAGCGCCGTCCGGCCTAGAGCTACACCCTGTTTTCGAAGACGCTGGACCGGACCGCTGGGGCCGGCGCGTTATCGATCGGGCCTTCAATCCACGCAGGCGCGCGGCTATTGACTACCTGGCCTTGGCCGGCGAGGACCGGATCGGCGCGCTCGGCTTCGCCGGGGTGGCGGATCGGTATGAGGTCAATCATCCTCCCGTGTTCCATCGCGGGGATCTGCCAGGATTGCTCGAGGCCGCGCGCGCCGTCGAACTGCAGCTGCCAATCGACGATCGTCTTCGCCAGTTGCTGCGACCGGGCGGCACCGCTGGCGGCGCCCGTCCCAAGGCGATTGTCGATGATGAAGGAAGCTCCTGGATCGCCAAGTTCCCAGCAGAGGGCGACGAGGTGGATTTCTGCGCGATTGAGCATGCCTCACTCGTGCTGGCGCAAGCGTGCGGCATCGAGGCGCCCGAGTCCAGGCTCGTCCAGCTGGGCAGGAAAAACACGCTACTGGTCAAGCGGTTTGACCGGGAACCTGGCGGCGACCGCATCCACTTCGCGAGCGCGCGCACGCTGCTGCTTGCCGATGGCATCCCTGAGGAACAAATGTCCTATGCAGACATCGCGGAGGTGGCGCGCCGCTACTCACCCTGGCCTCTCGACGACTGTCTCCAGATGTTCCGACGCATGGTCCTGAACATCCTCATCGAAAACACGGACGACCACGCCAAGAATCACGCCTTCCTGCATCAAGGTGGGGAAGATTGGCGGCTGTCACCGGTCTATGACGTCCAGCCGCAATTGCAAGGCATTCCCTACCAGCAACTGATTGTCGGCGATCACGGCACGGACCCGACGCTGCAAAACGCCCTGACCCAGGCCACCCGCTTCATGCTCACGCCCGCGGAGGCGCATGCTGAAGCCGAGCAAATTCTGGAGATCGTTTCTGGATGGAGGAACACCTTTGCGGAAGCCGGAGTTTCCGACCAAGACATCGAGGCCTGCGCACGCTACATGATGCGTGACACCAACCTTCCCCCATTGCCAACGCGCCGTCGCACCCAGAGGAAGGCCTAGGCGCTACGCGCGCGAATGCGCCACCGAGGGATTTGTCCAAGGAGATCCGCCGGTGACCTCGAGAGATGAGGAATGTGAGCTACTGGAAAGGTGCACGGCTGCCGCGTGGTCGACTGGCCGTGGCCGGCAATCAGCGGGAGGCAAACGTTTTCCGGCTCGCCGCGATGGTTCTGAGTCCGAATCTGCCGGTCGAATCTCGCCGCCTCATGGCTGCGAGCGAGCGCTACTTCGCGGAGCACCCGGATCACCTGGTTCCGTCCGTGGATATCGTGCGCAATGGCTGGATCATCGGCTTGCCGCGCCTGCGGGACATGCTGACGGCGCAGCTCCGTCCTCAGGACCCGGTCCCAGTCAAGCTGCAACGCACGCCGAAGCAGTCATGACCGATCACCCCATAGGCCCGAGCGCGTAGCATTGAGGGTCTGTGCCAGGCGCCGCAGGTTTTTCCAGATCTCGGTAGTTTCGCGGTGCCGCTTGGCGGCAACTTCAGCCACCACCTTGCAGACAAGCTGAAGCGGCGCTTCGTCGAGTACGTGAGCCAGTTGAGCATGATGTTGGGCAGGGATTTCACCGGATGCCAGTGCCTGCTCCAACTCCTCTGGCGTTAGCTCGCCGCTGTAGCTGACGCTGGAGCTCTTGGCCGCGAGCCATAAAGGCCTGCGACCAAGATACGCCCAATCCGCTATCATAAGCCTCCCAGTTATGATGAATTCGCCTAACTGTGCATCTTCGATATAAGGCGAGCGCTCGAGGCGTACCAAAGGCTTTTCTGGTGCTCAGCCGGAATGGCTTGCAGGCAGCACAAGATGGACAGTCGGCTATTGCAGGCCGGTGCACCTATCGATGCAGCAAGCCTGTCACGCGTCGCCGGAAGGTCGGAGAAGTTCTAGTGGGCGCAGCGCGTGCACGGCGCGTTGGAGCATCCGTGTCAAGTCTTCCAGTTCCTCCACAATGGCCTCGGCCTGCTCGACCAAGGCTGGATTCGTTGCTCCCGAGACGAGACTGGCACCATTGAGAACCGTATGGGCCATGCCATGTAACTGGAGTAAATCGTCGCGAATGCCTGCTGGCTCGCTGACTCGGGTTCGTATCGTATCGACGAGGTCCACAATGCGCAGGATCTCGCTGGTGTCGAAACTGTCCTGCAGGCGATGCAAGGCATCGGTGTCAACCGGGCCAAAAGGGGTCTGGGTGTTAGGCATGGCGTGGTTTCCGAGCGGAGAATGCGGGGGCAGCGAAGAGACTGTCGCGGATCCAAGCCTCCGGAGTCCGCTCAAGGTTTAGCTTGTAGTCGCCAAAGCGCTTGATGTTGCTGGTGAGATAGGGGCTGAGGAAGCCGATGTCGTGTACGTCGACCTTGATACCATCCTTCTCCATGGCGCGAAGTGCCTGCATCATGTCGGCGGTGTTCTGAAGGATCACTGCGGAGGCGATCAAATCGTTGTAGCGCAATCGCTTTTGCTGCTCGTCGGGATCGTTCACTGGCAGCACATCGCCGCCGAACGAAAACCACTTGGCAAAGCCATTGTAGGACTCGATCTTGTTGGTAGTCGCAGTGATTTCCTGGCGCAGTTCGCGGCTGCCGATCCACTCCAGCAGAAACACGGTGCGAACAACCTTGCCCAGTTCCTGGGCGGCCAGCAGGAGGCGATTCTTGCGACTATCCGATCCCAAGCGGCGCAGCAGTAGGGGAGAGGATATGGTTCCGGCCTGGATCGACAAAGCGACCTGCATCAGGTCCTGCCAATGAAGGGCGATCAGGTCCCAGTCCACCGCGCCCGAGAAGAGACGGTCAATGTGACGATACTTGGAACTGGGGTCGGCTCGGTAAAGTTTCAGATCCTGCCAGTTGCGAATCCGCGGCATCAGGTTGATGCCAAGCAGGTAGGTAAAGGCAAAAACCGCAGCCGACTGGCCCTGGGTGTCGGCATGCACCGTGTCTGCCTCCACGCTCAAGCCTGCCTTGAGCAAGCCCTCGATGACGTAGACAGCCTCCCACACGCCGGGCGGGATGAAGTGTCGGAATACGGCAATGTAGTTGTCTGCAACATGCCGGTAGGCCACCGCGCCCTTCTTACGGTAGCGGAAGTGGTAGCCCGTGAGCAGGTTATTGTCGTAGAAGTCGTATTGCGTGCCGTCGGCCGCCACGGTCTTACCGTCCCCCCAATGCTTGGGCAGGTCGAGCTGAAGATACAACTCGATCAGTTCGCGCTGCGCGGTTTCAAGCCGTTCGAGACTCATATGCCGCCGATTGACGAACGACATCATGTGCGGCGTCACCCGTTCGCCCATGTGGCGAGCTGCTTGCGTGGGTCCGAGATTGCAGCCCATCGCGAAGATCGTCAGCAAGTAGCGCTCGGCGGCGTGGCGGATCTTGGGATCGCTGCCTGAAAGCGGGCCGAAGTGGCGCGTGAAGTGGGTCCAATGCTCGATGTTGGCCAGGACGTCCAGCAGGTTGCGGTTCGGCATGTGGCGGATCAGCGTCTGCTGAAGCGCAAGCGCGCTGGCGGGGATTTCCTTGGCGACGGTCCGACGGAATACCGGCTCGCCGTTGCGGCCAATGGTGACGTGCTGACGCTTATCCGGAAAACTATCGTCCAGGTTCTGTGCCGTCGCGGCCAACCACTGACGTAGGTGTGCAACGAAATCCTGCGCGTTGGTCGGCATCTCCAACTTGGCGCAGTAGTCAGGGAGGCGGCGCTCGCATTCACGCCAGCGCAACAGATGCAGCCGGTAGTCGGCAAACGCGTCCGAGCCGACGACACAGAGGTCGCCAGAGCGCAGTTCGCCAACCATATGCGAAAGCACGCAGAGCTCCAGATAGCGCCGATTGATGCCAGGCCCCAGAATGTCAGAGCGCTGTACGAGCTTACGCCAGCGCTCCGAGGCGAAGCTCAGATCGACGTCGGCGGCAAACCATTCGCGGTGCAGGGCCGCATTCTTCAACACTACTGCCAGTGCGGCCAGCAGGGTGCACGACTGGCTGGTTGACTGCCACTTCAGCACTTCGGCCAGGCGCAACATTACCGAGCGGTGCGGGCGAAAATGCCGCCACAAAAGGGGCAAGTAGTTGTTCCCGCTGAAGGCGCGGACCTCGGCGCAGCTCTCGCGTAGAGGCTCCAAATCGCCTGAGGGGGCAAGAAGGCGCCTTACCTCTACGCCGATCTGAGCATCATCCTCGCCCTCGGCAACGATCTCGACCACGCCGTCGAGCAGCGCGACGAGCTTTTCCATTTGCGCGCGGCGGCGGGACTGGATTTGCTCCAACTCCTCCCGTGCCCGCTTGTGGATGGCGCTCATGCGCCGGATAAACATTTCGGCGAGATCGTCCCGCACCCGTACCCGCATTTGATTGAGGAGCGCCACCATCAGCGCATAACGCTTTTCCGGCAAGATCTCCTTGAGATTGGCCGCGTCTAGGCTCATAGCCTGGCTCGCCAAGGACCGCAGCTTGGAAGCCGGCACGCCTGCCACGGTCTTGGAAAAGTCTCCAATGGTGTCCAGCCAGGTTAGATGCTCGATCAGCAGAGTCAGGTGCTTGCGCGAGGGACGCAGCGCGTGGCGCTTGATGTTGTGATAAGCGGTTTGACGGCTTGCTAGGTCTCGGGTCAGCAACCGGTCAAGCCGGTGCTGCTCGTCCTCGGACAGGCGTCGTCTGATGCGGCGAAACAGGGCAGTTTGCGTGCGAGCGTGGACCTGCTCGACGATGGCATCTAACGTGGAGAAGGATGGCAGTTCGATCTGACGCAGGACCAGGGCATCGATCGTCGCGTTGATGATGTCAACCGGCTGGTCCATCGTTTCGGCGGCGTCGCGCGCAGCACGGATAGTGACCTCGTTGGCATCGGTGCCGAGGTAGGCCTGGATGCCAAGGAACTCTCGCACGGCCGTGTAGTGCCGGAACAAGGTCGGCGACACCTTTCGGTCGTAGCCAAACTTCGTACCTGGGTTCAGGCCGGCACTGATGCGCACCAGTTCCGGCACGCTGGCAGGAATCGTGTCAAGGTTCGGGAAGTGGTGTAGCTGCTGAAAGACCTTCAGGAGCACCAGCAGACCAAGTCGCGATTCTTGCCCGCGTGTGGACCGCGTCGCCCAGTCCAACTCTTCCGCGCTTGGTGTGTAGCAGGCCCGCAATTCCTTGAGGGAAAAGACCTTTGGGAAACGCGGGTAGGCGGTACGCTCGACGGTGGCCATACAGGATCTCGACAATCGCTGAAAGGCCGGCCAGCGTAGCTGGGGCAGGTGACAGTTTCTTGCTTATTTCCTCAAGTTATTATCATTGCCATCTATATAACCAGAAGGCTTATGATAGCGGTTTGGGCGTATCTTGGTCAGGGGCCGTCAACCCGGCGGCCAAGACCGATCCCAAGTCGCCGATCGCGGGCATGCCGATCCTGGAGGCGTACAAGGCCAAGACCATCATCGTCAACAAGCGCTCGATGGCCGCCGGCTACGCCGGCCTGGACAACGAGCTGTTCTACATGGACAAGACCATGATGGTGTTCGGCGACGCCAAGAAGGTAGTCGAGGACATGTTCAAGGCAACGAACTGATTCCGGTGACGGCCTATGCCAGGGCTATTCGGCAACTTGTCCGATGCACCTGCTATTGGCCAAGGTCAACGAATAGGCCTGCGACCAAGATACGCTTTATGCTCTGCAGCACATAAACCTTTATCTTGGTCAGGGGCCAGGTATGGTTTGTCGAGGGACTAATCGAGGTGACGGCACATATAGTGAGTCCTTATGCCGAAGCGTCGGAGCGTCTCTCTGGATAAGTGCAGCTCATGCGTCACGCTGTCTGCAGGAGTTAAGGTGAAGCCGCATCGGGCAAAGAAGCCAGGTTGCTCGGGGTTGAGGACTGTTGCCTTTATGCAGCCATGGGCCCGTGCGCGCATCAGGAGTGTGCTGACCAGATAGGTTGCAACACGGTGCCCGCGGCACTCCGGAAGGACAGCCGCCGCGTGAATGGCGAAGGTGCGACCATGCTGTTCGCCGTAGGCACAGCCGACCACCTTTCCGCCCATGGTGGCGATATGAAATAGGCTGGATGGGTGTTCTATTTCGTCATAAGGCAAGCCGCAAGTCTGCAGGACTCGCGAGATGGCCTCTGACTCCGCTGACCCAGCAGCCCGTAGTCGGATATCTCTTATCATTGTTGACCCTTTTTTGCTGCGCTGCACGGGTGTTAGCGACCACCTCTGAAAGCAGCTTCCTCCAAAGCCCGACAATATGCATCGAAGTTGTTTTGAATGTCATCACCCGTCCGTGGGGTGTTGGCTCACAGTGTGATGGATTTTTAGTTGCAGTGATTTGTAATTCTCTTGCATTCCGTACTCCCCCAGGCGCGACCGCAGCGGCTTTGACCCCCGCAGTTACAACCAGTCGCCCCGAGCGCGCGGGGCCTTGCAGAACGTGAGACCGACGTTGCCTGGACGCGATAGGGGACGATAACGGGCCTTGCCGCGCATCTCAGCAAGTTGGCCGACTGGGTCTCTACACGCCGGACACTGGGTCGTGATCCGATCCTCGACAACGTCTCGCTCTAATGGCTGACGAACACCGACGAGTCCAGCGCCCGGATCTACAGGGAGACCAGCGTGGCGCCAGCAAAGACCAGCCGCGTTACCGTTCCGGCGGCATTGGCCGTCTTTCCAGGCGAGGTTTACTGGCCACCGAAGGCTTGGCTGGCGCGGGCATATCCCAACCGGGTCTATTACAACCAGGTTGGCAAGGTCGGACACTTTGCCGCTTGCAAAGAGCCGGAGTTGCTTAGATCATCGATGCGATGAGGCCGTTGCGCCGCCTCGGGTTTTGGAATGCCGCGATAAGGTTGCGGTATGCGACCATGTCAACGTTCTCTACACCTTCCCAAATCTTGATGCGATCGAACATGTTGCTGCTAATATCGAATGCCGCTTCTTCGATCAGGAGAGATGCCCGTCCATCATTCTTGCAATTTGAGCCAGAAACATCTTCATGCACAATGACCCGGATTTGGTTGGACAAATTTTCTGCAAGTTTTCGGATTTCCCCTTCGCTCTTTTCGCCAAAGGGCAAATCGTAGATGTTCGCAGGCTGCTTCTTGAACAATCCAAACATGATTAAGACTTCGTTTAGGTAAATTACAAGCTCAAGGGCTACAAGCCGCTTCACCTGGCCGATGAGGAGATCCGACTCATTACCAAAGTAGGTGTTGCGGCAAGCCCCAACTTTGCTTGGGCTGCCGCAGACTTTGCATTTGATGCCATGTGGCGATAAGTGCGCCTTGGTATCCGAATTGGCTGAGTGCCGTGTAGTCACGAAGGGGCGGGCGCGCGTTGCGCCTGCGTCCCGCAGGTCATACTGACTGCGCGGGAGGCGCGCGGGTGATGAGAAGGCAACTGCCCATATAGGCAAGGGTGGCAGGCAATCACCTCGACTAGATGGGTGGCCGTAGGATCACGCCCAACCCCTTTTACCCGCTCGGCATAAAAGGCGCAGGAGAGTCGGGACTCGGCGGCGCGGTGGCTGCAGTCACAAATGCGGTCGCGGGCGCGGTGGTGGAATACGTTCCGGCGCCAACTGCGGAGACCGCGCCAAAACAATGGGATGGACGCCCCCAACCAAACGGCATCGGTGTGCCACAGTGGAGTTGCGTATCACCACTTCACGGAAGGGAGCGTCCATCATGAAGGCTACTACCATCGGCATCGATCTGGCGAAGAACGTATTCCAGGTTCATGGTGTTTCTGAGAACGGCAAGATCGTCTTGAGAAGACAACTCAAACGTCATCAGGTGGCAATATTCTTCGCGAACCTTGCGCCCGCCCTTGTTGGCATGGAAGCGTGCGGAAGTGCACATTACTGGGCCAGGAAGCTACAAGGCATGGGGCACACGGTCCGCCTAATGGCACCGCAGTTCGTCAAGCCCTATGTCAAGACCAACAAGCACGATGCCGCCGACGCAGAGGCGATTTGCGAAGCGGTAACCCGTCCCAACATGCGCTTTGTACCGATCAAGAATGTCGAGCAGCAGGCGATGTTGGCCTTGCATCGGGCTCGCCAGGGATTTGTGAGCGCTCGCACCGCGCAGGCCAATCAGATCCGTGGCCTGCTCAGCGAGTATGGATTCGTCTTACCTCAAGGAATCGCCTGCATTGCGGAAAAGGTCCCCGACATCATTGAGGACGGCTCGAACGAGCTACCGGGGACGTTCCGGCAGCTCATACAACGCTTGATGGCACATCTCAAAGCGCTTCACCAACAGGTATCAGAAATCGATGCCGAGATCAGGGCGTGGCACAGGCAGAGCGACTTGTCCTGCAAGCTTGAGAAGATACCAGGTGTCGGACCCGTGACAGCCACTGCGCTGGTGGCAACAATCGGGGACGCGAAGCACTTCAAGAACGGCCGAGAGTTGGCCGCTTGGCTTGGCCTGGTGCCAAGGCAACACTCAAGCGGTGGAAAGCAAAATCTGCTTGGAATCAGCAAGCGTGGCGATTCCTACTTGCGGACACTGTTGATTCACTGTGCGCGCTCAGCAATCTTCGCGTCACGACGCAAGGGTATGGAGCAAGGCTGGGTCCACGACGTGGCGCGTCGGCGCAATAGCAACATAGCCGCAGTCGCGCTGGCCAACAAAATCGCTCGAACTGTGTGGGCATTATGGAGGCATGACAGGGAGTACCGACCTGCCTACACTCCTGCGGCTGCAGCAGCGTAGGCAGGTCTCTCATTTAAGGCGTGAAGCGGTATCAGTAGGAGAAGCAGACCACAGATTGCTCAGGCAATCATGAAATGATGGCAAGACAGGTTAGACCGTGGCCGGTAAAGCCCGACAGCCCCCAAGCACTTCTGAGTGCGGCAAATCGATAGGGATCTGGCCAGCGAAACCCATCAGGGACAGCGGCGGTGCCGCAGCGAAAGTCCGAATGTACGGTTGCAATCCACCTTCCGGTCATCATTGATTGAGCGCTTGGCAAACTGGGGGCGTCCATGTACGGGGGCTGACTAAGCGGCAAGGCGACGGGCTTCTTCTCCGGCGATGGAGGGATACCGTCGTTCAACGTAAGACCGGAGCTGGTCATTGAGCACAGCCGTCCGACAAAGAGCAAAGCCCTCGGCCGAGGAGGCCCGGAAGTTGGCAGGGCGGGTCGCGTCTGTCATTTCCTATACTTTCACAACGGAAAAAGCTACGTTCCGGGCACCCGCACCGACCGCCTTACCCGACTGGGAGGGGAGATCAACATGGCAAGCTTAAGACTCTTTGTACGTTCACTGGCTTTGTTGCCTCTGCTGGGGCTGGGCAGTTGCTTCTCATTTGAGCGCCATGTCATCGAGTCGCCTTCGCCTCCCCCGGCGAGCGGTCGTACGGTCATTGTGCCGCCAGGGTCTACCGTGACATGCACGCCCGGACCCTGCCAAGTGCGGTGAATGGCGTGAAGCGCAAGACAAAGCCCTCGGCCAAACAATGGTGAGGGCTTTAGGCAGTGGAGCCGTGCTCAGATCTCGGCCTCGGATATCAGTTATTTTTTTGATGCCAGCATCAGGGCGGTTCTGCACCCGCCCGATCAGTCTTTTCAAGTCCTCGCCCTCCCCGGCCGAGGGCTTTTCTCTTTTGTCGGACAGCGCCTGATAGGGGGTGATCGTCCTTTCTGCGCAGATTGATACGGTCGAAGGAATAATATTCCGATAACTCAACGACTCACGCGTGCCACGTGTTGTTTTTTCTTCCTGTCCCGTAAGTCGTTGATGGCATTGGAATTTCCGGATCTCAGCGTGACATTCTGCGCCCAAAGCACGATAACCCCGACATGGGGTGATCTTAAATTTTTAAACATTTTCAACTTAAAGAAAGTCAGATATAAACCCGATCTCCTTGTAATTCCAACGCGAGAAATCTAGGCTCATAAGCTTGAAGTACGTTCATGTTACTGCCAGCACGCATTCAACTGCGAGCATCTGTCGGGATGCGAACAGAGCGAATACGACGTGGCGGTACGCTAATGGTCAGTGTGCCGAGACCGCCCAAGCCGGATGCCTGGCGCGACTCCGATGCTTCGCCGCCTGCAACAAGAGAACAGAGGGAGAGCAGCATGACAAAATTTGTCGCCGCAGTGGTGCAGGCCGCGCCGGTTCCCGGGGATACGGCGGCCTCGGTGAACAAGGCTGCGGCTCTGATTGCAGAGGCACGCCAGCGCGGGGCCGAGGTCGCGCTCTTTCCGGAGGCGTTCATTGGCGGCTACCCCAAGGGAGCGGACTTCCACATTTTCATCGGCGCTCGCACGCCAGAGGGCCGGCAGGAATACGCCCGATATCAGGGTCGTGCGATTCGGTTGCCGGGCCCTGAGACCGATGCCTTGGGACAGGCCGCGCGCGATGCCTCGATGTATGTCGTGATAGGCGTGATCGAGCGGGAGGGCGGTACGCTGTACTGTACCGCGCTGTACTTCGGCCCCGACGGCGCACTACTTGGCAAGCACCGAAAACTGATGCCAACCGCGGCAGAACGCTTGTGCTGGGGATTTGGCGACGGATCTACCCTCGACGTCGTGGAAACGCCCTGGGGTCCGCTGGGGGCGGTCATCTGCTGGGAGAACTACATGCCGTTGCTCCGCACGGCAATGTATGGCAAAGGGATCGCGATCTACTGTACCCCGACTGCGGACGATCGGGATAGCTGGGTGGCAACAGCCAGGCATATTGCACTCGAGGGCCGGTGTTTTGTCTTGTCGGCATGTCAGTATCTGACGCGCGCAAGTTTTCCCGGCGACATGCATAACCGCCTCTCCGATGACGGGAATGCCGTGCTGATGCGTGGCGGAAGCATGATCATTGATCCGCTTGGCCGGGTTCTTGCAGGCCCGGACTACAACGGCGAAGTCACCCTGACTGCCGAGCTCGATACTGAGGAGATTGCGCGTGGCCAGTTTGACTTCGATCCTGTGGGCCACTACGCGCGTCCGGATATCTTCAAGCTGATCGTCAACGAAAGTCCGACGCCAGCGGTCATTTTTTCTCAAAGAGGCGTGGCTGGCGTGGATAAGTAGGCCGTGCGGAGGGTGCTATGTCCAATAGTTACGATCTGTCGGGGAAAGCGGGGTCGCTCTCAGCTAACGCGGTGCGGCAGCGGTCCAGCGCCGAGGCGCTACACGCTCGCGACAGGGAAACGGCTATCGACGCGTTGAACGAGCATTTGCGCCCAATCGAGCACAGTTCCTTCACTCGGCACCCATGAAAATTTACAGACAGTCGAGGAACGTGTGCGGCGCCTTGACTTGCCTTTGTCGTGTCCGACAATGAATTCTTTTGGTCCGCCGCGCCTTCGCTGGTTCCGACTCCACGGTGGCGCCTGGCTGCTGTCATCCACCTGCTGATGCTTTCAAATGTTGCAAGGAGGCGATCATGGCGATCGACACTCGGTTGACTGCACTCCTTGAGGTTGACCACCCTGTTTTGCTGGCGCCGATGGATCTGGTAGCCGGTGGGGCGCTTGCTGCCGCCGTGTCGACGGCAGGCGGATTCGGTCTGATCGGGGGCGGATATGGTGACGAAAGCTGGCTGGAACGGCAGTTCGCTGCCGCCGGAGATGCGCGAGTTGGCGTCGGCTTTATCACGTGGACCCTGGCACGCAATCCGCGCTGTCTCGATTTCGCGCTGGAGCGCAAGCCCGCGGCGGTCATGCTTTCGTTCGGCAACCCTGCGCCGCATGCCGAGACGATCAAGCGTAGCGGCGCTCTCCTGATCTGTGGTGTGCAGGCAGTCGACCAGGCACGAGAAGCCCTTGCATGTGGCGCAGATATTATCGTCACCCAGGGCACGGAGGGCGCAGGTCACGCTTGTTCGCGAACGACGTTCACTTTGGTTCCCGAGGTTGTCGATCTATGCGGCGAGGTGCCAGTAGTTGCGGCTGGAGGCATTGCGGACGGACGCGGATTGGCGGCGGCATTGATGCTCGGGGCGAGCGGCGTGTTGATGGGAACGCGCTTCTACGCGACGGTCGAATCCGCGGGCCATGCCGATGCCAAAGCGCGAATCGTGTCCGCCGTCGGAGATGAAACCATCCGCAGTATTCTGTTCGATATTGTGCGCTGCAACGTTTGGCCTGCACCTTACAACGGGCGCGTGTTGAGGAATAGCTTCTCGCAAGTATGGGAAGGACGCGAAACTGCACTGCTTCAACACCCGCAAGAGGCGGAGCGCTATCGCCAGGCCCGTGAGCGAGGAGATTTCAACGTCGCCGCAGTCATCGCGGGTGAGGTGGTTGGCCTGGTTCATGACATTCCGCCCGCCGCCGAGGTAGTTCGGAATATCGTCGCCGAGGCTGAAGGCAGGCTCAGGAGTTTCGCACACTAAAGATCTATGTGTCGAAACAGTGTTCGGGATAGAAGCCTAATCCAACAAGGCCCGGCACCCCATCGATCATTACCCGCCTTTACCTAGGTCCATTTAAGCTGAATCTCCATAGCGAGAACTATGACTGGTTCGTAGTTGCTGGCGCCCGCGCCCAATACAAGAGGACGGGCACTATCAACGGTACAGGCAACTACAAGTTCCTCCTGACGGCGATCGACGGAAATCTTGTGGCAAAGGGAACGCCGGATCGCTTCCGCATCAAGAACTGGCACTACGATGCTGATGCCGGGGCCGATGTGGTGGACTACGACAATCAGATGGATAGTAGCCCTGACGGCACGGTGAACGAAGGGACCGTGATCGGCGGCGCCAGTATCGTGGTTCAGAAGAACTAGTGTAGCGTTCTGTTCTTGATGGAACTTATATGAGTCCGGCGTCTCCAATGCGCTACTGCGACACAGCGTGGAGAGAGCGAGTGCGAGTTGCCCCCGAGATCATGTTGACCGACGAGGAGCGAACCAAGTTGACGAGGCTGGTTCGGTCGAAGCTCACGAGCGTTAGGCTGGCGCAGCGCGCGCGTATCGTGTTGCTGGCCGCCAACGGAATGCAGAACAAGGACATCGCCGAGCAGTTGGGAGTCGGACGCGTGCAGGTCTCGCGTTGGCGTGAGCGGTATGCGCAATCGGGGCTGGCCGGTATCGAACGCGACTTGCCGCGCGGTGCGCCGCCGGTGAAGGTGGACACGGCGCGGTTGGTGGAGCTGACCACTCAAGCCAAGCCCGTGGCGGCCACGCACTGGAGCACGCGCAAGATGGCCGCCGAGTTGGGCGTGAGCGCCAGCACCATCATGCGCCATTGGCACGCCCATGGGTTGAAGCCGCACATCGTGCGCGGCTTCAAGGTCTCGCGCGATCCGAAGTTCGTCGAGAAGCTTGAGGACATCGTGGGCCTGTACATGTCGCCACCCGAGCACGCGCTGGTGCTGTGCTGCGACAAGAAGAGCCAGGTGCAGGCGTTGGATCGCACACAGCCCGGGCTGCCGCTGAAGAAGGGGCGCGCGGCCACCATGACCCACGATTACAAGCGCAATGGCACGACCACGCTGTTTGCCGCGCTCAACGTGCTCGATGGCCAGGTCATTGCCCAGTGCCAGCAGCGCCACCGCCATACTGAGTGGTTGAAGTTCCTGCGCAAGATCGACCGCGAGACGCCCAAGGACAAAACGCTGCATCTGATCGCCGACAACTACGCCACGCACAAGCATCCTGCGGTGCAAGACTGGCTGGCCAAGCATCCGCGCTTCAACATGCACTTCACGCCCACCTCGGCGTCATGGCTGAACATGGTCGAGCGGTTCTTTCGCGACATCACGACCGAGCGACTTCGCCGCGGCGTATTCACCAGCGTGCCGGAGCTAGTCGCCGCCATCAGCGAATACATCGCTCACCACAACACCAACCCCAAGCCGTTCATCTGGACCAAGAGCGCTCGCGACATCTTGCAGAAAGTCATTCGCGCCAACCGCCGCTTAAGTTCCAAACAGAATGGAACACTGCACTAGCTCTCCGGCTCGATGCAAGGCCCTGGGGGAGACCTATGGCCTTCCTCGAGGCGAACCTGCGGAAGGGCAATGACTCCATGCCGGCAACGACCAGCTCCACGCCCGCCACGCCAACATGTCGGGAACGGGAGACGTGTCCGATGGGATTCGACTGCGGGTTAGCCGCCGCCCATGTCCTGGCCGCTTCGGAAGAACTAGTGTAGCGTTCAGTTCTTGATGGAACTTATATGAATTCGGCGTCTCCAATGCCCTACTGCGATACAGCGTGGAGAGAGCGAGTGCGAGTTGCCCCCGAGATCATGTTGACCGACGAGGAGCGAACCAAGTTGACGAGGCTGGTTCGGTCGAAGCTCACGAGCGTGAGGCTGGCGCAGCGCGCGCGCATTGTGCTGCTGGCCGCCAACGGATTGCAGAACAAGGACATCGCCGAGCAGTTGGGAGTCGGACGCGTGCAGGTCTCGCGTTGGCGTGAGCGGTATGCGCAATCGGGGCTGGCCGGTATCGAACGCGACTTGCCGCGCGGTGCGCCGCCGGTGAAGGTGGACACGGCGCGGCTGGTGGAGCTGACCACTCAAACGAAGCCCGTGGCGGCCACGCACTGGAGCACGCGCAAGATGGCCGCCGAGTTGGGCGTGAGCGCCAGCACCGTCATGCGCCATTGGCACGCCCACGGCCTGAAGCCCCATGTCGTGCGCGGCTTCAAGGTCTCGCGCGATCCGCGGTTCGTCGAAAAGCTTGAAGACATCGTTGGCCTCTACATGTCGCCACCCGAGCACGCGCTGGTGCTGTGCTGCGATGAGAAGAGCCAGGTGCAGGCGCTGGATCGCACGCAGCCCGGCTTGCCGTTGAAGAAGGGACGTGCGGCCACCATGACGCACGACTACAAGCGCAACGGCACGACCACGCTGTTTGCCGCGCTCAACGTGCTCGATGGCCAGGTCATCGCCCAGTGCCAGCAGCGCCACCGCCATACCGAGTGGCTGAAGTTCCTGCGCAAGATCGACCGCGAGACGCCCAAGGACAAAACGCTGCATCTGATCGCAGACAACTACGCCACCCACAAGCATCCTGCGGTGCAAGACTGGCTGGCCAAGCATCCGCGCATCAACATGCACTTCACGCCCACCTCGGCGTCATGGCTGAACATGGTCGAGCGGTTCTTTCGCGACATCACGACCGAGCGACTTCGCCGCGGCGTATTCACCAGCGTGCCGGAACTGGTCGACGCCATCAACGAGTACATCGCTCACCACAACACCAACCCCAAGCCGTTCATCTGGACCAAGAGCGCTCGCGACATCCTACAGAAGGTCATTCGCGCCAACCGCCGCTTAAGTTCCAAACAGAATGGAACATTGCACTAGCAGCCAAAGATGGAAGCGGAATGGGTAGATCCGGCTGCCGGAGCACGGCTCCTTAAATCCCTCCCGAATGGGAGTGCCGCAGACAAAATCCATGATATGTAATGGAAGTGGATCGGCAGGCAACGCCAGGATCCATTAGCCGAACCTCCTTTGGCCAACCTCCCGATTCAGTGCCAACTAAGGCACTTGAAGACACCGCTTCTCACCATCAGCGGAGGTACACCATGACTCAAATGCACAAACCCACGGGGATGTGGCACTTCGCGAGCGCGGCTATCTGCGCGCTATTGCTGACAGGATGTGGTGGCGGTGAAGATGCAGCGAACGCGACCGTCGTTTCACTCCAAGCGGTCGCTCACGTGGCGATCTTCATGCGCTAGATGTCTTGCATCAGCAGTTTGGCAACTACGCCCCATCGGTGCGCTCAATCCGGCCCGGTGGGCAGAGCAACCCGCAGGACTTATCGCCTGCGGATTCTGGAGTTTTGCCATGAAAACACCAAGAATGAATACGGTCGCGGTTGCGGCCACCATGGCCACCCTATCAATCTTTGCATTTCAACCTGCATCAACTCAGGCACAAGTCAGCGGACCTGACAACCGACTGGGCTGCGTCGTCAAGATTGACGGCATGTTTCATTTCCTTGAGCAGACAGCAAGGGATCAACCTCCGCCTACGCTGCCTGATGGGGCACGCAAGGTCTTTGGATCTTGTGTGGCCGGTTCCCCTAACGGGATGCTTGCCATGGATTTTGCAGCC